>JANPBZ010000156.1:0-3772 GCA_031430695.1 Ilumatobacteraceae bacterium
TGCGCCGACCAGGACCAGCAGGCCCAGGATGGCCCGGAAACGGCGGCCCTCCGCCTGCCGGGAAGGCTGTCGGGAGGGGTGTTCTGGGGTGATCGATCGCGATGAGTACATGGTGATTGCAACTTCCAAACTGCTGGGGGGACGCAGACGGGGAACGCGAGGCGTTCCGACACTGTCCATTCTGCCGAGCGCGGTCAACCGATTTCCGTCACCCCCGCGATTGCTCGTTTGACAGGTCGCTGAACAGGACTCCGCGTTTGAACCTCTACCAGATCAGGTTGCGCGCTCCTCATCTCGCTGACAGGGGATACAGCAACATCGCAAGGATGACATGGCACGAGGAAGACCAACCCCGAGCAACGCTGTACCAGCGACCCGAGCGGCAACCATCTGCGGATCGGACAAAGCGTCTGAGACTCGAGTCGTCGAAGGTCAATTCACAACGTGGCGAGCCGAACCAAGGTGCTTGGTCTGTCGTATTGCGCCGCACCCCGTGCGACCGGACAGCAAACTGATGTCAATCCAGTTCGAGGACAAGTCGCAACCCGTCATCGATAGCGGCGAGTTCCTCGTAGGTGACGCGTCCGACGAACTCCCCGAGCCGTTCGGGTGCAACGGCGGAGGTCTGCTCGATCAAGACCTGGGTCTGCTCGTCGTTGACCGTGATCGTCGGACGAAAGATACGTGGTGGCGCAGAACGTGATGTGGGTGCCGCGAGGACGGTTGACAGCATCAGATCATCCGATTGGACGATGACGGCGTACCGACTTCCTTGCTGTTCATTTCCTCGCGCGTCTCGAGGAGCGCGAAGTCGGTGGATGTCACCACGCACGAAGCTCGTCCATGTCCAATAGCACCTGGCGGCTTTCGGCGCGGTCTGCGTCATCATTCATCAACGCCAGCGACTCGGCTCGCATTTGTTCGCGTCGACGAAGTCGCATGGCGTCAACGAGGGCTTGACGAATGGCGTCTGACGCAGTCGCTCCGTCGGCCATCAGTTCCGCAAGCGCTCGTTCGGAGCGTTCGTCGGTTCGAAAGTTCACTACTGGCATACCACAACACTACGACAAATCGTAAGACTTTTCAACTACGCCCTACGCACCCTCGGAGGTTGCCGGTCAAGAGCGCTCCATCTTCGCCGCGACGCTCGAGCAAGTCCTCGACACACCCGAATTGACCGGGTCCACGTCAGCGACACGTCTGCAGCGCTTTGAATCCAAATCGTGACCGGTTGCACACCCCGTCACGACTGGGGCGTCAAGGTGACCACATGAGTCGCGTCACGACATTCCCCCGACACATCAACGCAGGCGTGAATGTTCATCGTCAGCGTGAGCGTGCCGTCTTGGTTGGCGACCAAGGTGTATGTGCCATCGCCGGTCACCGTTGCACCGCTGCCCCCTCCGGCGATCGTGACAACTCCTGTGGGTAGGAGATCTCCATCCGCGGTTCTGTCCGGCAAGAAGTCGAACGTCGCCGACCCGCCCTCGAAATCGCCCAAGAGGTCGATCTTCAGGGCCGGATCCTGGGTACTTCCGCTGAAGGTGATTCCGTCTCCCGTTCCACTCGCCACATACACGGGGCTGTCGATCTCGAACATGATCTCGGCCTTGCCGACGCCTCGCCGTGAGCGAGCCTCGAGCGACACCGTTCCGAACATCGGAAGATCGTCCGTCGGGGCGGTGTAGACGAACGCCGCGTCGGCGGGGACCTTGGATCCATTTGGTTCCACCGCCAGCTTTCCAGCGACGAACGTGGCGGTCACGTTGCCGCCGGTCGGGGCACCGTCGACTTTGCTCCGCGGCGCAGCCGTGATGTCGGAGGTACCACCCGGTTTCACATCTTTCCGGCCGGGTTCAGCCTTCACGTCGAGTCGAACACAACGACCGGACTCCCAGCCCTTTTGTGCCGCCTGGGTCAAGAAAACCTGCATGAGTGCTGCGAACACCTGCGCACCCACGGTGGCCGACTCGTCGAGAGCCCTCGTCGCCGCACCGCCGGTTCGGTCGACCGTGCTCGAAACGCCACCGGACGATGACACGCTGCCGGAGAGATCGACCAGTTCGGTTGCCCCGCCTGACGTCTTCGACCACTTCATCGTGTAGTCGAGGTCCGACGATGCGAGGTGGGCGTCATCGTCGACGTGGCCAACCACCTTGGCGACCAACACGCCGCGTTGACCGGCCGTGCCCTTGGACACGGTGACATCGATGACCGCCTCGATCTCGAACCGACCGTCGGCGTCAGGGCACGGCACGGCCGAGGTCTTCGTGACCAATTTCGTCGTAACCCCGGTTTTACCGTCGACATGGGTGGCCTCCATCGCGAATTCACCGCGATTCAGCGACCCCGACGTCGTAGTAGTGAACCCGTTCTCGGTCTTGGTAACACTTTCGGGCGCACCTGTTATGCCCGCGCTCCCCGCCTCGACAGCGTTGTCGGCGCTGACTGCTGCGAGCACGAGACCGGCGAACAATCCCTCACCGATCGGCGGTGCCGCCGTGGCCACCTGTCGGAAACCGGACGGAACGTTGTTCCCTTTGACTGCGACGGCTTGCTCGATGAGGGGCGCCCAGGCCGAGATCAACGCGTCACGGGCGGCGTCTGGTCCACCGAGCTCGGCCTCGAGCCCCGACTCCTTGGCCACTGCCAACTCCAACTCGAGCCCAGCCTCGGCCGAGGCCGCATCGCGGTCGGCCTGCCCCATCGCCAGCACTTCATCGACTCGCGCCGAGGCGCTGTCACCGAGCGCGCCCCCACCGGAAACATCTTCAGTGCTCGTCGAGGTACTCGTACCCGCACCATCTTGGACATCTGCGCCCTGCGTGGTGGTCGTGCTCGGACTCGAACAACCGCCGATGAGCGCGGTGATAGCCAGGCAAGCGAACGTCAATTTCGTCAATCCAAGCTTTCGTCGGTCAGTCACCGCACCATCATGCCGTCAGGATCAGTTGGCCACATGAGAGTGCGCCACATTCACCGAACAGATTCGCTAGTCGCAACACGCGGGCGCTACCGGTGATCGCTATATCTTGTGCCAATTCTTGCGCCAATCGTCTCGCACAAGGCCGTCGCGCTCACCAGAATGAAAGGGTGCGGGCATGCTCCTCCGCAGTCCGGATCTTCTGCGCCAGATCGCGGGTGATAGCATCGCTGCTATGGCCTGGGGAGCGGTCGAACTCGAACCCGAAGTCACCAATTGGCTCGACACGCTCACCGACGAACGCGCAGGACGCGCCATCCGGCTGGCGTCCGAGATCCGCGCCCTGCGCGAGAAAAAGGGTCTCAGCCAACGCCAACTCGCCGAGCTCGTCGGCACTACCCAATCCGCGATTGCCCGCCTAGAAGGCGGTCGCATCTCCCCTAGCTTGCCCACCCTCGACCGCATCGCCAACGCGCTCGGTGCGGAAGTGACCGTCACCTTCACCGACACCGAAGAATTGCTCGGGACACGCTGAGGAACAATGGAGCGGACGACGGGATTCGAACCCGCGACCCTCACCTTGGCAACGTGAAGAGAACCGTCCGTCGAGTCCGTGCAGTCCCCTGACGTGGCGTCCAGTCCGCCCAGTCCGCCCAGTCCGTATACCGGTCTACCATCGCGCCGGCCCAACGAAAATCGGCCACTGACACCCAAGCGGAGCGATCCGACGCGGTGCCGCTCGCATCGCCGTCAACCACGACCATTGGGAGACGGGTTTGCAAACACGCGCTCCGGCGTCACGGCTACGATGGGTTGATGGCGCAGAAGATCTGGACCGCAGAGGAGCTG
>JANPBZ010000157.1:0-23759 GCA_031430695.1 Ilumatobacteraceae bacterium
CACCAACATCCGTCGCATGACGAGATGCGCTACGGCGAACCGCAACCCATCAGCGAGAGCACCGAATATCGGGCGGCGATCACCATGACGATGCGGCACCTTCACCAGCGCCACGGCAACGATCACTGCGAAGAAGCTGAGTGCGTTGCACCACAGGGCCGCTCCGATACCACCGATGGAGATTGCCACCGCCGCCAGAGAGGGCCCGATGATCCTGCCCAGATTCCACTGCGCATTCGACAGGCCGACACCGGCAACCAAGTGTTCGCGCTCGACGAGGTCGGGCAAGATGGATTGGAACGATGGGAAGGTGAACGCGCCGATGCAGCCGGCCACGAAACTGAGCGCGGCGATGCCGAGCGGGGTCGCCTTACCACCGCCCACCCACACCGCCAAGATCGCCGCGACGACGGCCGACAGCGCATTGCCGACTATCAGGACGCGGCGCCTGCTCCAGCGATCGGCCATGGCCGAGCCAATCGGGCCGAGAATTCCGTTGGGCAAGAACCCCGCGGCGCCGACGATTGCCGACCACGAGGCCTTTCCGGTTGTGTGAGCGACGTGGTAGCTCAACCCGACCGACTCCATCCACGTGCCGATGTTCGAGAGCAGCGCACCCGACCACATCAGCCTGAAGTTTCGCGATCGAAATGGAGCGAGGGACGCCGACACCATGCTCGTGCGACGTTACCGGGTAGGCTGCCAATGGCGAGGCGGCCGGAATGTAGACGCCTGCGCCCATGTTCCGGACTAGAACAGACTGGAACGCATGCCCACAGAATTGGCTCCCACCGTCGCCGACGACAGCACGCTGCCGTTGTTTGCCGTGCCGACCGAGATTCGGCAGTGGGGTGCCCGCGTTCGCGTTGCCGATCGCAACGCGATTCGAGCGACGGCGATGCTCGTCGAGACCGTGTTGCTCTATGCCGCCTTCGTCGCGCTGGGCGAGTCACTTGATCGCTGGTGGGGATGGGCCATCGCCTGGACTGGCCTGGCGATGTGCATGATGCGGATCGATGCCGCGCATCACGAGGCAGTGCACCGCAGCCTCTTCGTTCGCCGGTGGCCGAACGATCTGATTGCCGCGTTCACCGGAGCATTCGAGGGCTTCCATGGGCCGACGTATCGCTGCTTTCACCTTGCCCATCACGCCTTGACCCGTCGCGACAGCGAGTTGTCGGATCCCGAGGCGTTCTACGACGAGCTACTGACCCGTCCGTTCTCGGTCGGTCCCCTGCACTTTCGGGCTCGAGCCGTGTACGTGGTCGGCATGCTGATCGGCGGTGTTTCCTTTGCCCTCCAACTGGTGGCCGGCGCGCTCGGCACGCTGCTGGGTCGCCCGCCTGCCTACGTCGGAGCCGCCTCACTCGAGCGTCACGTGCGCCGGTGGGGCTGGCTGCCGTTCGCACTGTGGGCCGGCGCCACCGCGATTGCAGCATCGACCGGGCACATCGGCGAACTCGTGCAGTGGTGGCTCGTACCCATGCTGGTGTTCTTGTGCGGCCCGTACACCTTCTTCGCCCTGCCCGAGCACTACGCCGCGCCGCACAACAATCCGATGGTCACCGCGACCGGTTCTGTCCGCTCGACACGGTTCTACCGCTGGCTGACGCTCGACGGAAACTTCCACCTGGCGCATCACGTCTTCCCGACCGCATCGTGGTGGCGGCTCGCCGATGCCGACGGCCAACTTCGCACCGTCACCACGCTTCGCTATCCGGGGTACGTCGCCTTTCACCGAGCGGTCTGGCGCGACCTGGCGCCTAGTAATGCGTCTGACAATGAGGTGTCGGCGACGTAAGGAAGAAGGCGTCGGCACGTCGCAGCGCCTCGCTGTTACGAGCGTCGAGTCGGCGACCCGCGGCCAGGGCCGACGGGCGCACCCCACCCAACAGCAGGGCGCCGACCGAGGCGTGATCCATCGTCAGATCCGGTCGAGATCTGACCCTTCTACACGTCGCCGTGTCGGGTCCACCCTCGATCGCCCAGCGTGAACCGTCGACCTCGATGACGATCCGATCGGACGTAGCGTAGTGACGCGCTGATAGGCATGCGGCGACGTCGCGCACGTTGACCCAGATGCCGTCGTTCAACCTCGTGGTCTCCAAGGCACGCGGGTTCGTCATGAGGTACGGCAACGGATCGTCGATCGGGACCTGACGAGAGACGATGGCGCCGACAAGGTCGACCCCGAGCAACGTGTGCCACAACGCAGTATGAGCCACTCCGGTGATGGCGACCAGTTCGACCAAGCGCATGTTGTGCGCCGGCGAGCCATCGTTCCACTGTTCTTCCACGCGATAGATCGCGTAACCATCCTGGTGAGCCAGATAGAACCCCGGACTGAATGAGCCCTGCGGCCTCGCCTGAGCGTCGAGCAGAAAGCGATGCCAGGCTTCCGGACGATCCACCTCGCCGGCACGCTGCCGATGGAATCGTGACCAGACATCGGACACATGAGCCAACGCAGTCTCACCGTCGACATAGCGCACGACGCCGCGCTTGGGTTGGAACTCCGGACGAATCTGTGCCAACCGGCGATCGATCGACGTGACTCGAACCTGCGTGGCCACGCCAAAGCCGTATCGTTCGTAGATCCCGCCTTCGCTGGCCACAAGCATGGCCACGGGTTCGCCACGGCGATCGACATCGGCGAGCGTTCTGGCCATCAACTGCGTCAGCAATCCCTGGCGACGATGCGTCGCCGCAGTCGACACCCAAGTGAGCGCACCCATCGGTAGTTGAGCGCCTCCCGGCACGGTCACCGGCAGCGAGTAGGCCCCGACGATAGCGACGATCTCCTTGCCGTCGAACGCCAACTCGAATCTGCTCATGTCGTGGATAGACAGGCCCGTGTCGATCAACTCCGGTGAGTGCGTCACTCCGAACGCACGGCCGTCGGCGCTGCAGATTGCCGGCCAGTCGCTGTCTGTTGCGGTGCGGAATGTGATCGGCATCGGCCGAGTCTGACCCGTTGGCTGCCGCCCGAGCCAGTAATTTCCATTGCATGCCCACCTACAATCCCGAACGAGTCGTTACCGACCTACGCGCCCTGGCCGACCACACCGGTGGACCGGAGGGCAGTCGGCGACTTGCGTGGACACCAGAGTGGCTGCAGGCGAGGGCGATGTTGCGGGAGTCGCTGACCACATTGCCGGTCGAGGTCGACGAGGACGAGGCCGGAAACCTGTGGGCGGTCCTGCGCGGCGCGAGCGACGACATGCTGCTGGTTGGCAGCCATCTCGACAGCGTGCCGAAGGGTGGCTGGCTCGACGGGGCGCTGGGAGTGATGTCCGGCTTGGAACTGCTGCGCTCGCTCGCCACCGACGGAACACCACCGATCACGGTGGCTCTTGTCGATTGGGCCGACGAGGAGGGCGCTCGCTTCAGCCGCAGCCTGTTCGGCTCGGCGGCGAGCGTCGGCACGCTCGACATCGAGGTGCTGCGACGTCTGACCGACAAGGAAGGCAACAAGCTGCCCGAAGTGCTCGCCGCGCACGGCGTCGACATCGACAACCTCGATGGGGCGCGCACGCGGATGGCCGATGTCAAGGCGTATGTCGAGGTGCACATCGAGCAGGGCCCGATCCTCGAGTCGATGGGTCGCGGCATCTGCACCGTCACGGGCACGAAAGGGATCGAGCGCGAACGATTGATCTTCCGCGGTCAGGCAGCGCATGCGGGGACGATGCCGATGGACATGCGACGCGACAGTTTCCGAGCTGCGTCGAGATTTGCCCTCGAGATCGCCGAGATCGGTCGTCGTCACGATGGCGTCACCACCGTCGGCGTCGCTCAGTGCTGGCCCGGCGTGGTCACCGCAGTCGCCGGCGAGACCCGCATCGCCATGGACATGCGCCACATCGACGCCGTCGGGCTCCAGAAGATGTTCGACGACGCCCACGGAGCAGCCGAGCGCGCCGCGGCGGCGGAAGGTTGCACCGTCGAGTGGGAGCACATCTTCCGGATCCCACCCATGCCGTTCCACCCTGCGCTTCTCGATGCTGCCCGACAGAGCGTGCAAGAAGTGGAGGGCCACGATGTCGAGCTGCCGAGCGGTGCGCTGCACGACGCCAGCGAAATGGCACGCGAGGTTCCGACGGTGATGATCTTCTCGTCGTCGACCAACGGTCTCAGCCACACCAAGGAAGAAGACACACCCGTCGACCACCTGCACATGGCCGCCGACGCCTTCCATCGAACCTGCCGTCGGGCAATCGACCTGATCGTGGCAGGTGAGCTCTAGCTCTTCTTCTGATTCAGCAACGCAGTGACGGCTTTGCCGTCGGCCTTGCCCTGACTGAGCTTCATGACCGCGCCGACGAGTGCTCCCATCGCCTTGCCTTCACCAGCGCAGAACTTCGACCATGCCTCGGCGTTCTCGGCGATGGCCTGATCGACAAGTGACCCCAGAGCACCCTCGCCCATCGCCTCGAAGCCCTTGGACGCGGCGACGGTGGCAGCATCTCCCCCACCGCTGGCGATCAACTCGGCGACCACCATCTTGGCCTGCGTCGCGGTCAGCAGCCCGGTGACCTCCATCGTCGTCAGCTTGGCAAGGTCCGCGGCCGGCACCGAAGGCGAATCAGCCCACGCCTCTTTCACGTGCACGAGTGCACGCGCAACATCGCCGCCGGCGGCGCCGACGGCGAGCACGAAGTCGTCCTGACCACGTTCGACCACCACCATCGCCACCTCGCTGTCGGGAGCAACACCCGTAGCCTCCGCCAACCGAGCACGCCGCGCGGCTGGCAACATCGGCAGCGCGGCACGAACGGCCGAGATCCATTGCTGCGAGGGAGCAAGCGGTACGAGGTCAGGCTCCAGGAAGTAGCGGTAGTCGTCGGCATCCTCCTTGCTGCGCAAGGTATGGGTGCGACCATCGCCTTCGTCCCAGTGGCGGGTCTCTTGACGAACTTGATCTCCGCTCTCGAGCAGATCGATCTGCCGGCGAGCCTCGTACTCGATCGCCCGACCGATCGAACGCACACTGTTGACGTTCTTGATCTCGCAGCGTGTGCCGAATGGGGTGCCGGGCTTGTGCACACTGACGTTGGCGTCGACGCGCATGCTGCCTTCCTCCATCTTGGCATCAGACGCCCCGACTGCCAGGAGGATGCCGCGTAGCTCGGTGACATACTGGCGGGCCTGCTCGGCCGTGCGGATGTCGGGACGGCTGACGATCTCGACCAATGGCACCCCGGCCCGGTTGAAGTCGATCAACGAGTAGTCGCTGCCGTGGATGCGGCCGCCGGCGCCACCGAAGTGCGTGCTCTTCCCCGTGTCCTCTTCGAGGTGGGCGCGCTCGATGCCGATACGCGTGCCGTCGGGCAGGGCGAGGAAGCCATCGACGTTCAGCGGCTGGTCGTACTGACTGATCTGGTATGCCTTCGGCATGTCGGGGTAGAAGTAGTTCTTGCGGTGGAACGTGCACGGTCGGATGGTGCAGTTCAGCGCCAGACCGATGCGCATGGCCAGTTCGACCGCCTGACGGTTGAGTACCGGGAGGGCTCCGGGAAGCCCGAGCGTGACGGGGTCGATGTTCGTGTTCGGTTCATCGCCGAAGCGGTTCGGGCTGGCCGAGAACAGCTTGGTCACCGTGGCCAGTTCGACGTGTACCTCGAGGCCAACCACGAGTTGCCAGTCACCGGGAAGGCCATCGCGTGCGCTCACGAGCCCGACCTCACGACACGGCCCTTTCCAGAGCGGCGGCCGCACGAAACATCTGCGGCTCACACAATGTGCCTGCCAGGATCTGCACACCGACAGGTAGATCGTCGGCGCCGGTGCCGAACGGAACGCTCATGCCCGGATGGCCCGTGAGGTTTGCCGGAATCGTGTAGACGTCGCACAAGTACATCGCCAGCGGATTGTCGCTCTTTGCGCCGAACGGAAAGGCCACGCTGGGCGATGCGGGAGTCAACAGGACATCGGCTTGCTGATACGCCAGTTCGAATTCGTCGTGAATCAATCGACGAACCTTCAAGGCCTTGCCGTAGTAGGCGTCGTAGTAGCCGGCACTCAGCGCGTAGGTGCCCAACATGATGCGCCGCTTGACCTCATCGCCAAAACCCGCAGCACGTGTGACGCCATACATCGCATTGGTGTCGGGCGCCTCGACGCGCAAGCCGTAGCGCACGCCGTCGTAGCGGGCCAAGTTACTGCTGGCCTCTGCAGGAGCGATGAGGTAGTACGCGGTGAGCCCGAATGTGAAGGCCGGCACTTGTACGTCGACGATCGTCGCGCCCGCACCACGGAGTGCGTCGAAGGCGACCTCGACTCGTTCGAGCACATCGGGATCCGCGCCCTCGGGTAGATCGGTGATTCGCCCGACACGCATGCCCTCGACATCGCCATCGATGGCGTCGACGAGCGATGGATGAGCGAGCGGAATCGACGTCGAGTCCATCGGATCGTGGCCACCGATCACGTCGAGCATTTGGGCCGCGTCGGCGACGCTGCTTGCGAACGGGCCGATCTGGTCGAGGCTGCTGGCGAAAGCGATCAGGCCGTAGCGACTGACATAGCCATACGTCGGCTTGACGCCCACGACACCGCAGAGAGCCGCTGGCTGACGAATCGACCCGCCGGTATCGCTGCCGAGACCAACGGAAGCGAACCCTGCGGCGACAGCAGCTGCGCTGCCGCCACTACTCCCTCCCGGTACGCGTGACGTGTCGTGGGGATTGCGAGTCGGCCCGAACGCCGAGTTCTCCGTACTGGACCCCATGGCGAACTCGTCGAGATTGGTCTTGCCGATGACGACGGCACCTGCTGCCGCCAGTTTCGTCACGATGGTGGCGTCGTACGGTGGCTTCCACCCGGCGAGGATCTTCGACGAGCACGTGGTCGGCACACCGCGGGTGCACATGTTGTCTTTCAGCGCGATCGGCACACCGGCCAGCGGGCCGGGGTCGCCACCTGCGGCGACGATCGCATCGACCGCTTCCGCCTTGGCACGTGCCTGATCGACCATCACCAGGTTGAACGCGTGGATCTCGGGCTCGCGAGCCGCGATCGCGGCGAGATGCTGCTCGACCACGTCGACCGCCTTCAGCGCGCCGCTGCGCACGCCTGCGGCAATCTCGATCGCACTGGCCATCAGAGGTCCAGGCCGATGATCGGCGGCACCCGAAACCGTCCATGCTCGGCGGCCGGCGCTGCACCGAGCACCTCGTCGCGATCGAGGCCCGGAGCGACCACATCCTCGCGGAACACATTGTCGAGCGGATACGGCTGGGTCATCGGGGCAACGTCATCCAGTTGCAGCGCGTCGATATCCGCAAAGTGCTCGAGCATGCCGGCCAGCTGAGCGGTCGTTCGCTCGATCTCCTCAGACGTGAGGTCGAGTCGCGCCAACCGTGCCACCTTGACGACCACCTCTGCTGTAATGCGCTCCGACACAGGCTTCGATGCTAGAGGCCATCCTCGGCGAACGCCCCGCCCAATTGGAGGTTCGCTCGCCACCGTGCTGGATGAACGGTCGCTCGAACCCGTTGCGAATCGTCAGTGACGATACGAGCCCGGGTGCGCCACGATCTGGGTGCCACACTGCGACAAACGCCGCAGATGAGGGACGAGGTCGGCGCCCAGATCGTCGGAGGTGACGCGATCGTTGGCGAGCAGCTAGTCGGCGGGGAGAAGGGTGAGGCGGTAGGAGAAGGCGTAGTCGCCGGCCGCCAATCGGTACTTGGGAAGCACGTCGGGGCCACAACTGGCGGTGCCGAGACCGCGGTGGGCGACATCGAGATGCACGACAAGTTCGTCGCGCGGCCACAGGTCTGCCTCATTGGGGGCAACGAACAGGTCCTCGGCCCGGTAGTTGGTGGCCGAGATGTGCAGCGCCCGTGGCTGCACCACGTCGATCCGCAGCGTTTCACCGGTGAGGGGGGCGGTGCATTCCAACCACCTCGTATCGGTGCGCAGACCGAACTCTTGCGGCACCAGATACGGAGGGACGCCAGGCATGCCGGTCCATTCCCCCAGCATCGCCGACGCGTTGCGATCGGGGTAGTTCTCGTGCGGACCGCGCCCGAACCAGCGCAGATCGCGGAACCGGCCCGCCAACGAGAATCGAACGCCCACGCGGGGCAGATCGACGAGCGCATCAGGAACGCGAACACGATGTCGATAGGTCACGGCTCGCCCGTCGTCCGACACACTTCGCTCGCACCGGTGTTCGACCAGCTGATCAGCCGGTGTATCGGGCAGACCGGCTTGCTTCCACAGTCGAAGCGCCTGCCCGCCGACACCTAGTCGCTCGGAGAGGGCGGGCATGAGCTTGAACCCGTCGTTGTCGGTCGGCGCCCGCCACAGCGCCAGTTCGACCGGCAGCACCAGCAGATCGTCAATCGCTGCAGTCGACTCGGTCGATCGGCCCGCCGTGGCCCGAATGGCGCGTGCGGCTCGTAGCTCCACTTGATCCCACGCCACGAGGTGCCCGCTGCCTGCAAACCAGCTGTCGTGTCGTGAATGCCACCGAACGGTGAGGTGTGCTTCGTCGGTGCCGGGCGGCAACTTGCAGGGCAGCGTCACCGTGACTGCAGCGTGCGGGCCCACCTTCGGCACTCGCAGTCGGCCGGTCTTGGCGATGGTGCCGGCGACCAACAACTCCCACGTTGCGACGAGGTCGTCGAGGCCGAGGAAGGATCGCCGATTGCTGATTCGCAACGAGCGCGCCTTCGCTCCACCCGCCAACGACACGGTGACCGGACGATAGACCCATGCCACCTCGCGCATCGCCGGATGCGGCTCGAGATCCGAGGACATCAGCCCGTCGGCGACGAAGTTGCCATCGTTGGGCTCGTCGCCGAAGTCACCGCCGTGCGCCAAACGCACGCTGCCATCAGCCAAGCGGCGGCGGAGCCCGTGATCCTTCCATTCCCAGATGAAGCCACCCTGCAGACCGGCGGTGCCGGTGATGACGTCCCAGTAATCGGCGAGCGAGCCATTGGAATTGCCCATGGCGTGGCTGTACTCGCACAGGATCATCGGTCGCTGCCCGAAGCCATCGGCGCCGTATTGGCGGATCGCCTCGATCTGCGGATACATCGGGCACACGATGTCGCTGGCGACCAGCCCGCCGTCGACCCAGTTCTGCATGCCGCGCATGGGATGAGTCCCGTCGCCGTGCATGATCGCACCCTCGTAGTGCAGCGGCCGGCTGGGGTCGACGCGACGTATCCATCCGGCGAGCGCGTCGTGGTTGGATCCATAGCCGCTCTCGTTGCCGAGACTCCACAGGATGATCGATGGATGGTTGCGATCGCGCTGCACCATGCGCGCGCCGCGTTCGACGAAGGCCGGCCGATATCGGGCGTCGTGGCAGATGGTGGTGTTGTAGGCGTGACTCTCGATGTTGGCTTCGTCGATGACGTACATGCCCAACTCATCGCACAGGTCGTAGAACACGCTGTCGTTCGGATAGTGGCAGGTGCGCACGGCAGTGATGTTGTGGGCGCGCATCGCCTGCAGGTCTCGTCGCATGTCGTCGGCGTTCACGGCCTTGCCGCGATCGGGGTGGTGATCGTGGCGGTTCACGCCGAAGATCCAGATCGGCTGGCCGTTGACGAGTAGCTGGCGGCCGACGACTTCGATGCGGCGCAGACCGATGCGATGCGTCGTCGTCTCGACCGACTCGCCGCCAGGGCTCGTGAGCTCGCACGTCACTTCGTAGAGATGTGGTGCCTCGGCCGACCAGGGCGTGCATGACGGAACGGTCCATTGCGCGGCCACCGTGTGCCCGGTGAACACATACGGCACGGCGAATGCATCGGGAACGGCCGACACATGCGACTTGCCGACGGCGCGACCCTTCGGATTGCGCAAGGTGGTGTGCACTGTCCAACCGGACTGCGCCGCAGTGACGAAGCCGACCTCGGTGACAACCTGCACGGTGCCGACGCCGGTCAGCGGATCGAAGTCGCCGTCGCAGCGGACGTCAGCGATCTGCACGAGCGGGCGAGACTCGACGTGCACCGAGCGATGCAGTCCGGCCATCCACCATTGATCCTGATCTTCGACGTAGCTGCCTGCGCTGTAGCGAATGACGACGATGGCGATGTCGATGGGTCGACCAACGACGACGTGGTGCGACACGTCGTACTCGCTGGGCAGACGACTGTCGGTGCCGTACCCGACAAACGCACCGTTGGCATAGACGGCGTGCACGCTTTCGGCACCATCGACTTGGAGCACGATCTGGGTGCCCTTCCATGCGCGCGGCGCCGTAAAGCTCGTGCGATACACGCCGGTCGTGACCCGCGCCGGCAGCTTGGGCGGCGGACCGGGAAACGGCATCTGCACATTGGTGTAATGCGGGTAGTCACCGGTGTCTTGCATCGTCCAGTTGCCCGGCACGACGACCGTAGCCGTCGGCTGATCACCGGTGATCGCGGACTCGGGCACTGCATCGGGATGATCGAACAATGCGAACGACCACGAGCCGTCGAGCGACCGCCGATCGGCCCGCGCCAACGGAACATGCATGGGCAGGCGCCCGATCGACGTGACCGTCGGGTCGGTCCACGGTCGGAATTGTCCGAGAACGGGCAGCGTCATCGGTACCCGGGTCGATCGGGCAGCGAGCTCACCCCTTGCTGGCGCCGAGGGTCAATCCGCTGATGAACTGGCGCTGCAAGATGAGATAGACGAGCAACGTAGGCATCGCGACGATCATCGAGGCCGCTGCGACGAGATTGTCATTGGTGAAGAACGCGCCGCCGAGATTGGCGATCGATGATGTGATAGGACGCTCGTCGCCCTTGTTGAGCAACACGACAGCCCAGAAGAAGTCGTTGTAGAGCCACGTGAACTCGAGCGTCGCCAACGCCGCGAGCGCCGGACGGCATAGCGGAAGGATGATCTGGAAGAACATGCGCGGCACGCTGGCACCGTCGACGAGCGCCGCCTCGTTCAGCTCCTTCGGGATCGTCTTCATGTAGTTGCTGAGCACGAATGTGCAGAATCCGGTTTGGAATGCGACGTGGACGATTATCACAGCGATCTTGGTGCCGAGCAGACTGCCAGTGTCGGAATCGCTCAATGCGTCCGGCCAGGGCACCGCCTTGAAGAACTGAAACAACGGCTGGAAGAGAACCTGTGCCGGCAGGAGATTCCCGGCCGTGAACAGCAGCAACAACGCGACGTTGAAACGGAAGCTGAAGCGACTGACGGCGAACGCCATCAGGCTCGACATGAGCAAGATCAGCACGATGGATGGGACCACGATGAAGGCGGTGTTGAAGAACGTCTTGCTCATGTTGCCCTGGTTGAACGCGTCGCGGTAGTTCGCCAAGCCGAGCGAGTCGGGCCACGAGAAGATCCCCTTCCTCTGGGTTTCCCCGTAGGGCCGCAGCGATGCGTAGAACGCGCCGCCGACGGGCACAAGCCAGGCAAGCGCCAAAGTCGTCAGAAAGCCGTACAGAAGCACGCGCAAACCCTTGGAGTAGCCAGGCTTGCGTTCCACGAGGGTCAGCTGAGCGCTCAAAGCTCGTTCTCCCGATAGTGGTTGACGAGATACCAGACGATGAACCCCAGGCAGAGCACCAACAGCACGACTCCGTAGGCCGAACCCACTCCGACGTTTCCGCCGCCTTCGCCGGTGAGGTTCTTCTTGACGAGGACGCCCATGACCGAGGTACCGACCGGCTCCTTCAAGGCCACGATGATGTCGAAGGCGCGCAGCGCCTCGATGACCGTAATCACGAACACGACCACGTTGATGGGTTTCATCACCGGGAAGACAACGCGGCGGAAGCTCTGCCACTCGTTGCAGCCGTCGATTGCCGACGCCTCACGAAGCGAGGGATCGACGCTCTTCAGCCCGGCGAGATACAGCACCATCACGTACCCGATGTGCCGCCATGCCATTGCCACAAGCAGCGCAGCAAAGTTCTTCGACAGGCCCACGGGGTTATCGAGGAATGGGAGGTGGAGGGTGAAGATCTTGTCGGCGTTGCCAACGAAGTCGATGGGCTTGTCGCGCCCGAGGTTGAACAAGCCCTGCGCCTGGCTGAACATTACGCTCTTCCAGATGAACCCAACGACGGCGAGCGACAACACAACTGGCATGTAGAAGATGCTCTGATAAATTGCGGTACCCCGAACGCCTTTGTCGAGAAGGTATGCGAGCAACATGCCAACGGCGCTGCAGGCCGACAGCCACACCAGAAGAACGAGGTTGTTGAACAGCGCCGGGAACAACTTGTCCTCTAGCACCGTAAAAATGGTCCAGTAGTTGCCGAAGCCGAGCAACTGCCAGGTGCCGAGCTTCAGCCCGTCCCATTTCGTGAACGATAAGACGGTGGTCGAGATCGCCGGAAGCCACACGAACACCACGTGGATGGTCGTCGGAATCCCGACCATCAGCGACAGCCAGATCCTGTCGCTTCTTGACAGCTGGCTGAAGCGGCGACGGCGCCGCTTGGGAAGCGGCGCCGTCGTCAAGGTGTCGTTGGACAGAGTGTCGTTCGACATGGTGTGATCCGTCTGTCGCGTGCGGGCCTGAGACTACAGGTAGGCCGACTTCTGCTCTTCGATGGTCTTCAGGATCGAATCGACCTGCGTCGGGTCGGCGTGGAAGTTGGCGAATGCATCGCCGATCACGTTCGAGACGAAGTCCGGGCTTGTGTCACGGTCGAGGAACTGGGCGATGTTCTTTGCAGCACCTACCAGCTCGGCCGACTTCGCCTGAACTGCGGTGTACGCCGAGACGTCGGCCTTGCCGCTGACCGCGACGTTGCTCGGGTTCACCTTGTTGTAAGCATCGAACGCCGCCGCCTGGCCGAGCGCGGTCAAGAGCGCCTTGGCACCCTCGGCGTTCTTCGGGTCCGCAGCCATCATGAAGCCGTCGATCGGGGCGTCGAGAGCGTCGGCGCCGATCGCAGAGTCGAGCTCGGGGAAGTTGAAGAAGTCGAGGTCGTCGAGATACGCCTGGTCTTTGGAGTTGCTGGCCACGAAGGTACCGAGGTAGAACATTCCGGCTTCCTTGTTCTCGAGCGCCGTGGCCGCCTCTTCCCACTTGCGCCCATTCGGGTTCTCCTGGTGGAAAGGCAGCAGGCTGGCCCAGGTCGTAAAGACGGCCTTGGTCCGGTCATCGGTCCAGCTCTCCTTGCCGGCCAGCAGATCGACGTGGTACTGGTACCCGTTGGTGCGCATGTTCAAGATGTCGAACGTACCCTGCACCGGCCACTTGCCATCGTTGGCGTAGGCGAAGGGGATCAGCCCGTCCTCCTGCATCTTGGTGGCAAGGGCGATCAACTCGTCCTTGCTGGTCGGGATGACATAGCCCTTTTCGGCGAACAAGCTCTTGCGGTAGTGAACCGCCCATGGGTAGTAGTAGAAGGGCACGAAGTACTGCTTGCCGTCGTTGCCGGTGGATGCTGTCTTAAAGCTCTCCGCACTGTCGGGGAGGTCGGCCCATACATCGGAGATGTCGCCGGCAAGGCCTTTGTCGGCGAAGAAGCGCATGCGGTAGCCGGCGAACCAGGTGAATACGTCTTCGGGTTGGGCCAGGTAGTTGGTGATGTTGTCCTGGAAGGTGTTGTGGTCGACACCGTTGATCTCGACGGGGATACCGGTCGAATCCAATGCTGCCTTCAGCGAGTCGTACGGCTTCCCGGCAGTCGGCGCCTCGTTGAGCCCAACTGAGACCGCTTCGCCGCTGGGGGCGGCCGCCTCGGTACCAGCCGATGCAGTCGTGCCGACGGGTGCGGTCGTGCCGACGGGTGCGGTCGTGCCGGCCGAGGCGGTCGTGCCGGCCGGCGCCGCCGTGTCGTCGTCGCCGCATGCAGCCAGGAGGCCGGCGCCGGCGATGCCCGCCGCGCTTGCCAGCAATGTGCGACGCGAGACGATGCTGAACCCGGCGTCACGTGGACTGGGTGAAAATTCGTAGCCTTCTGACACTAGTCCCCCTCAGGATGGGTGGTCGATTGCATGCCCGTGAAGTCGGACGAGCAATGGTGAACATGTCATGAACAGACGCCGCTGTCAAGGCCTGTGTTTGGATTTCGCACAGAAAATGTCTGAAATCTTCGGTGACTCTCGTCCAGACAAGTCAGATTGCCGATTTCCTGTTCGAAACTGTTGACTTTCTCGACATCAGGAGGCAGGCTACCGGTAATGTTCAAGGGTCCCATCGACACCGTCGCGGCGCGTGTACTGGCCCGCCGACGCCATGAGGTGATCGTTGCCGAAGTGCGCCGCAGGGGCGCCGTCCGCGTCAGCGAACTGGCAATACTGCTCGGCGTGAGCGACATGACGGTTCGACGCGACCTCGACCTGCTCGATGACGCCGGTCTGTTGCTCAAGGTCC
Source organism: Ilumatobacteraceae bacterium (assembly GCA_031430695.1). Classification (GTDB taxonomy): domain Bacteria; phylum Actinomycetota; class Acidimicrobiia; order Acidimicrobiales; family Ilumatobacteraceae; genus JAENVT01. The sequence continues at coordinate 14,315 of JANPBZ010000157.1, forward strand.
ACGGCGGGGCAACCCTTCGCGACGAGCGCACGACCGACGAGCCCGGTTTCGAAGCCAAGTCACTACGCGATATGGGCGAGAAACATGCCATAGCCATGGCTGCAGCGGCGACGGTTCGGCCGGGCAGTGCAATCGGCATCACGGCCGGGACCACGACGTGGCAACTCGCGTACCACATCGTCGACATCGTCGATCTCACCGTTGTGACCAACTCGGTGCGCGTTGCCGAGGTGTTGCATCAGTCGCAGCGCCCGGATCGAACGGTCGTGCTGACGGGGGGGATCCGTACCCCGTCGGATGCCCTCGTCGGCCCGGTCGCGACGGGTGCCTTGCGGTCGCTGCATCTCGATGCCGTGTACATGGGTGTCCACGGCATCAGCGAACGCGCCGGGTTCAGCACCCCGAATCTCATGGAGGCGGAGACCAATCGGGCATTCGTCAGTGCGACCGAGCGGCTGATAGTGCTCGCCGATCACACCAAGTGGAATGTGACCGGGCTCAGCAGCATCGCCCAGCTTGCCCAGGCCGACACCCTGATCACCGACACCGGAATGCCGTCCTTGGCCAGGTCGGTGCTGAGCGAACACATCGGCCACATCGTGGCCGCCGACCCACTGTTCAACGACAAGGATGCGACTATGACCGAACTGAGGAGGGTGTAGTGGCGACGGTGACCTTTTCGAGGGCCAGCAGGATCTATCCCGGCATGATTCACCCTGCCGTCGACTCGCTCGAGCTGGAGATCGCCGACGGCGAGTTCCTCGTGCTGGTCGGTCCATCCGGCTGCGGCAAGTCGACAACCCTGCGGATGCTCGCCGGGTTGGAACCAATCGACGAGGGCAGCGTGTACATCGGTGACACCGACGTAACCATGCTGCCTCCGCGTGAGCGCGATATCGCCATGGTCTTCCAGAGCTATGCGTTGTATCCGCACATGACCGTCGCTGAGAACATCGGCTTTCACCTGAAGATCAAGCGGATGCCGAAGGCCGAAATCGACGAGCGCGTGCGCGAGGCGGCACGCCTGCTCGATCTCGACGACTATCTCGACCGCAAGCCGGCCAAGCTGTCGGGCGGGCAACGGCAACGCGTCGCCATGGGACGTGCCATCGTTCGTCAACCGCAGGTGTTCTTGATGGACGAGCCGCTGTCCAACCTGGATGCCAAACTCCGCGTGCAGACCAGAACGCAGATCGCTGCATTGCAGCGGCGGCTCGGTGTCACCACCGTCTATGTCACCCACGATCAGGTGGAGGCGATGACCATGGGCGATCGCGTCGCCGTCTTGAAAGACGGCATCCTTCACCAATGCGCCTCTCCCCGGGAGCTGTTCACTACGCCGGCGAACGTCTTTGTCGCCGGGTTCATCGGCTCGCCTGCGATGAACATGCTGCAATGCACGGCGACGCCGGAAGGACTCGTGTTCGACAATCTGAGATTGCCCCTAGCGACGACCCAGCGCAGCGCGTTGACCTCCGATCAGGTGACGGTCGGCGTGCGGCCGGAATCGCTGCACATGGGTACCGAAGGACTCGAGGCAACCATCGTCGCCGTCGAAGAACTCGGTTCCGACTCGTTCCTGTACTGCACGCCGTTGGCTCGTCCGGATGTGTCGCTCGTCGCCCGGACAGGCGGCCTCAATGCCTCGCGGCCGGGCAGTACCGTGCGCCTCATGCCCGATGTCGCCGCGATGCATGTGTTCGACACCGCCAGCGGTGCCCGGCTCGAAGGCTGAACCGTGACCGTGCCCGCCGACCAGCGGATCGATCCGTACCTCGGCACGGTGGTGCATGTCGTCGGGGCGCGCCAAGCCCGCCCCAACCTTCCCTCGACAGGCTGCCCATTTTGCGTTGGCGGTCTCGAGGCCCCTGATCCATACGAGGTGCACTGGTTCCCCAATCGATGGCCGGCGATGCAGGGCAATCGCTGTGAGGTCGTGTTGTACACCCCCGACCACGACGCCACCCTGTGGTCGCTCGGCACCGGCGGTGTGCGCAAGGTCATCGACCTGTGGGCCGAGCGCACCACGGCACTCGGCCAGCGCGACGACGTCGACTTCGTCTTGGTGTTCGAGAACCGCGGCTCACAAGTGGGGGCAACGATCGCCCACCCTCACGGGCAGATCTACGCATACGACCACGTGCCGCAGCGCCCGGCATCGTTGCTGACCGCTGGGTGGAAGCCCGAGGCAGACTGCGGCGACCTGTTCGTTGCCGGCTCGGAGCCTCGGGGCACCGACAACGCCGCCGGGTGGACGGCGTGCGTGCCCGAGGCGTCGACGTTCCCCATCGCGCTGACCCTTTCACCCAACGAGCAGGTGCCCGACCTGCCCTCGCTGGGTGACGAAGACCGTAATGCCTTGGCGACGTTACTCGTCGACATCCACGATCGGCTCGATCGCCTGTACGACCAGCCGCTGCCCTACATGATGTGGCTCAACCAGCGACCGACCGATGGGCAGGAATGGCCGCAGTCGTGGTTCAACATCGAAATTGTCTCGCCATGGCGCAGCGCGGGGATCTCCAGATTCATCGCCGCCGCCGAAGTGGCCTGCGGCGAGTTTTTCAATCCAGTGATTCCCGAAGATCTGGCTCGTCGACTTCGGGATCTGGCTCGGGCTGCTCCACTGGAACCACGCCACGATGGCGCGACCAGTCCAGCACGAGGTACAGCAGCGCCGCAGCGCCGGTGATGAGGGCCACCCACTGGTTCAGGCGCAGCCCGCCGGTCGTGTGCGCCGGGTCGATGCGCAAACCCTCGACCCAGAATCGACCAGTCGCGTAGCCCACGATGTACATGGCGAACAGTCGCCCCGGACGAAGCGTGAACCGGCGATCAATACGCAGCAACGCGATGCACACGGCGAGGTTCCACAACGACTCGTACAGGAACGTCGGGTGGAACGTGGTGCCCGGGGCGAAGCCAGCCGGAATCTTGTCGTCGTCGATACGCAGGGCCCATGGCAAGTCGGTGGCTCTACCGAACAGCTCTTGATTCCACCAGTTGCCCCATCGCCCGATGGACTGGGCAAGAGCGAGGGCAGGTGCGGAGGCGCTGAGCCCCACGGCCGGTGCGATCCCGCGGCGTTTGAATGCCCACATCGCCACGAGGGCGCCGAAGAGAATGCCGCCGGGTATGCCGAGGCCGCCTCTCCACAACTGCGGAATCCTGCCCAGGTCGTTCTTGAACGAGGTCCAATCGGTGGCGACGTGGTACAACCGGGCCCCGATCACGCCGGCGATGACTGCCCAGACGGCCATCGAACTGGCGTCCTCGCGAGTACCTGCCCCACTGGTCTCGAGCCGGCGGCCGATCAACCACACACCCACGATCACTCCGAGGGCGATCATCAACCCGTAGGCATGGATCGACAGCGGGCCGATCGTCAGCGCGCCGCTGGATGGGCTCGGGATACTGGCGATCATCACCTGCTGACGACCCGGCTGACGAACTCGGTCGTCGAGGCGATGATCAAGTCCTTGTCGTAGTCGAGCGTCGCTACGTGATAGCTGCGCTCGAGCGTGATCCGTTCGATCGGCCCGCCGTATTGCTCGGCGAGTCGATCGCTGTTCGAAGGTTCGACCACATGGTCTTGGGGAGAATTCATCAACAGCAGGGGCACGCGCATCTGAACGTACTCATGGCTGAGCGGCTCGATGCCGTCGAGCAGTAACGACAGCAGCGGCTCGAGAGGCGTTCCGTCGTAGGCCCTCTCACTGGAGTCGGGAGCGGCGATGTCACTGCCGATTCCCGGCATCACCGGCATGCCACTGTCGACCATCCCGCGAAGCATGTCGATGATCTCGGGTTGCTGTGGTTGGGTCACGGGGTTGATACATACCAGGCCGTCGATCTCGGGATGATCGGCGCCGAGACGCAGCGTCAGGGCGCCTCCCACGCTGAGGCCGACGACCACGATGTGATCGGCTCGCTGACGCAGGCGCTGATACGCAGCCTCGGCCTCGCCCGCCCAATCGGCCCAACGAGTCGGCAGCATGTCGTCGATGACGGTGCCGTGCCCTGGCAGCCGTGGCAATTCGGCGTGGAACCCGACGTCGACGAGAGCGGCGGCAATACCACGCATCGAGTAGGGGTTGCCCGTGAAACCGTGAAGGACAACAGCGCCGTGTTGCCCCTCGCCGTCATGCGACCAGGGCTCGGCTCCGGGAAGGATGGGATTGGTCATGACGACGATTATGGCAGCGGGTTCAGGATTCACACGTAAGGATCGTTGGATGACAGTGGTTCCTGCCACCAGTCATCCGGCACTCCGGCCGCCTGCCACTCAGGGAATGGGTAGATGCAGTTGACCGGACACGCCGGCAGACATTTATCGCAGCCGCTGCACAACTCGGGAAGGATCACGACATCGGGCCCATGGTTGAAGATCGCTCCGAACTGGGGCGGGCAGGCACGCAAGCAGGCATCGCAGTTGATGCACTCGAGCATCTCGATACGCACCGGTACGTTCTGCCACTTCGGGCTTCTCGTCCGTGCGGTGATGCGATCGGATCGGGCCGTCGACATCTGCGCGAGTGTATGTCTTAGCCCGCGTTGCGCCTGTCGATGACCTCGATCAGCGCGTCGACAATACGCGGCTCGAACTGGGTGCCCCTGGCGGCGACGATGTGACTGACAGCCTCGGCCGTCGACCAGGCATGCTTGTAGCGATGGGCGGTGACCAGCGCGTCGTACACGTCGGCAACTGCGACGAGGCGACCGCTGAGTGGGATCGCCTCACCCTTGAGCCCGGCGGGATAGCCGCTGCCATCCCATCTCTCGTGATGCGACATTGCAACTTCTGCTGCGAGCTGGATCAAGGTCGAACGGCTGCCGGCGAAGACCGTGGCGCCGACAGTCGTATGGGTCTTCATGATCTCGAATTCGGCGTCCGTCAGGGATCCCGGCTTTTGCAAGATGGCGTCGGGCACGCCGACCTTGCCGACGTCGTGCAGGCGTCCAGCCAGACGAAGCTCCTCCGCCCAGACCCGATCCTCGCCCAAATGCAGTGCTAGCTCCGCCGCCAACTCGCCCACTCTGGTGGAGTGCTCACCGGAATCGGGATCGCGAAACTCGGCGATCGCGGCCAGCCGTTCGAAGGCCTCGTAGTGCTGCTCTTCGAGGTCCTGTGTCCTGGCGGTGACCAGCTCCTCCAACTCCGTCGTTCGCACGCGCAGGAGCTCGGCCTGATCGCGTGCGGCAAGGGTGTCATGTGAGATCTGCAGCGTCTTGATCCGGAGGTCGGTGTCGCGGTTGAAGATCTGTTCGTGGATCTCCGTGCACGCCTCACGGTGCTGCAGCGCTTCCTCGAATCGACCGAGCGTCTTGAACACTTCGGCGAGCAGTCCATGGCCGACGAGTTCCATGTCGGAGAACTCGTTCTGTTGGGCCACGGTGACCGCCTTCTCGAGAATCGTGATCGCGTCGCCGGTGTCTCCGTTGGCGATGCATACTCGACCCCGGGCGATCTGCACGGCGACGAGCGCCATCGGTGACGTGCGGCCCAGTTGGGTGGCAATGCGGGTGAGTGACTCGTCTGCCTCGTCGAGGCATGCATTTGCCTGAGGCAGCAGGTGTAGGTCTGCATAGGCCTCGGCAAGGTTGGCCAGGATCTCGGCGACGTGCTCGGGCAGATGCTCACGGGCAATCTCCAGCGCCGCCTCACCCAGACTCACTGCGAGCAGATTTTCCTGGCGCTCGGCTCGAACCTTGGCCATGTTGGCCAGCGTGATCGCGTCGAACCCGCGCCTCGGGCTCTTGCGATTGGCCTCGAGCGCTGCCTCGTAGGTGACGATCGCCCTGTCGGTGTCGCGCAAACTGTGATGAACGGCAGCGATGGTGTTGAGCAGGTTGCCAAGGTCGGCGAGATCGGCGGTCGTCCCGTAGATCTCCAACGCCTGAAGCAGGTTCTCGAGGGCCTGGGAGTAGTTGCCCGCTTGATGGTGGACGATGCCGATGAGATTCAGCGCCCAGACTTCGACAACCGGCGCCACACATCGGCGGGCCAGATCCCGTGCTTCGAGGGCCAATCCGAATGCCTCGTCGAGCTGACCGAGCTGGTAGGTGACGCTGGCGAGGCGGTACAACGCTTCGGCCTCACCGGGCTGGTCCTCGTTCGAGCGGGCCAACACCCTGGCCTGTTGCACCAACGATCGGGCCCGAATCAGGTCGTCAGCCTCGGCCGTGCGCGCCTCATCGAGAAGGTCGCGAACGGACTTGCCGTTACCCGCCCCTTCCTTCAGAGATATCGCGGACATGCCCAACGATCGACCAACCCTTCGGTCCTCTTGGGACCACGTGACAACGACTTGTGAGCGCCACGCCGGCGCCACACGTGGATATCGGCAAGATGTGACCAAAGCTTGACTGATGCGTACAGTGAGCTGTGACCACTCGTAGTGTAGGTACGACGGTGTCGGTCATGGCCGTATCGTGGACAAGATGCGGGACGAACTGCGGTGACCAGCACTCGGCGCCGGATCGACAGTTCGGCTGTCTCGGCCTTCTTGCCGGTCGTCGCCGTCATCCCGCTGTGGCTGCTGGCGCTCGCTGTCGTCTGGCTGCCACTGCGCGTGGTATGGCACATCTCGTTTGTGACGCTCTCACTCGGATATCTCGCCGCCGCACTGCTGTTGTTTCTTCGGCCGGTGCAGGTCGCGATCCTGGCCCCGCTGCTTGGTGCACGGCGTCCCACCCGGCACGAACGGGCGACGCTCGACATCGCTTGGAGATCGGTACTGCAGGCCAACCGCCTGCCGGCCAGGCGCTTCGTCATCGCCGTGCTGCCGATCGATGAGTTGAATGCCTTCGCCTGCGGGGGGCACCTGGTCGTGGTGACCTCGTACGCAATAGACACCTTGCCGCGCGACGAGTTGAGTGGCGTGCTGGCTCACGAGCTCAGCCACCACCTCGGATCGCACACCGTTGCGCTGACGATCGGTCATTGGCTGAGCCTTCCGGTGTTCGTACTCGCTCGGATCGGGTTCTTCTTGCAGAACGTGGCCACGGCGGCAACCCGCACGTTCGCTCGCCGCTCGTCGTCGTTGACAGTGCTCGGCCAGTTCACGAGCGCCGTGCTGATGGGCATTTCGTGGATCTTTCTCAGTGGCCTGTTGCTCAGCAACGTCATCGCCAACGTCGTCGGGCGCAACGCCGAACTGCAGGCAGATCGCCGCGCCGTCACGATGGGGTTCGGGCGGCCACTGGCCAGCGCCCTGCGACGAGTGATCAGCGAACGCCGCGGCGAACGACCCATCACGCTGCGCGAGCGTCTGGCCGCCACACATCCGCCGGCGCGGACGCGCGTCGCCCAGATCGAGGCGCTGCTGCGGCTTCGACGCAACCGCTAGCGTGCACGTATAGATAGCGTCCTGATGTGGATGTAGCCCTGCAGGCGCGAGGTCTCACCCGGCGGTTCGGTGAAACCGCGGCCGTCGACGGCATCGATCTCGAAGTCGGCACAGGAGAGATCTACGGCTTCTTGGGTCCGAATGGTGCTGGGAAGAGCACCACCGTACGCATGCTCACGACATTGCTGCTGCCGTCCTCGGGCACGGCCATCGTTGCCGGATTCGACGTGCGCGACAAGGCCGACATGGTGCGCCTGCGTATCGGGGTCGCCTTGCAAGAGGCCGCGCTCGATCCGAAGCAGACCGGCCGCGAGTTCCTCGACCTGCAGGGGCGTCTCTACGGGTTGAGCGCTGCCGAGCGGCGCCAACGAGTCACCGACCTGGTCGACCTCATCGACATCGGCGAAGCATTCGATCGTCGCATCGGCACCTACTCCGGCGGCATGAAGCGGCGTCTTGATGTCGCCGCGGCGCTCGTGCACGAACCCGAGGTGCTGTTCCTCGACGAGCCGACCACGGGGCTCGATCCCGCGAGTCGCGCCGCGGTGTGGGTTGAGGTTCGCCGGCTCAACGATCAACGCGGCATGACCATCTTCCTCACCACCCAGTACCTCGAAGAGGCCGACGCGCTCGCTGATCGCGTTGGCATCATCGCCGGAGGGAAGATCGTCGCGGACGGCACGCCGTCGGATCTGAAGCGGTCCGTCGGATCGGATGTGATCATTGCCAAAGGTCAGCCCGGCGACACCCAGCGCATCACGCAAGCGCTGGCATCGGTTGCAGGGTTGGAATCCGTCGAATCTGCTGGCGACGAAGTAGTCATCTCGGTCACCAATGGCGCCAAGGCAATCAGCCCTGTGGCCGTCGCTCTCTCCGATGCGGGCATCGCAGTCGAGGGACTCACGCTGCGAACGCCAACGCTCGACGATGTCTTCTTGCATGTCACCGGCGAGCGGATGGGCAACGAACGCGACCAGCGTGGCACCAGGGGCGACGTGCCATGATCGAACAGTCCCAGCCGCAGCGAGTCGCACCGCGCAGCGCAGGCTTTCTCGAGGATCTCCGCAGCGTTTCGCTGCGGGCCATCCGGCTGACATGGCGCGATCCCGAAGCCTTCCTGCCGGCACTCGTCATCCCCGTGTTCTTCTTCGTGGTGAATGTCGGCGCCCTGCAAAAATTCGTCGAAGGCAGCTTCCCGGCCGAGTTCGACTACAAGGCCTTCCAACTACCTGTTGCCGTTGTTTTCGCCGTCACGGGGGTCAGCCGCGCCAACTCACTCGTACTCGACATCCAGAACGGCTATTTCGATCGGTTGCTGCTGACACCCGTCAGTCGCGGCACCCTGCTGCTGGGCCTGATGAGTGCCGACGTGGTGTTGATCATCGCCCTGGCCACGCCCGTCGCGCTGCTCGGCCTGATCATCGGTATCCATCCGGCGACGGGGCTGCTCGGTGTAGTCGTCTTCGTCCTGATGGCCGGATTGTGGGGTCTCGCCTTCACCGGGTTTCCCTACTCGATCGCCCTGCGAACGGGGAATCCGTCGGCGGTGAACAATGCATTCCTGCTGTTCTTTCCGTTCGCCTTCTTGACCACCGCATACCTTCCTGAGGAAAGCATGACGGGCTGGCTTGCCACCGCGACCAGGTTCAACCCGACGACCTACCTCCTCGAGGGCATGCGCGCCCTGCTGCAAGACGGCTGGGAATGGGCGCCCATCGGTCGAGCGCTGCTTGCCATCATCGGCGTGGGTGCCGTTTCATTCAGCCTCGCCTTCGCCGCCCTGCGCGGCCGAGTCAAACGCAACTCGTGATGGTTCGTGCAGGTCACGACAGCCCCACTCATCGGGCGCGAAAACACGCGTGAGATGCCGGCAACTTTCACACCCAACGGATTAGGTGGCGGTGCCGATGGGCGCCGTCACGGCATCGAGGACGGCCACCAGGTCGTGGGGGGCGATCTCGATGTCGAGGCCTCGACGCCCGCCGCTGACAAAGATCGAATCGAAGAGTTCGCAAGTCTCGTCGATCACCGTCGACAACGATCGCTTCTGTCCGAATGGGCTGATGCCACCGACGACGTATCCGGTCAATCGCTGA
>JANPBZ010000158.1:0-14030 GCA_031430695.1 Ilumatobacteraceae bacterium
TTCGATTCTGGGCGGCGTGGTGATCACCTGGTTCAACTACACCGGGTTGGTGTGGATCAGCGACAAGCTCGGCTTCAACCTGAAGAAGTACGAATTCGCCTTCTTCGGTCTCGTCCTGGTGGTGATGATGCTGTTCCGGCCGCAAGGTTTCATTCCCGCGGCGCGAACGAAACAGGTCAAACTGGCCGAGAAGGAAATGCTGGCAACGCAGGAGGTGGGGGCATGACCTTGCTCGACGCGCGAGGAGTCACGGTTCAATTCGGAGGTCTTACCGCGGTCAGCGACGTCGACTTCTTGATTCCCGAAGGAGCGATCGTGGCGCTCATCGGGCCCAACGGCGCGGGCAAGACCACGTTCTTCAACGTGTTGACCGGCCTCTACCAGCCGACGTACGGCGAGGTGTTCTTCGACGAGCGATCAGTCCTTGGGGTTGCCCCGCACGCCATCGCAGCGCGCGGCATGGCCCGTACGTTCCAGAACATTCGCCTGTTCGGAGCCATGACGGCTTCCGAGAACGTGATGGTCGCCATGCACCCACACCTGCACAGCGGGGTCGCATCGACCATTCTTCGCCTTCCCAAGCAACGTCACGAGGAGCGCGACGCGCGGGCAGTGGCCAAGGAACTGTTGGAGTTCGTGGGCATCGGAGGGGTCGACGACGAGTTCGCCAAGAACCTGCCATACGGCGACCAGCGCCGACTCGAGGTCGCTCGCGCGCTGGCGTTGCGCCCAAAGTTGCTGCTACTCGATGAGCCGACGGCGGGCATGAACCCACAAGAGTCGTCGGCCTTCACAGCGTTCGTGCACCGAGTGCGCGACGAGCGGGGCATTACCATCCTGCTGATCGAGCACGATATGAAAGTGGTGATGGGCACGGCCGAACGCATCACCGTGCTCGAGTACGGCGCCAAGATCGCCGAGGGTACGCCGGCCGAAATCCGCTCGGATCCGCGAGTGATCGAGGCATACCTCGGCAAGTCGGCAACGGAAGGTGCAGCATGACGTCGACAGATGTAACTCATCCGGCATCCCGCGCCGCGGGACGCGATCCGATGTTGACCGTCAACGACCTCCACGTCTATTACGGCAACATTGCCGCCGTCAAAGGCATCTCGCTCACCGTGTATCCGGGTGAGATCGTCACCCTCATCGGCGGTAACGGCGCCGGCAAGTCCACGACCATGCGCACGATCTCCGGTCTGCTGAAGCCCAAGCGCGGCGAGGTGCACTTCGAGGGTCAGAAGGTCTCCGGTCTCAAGGGTCATGAGGTGGCGCAGCGCGGCATCGCCCAGAGCCCGGAGGGGCGACGCATCTTCCCGCGCATGACGGTGACCGAAAACCTCGAACTCGGCGCATTCCTACGCAACGACAAGGCCGGCATTCTCGAAGACATGGATCGGGTGTTCGACCTGTTTCCGCGATTGAAGGAACGTCTCACGCAGAAGTCGGGAACCTTGTCGGGTGGCGAGCAGCAGATGCTGGCAATGGGGCGAGCCCTCATGGCCAAGCCACGGTTGTTGTTGCTCGACGAACCGTCAATGGGACTCGCGCCCGTGCTCGTCGACGTGGTCTTCGAGACCATCACGAAGGTCAACGAGCAGGGCACCACGGTGCTGTTGGTCGAGCAGAACGCGCTCGTCGCCCTCAACATCGCCGACCACGCCTATGTTCTCGAGACAGGGCACATCACGCTCGAAGGGCCGGCGAAGGAACTCGCCGACAACGACGAGGTGCGAAAGGCCTACCTCGGCGAGGACTAATCGCTGGGGTTCTAGCCGCGTCGTCTCGAGCGGCTCCACACCGCGAATGCGGTTGCCCCGATCGCCACGACTCCGGCAATCCCCACACCGATCGCCCGTTGCAGATCGGCGTTGTCGGTGTCGGTGTCGACGTCGATCGGAGCGGTGGAAAGCGGCGGCGTTGTCGCGATCGGCTCGTCCGGGATGTCGGGTGGGAGAACAACTGGGGGCAGAGTGCCGGGGGGAGTCGTGTCGGGCGGCGGCGGTGGCCCGAACGTTGCCACTGTCGCCTGGGCAGAGTCGACCGGGGTTGCGCCGGAGATCACGAGTGGGCGATCGACCGTCAGGCGAGCGTCGCCGGCGCCGATGACACTGAGAATGGCCTCACCAGGCTCCAATTCAGCGGGCACCACGATGTCGACCTCGAATGAATAGTCGTCGTCGGCCGACCCTGTCGCGACGACGAACTCGTTCGCTCCCTGGTTGATCACGATGACCAGGCCGGTCAGCGGGCTACCAAGTGGTCCAACTCCTGGCGGCAGGGTCCCCGTGTCGAGGCAATCGTCGCCGAAGTTCGTACCGGTGATTGTCAGAACACCGCTTCTGGCGACTCTCGCGGGTCTGAAGGTCACAGTCGGTGCGGCGCAGCGGGCAGCAACTGACAGATCCGAAACCATCGGCGCGACAACCAACGCTATCGCCGCGACCGCGAACGCACTGAGCAGTCTCACTCAGCGGTTCTTGACCGCTATCAGGCAGGCCAATTCGTAGACGATGGTCGCTGCGGCAAGCGATGTGATCTCGGCATGGTCGTATGCCGGGGCGACCTCGACAACGTCGCCCGACACCAGGTTCATGCCAGCCAGGCCGCGCAGGATCATCACGAGTTCACGACTGGTCATGCCGGCTATCTCGGGCGTGCCGGTGCCCGGCGCATGCGCGGGATCGAGCACGTCGATGTCGATCGACAAGTACAACGGCCGATCGCCGACCCGAGTACGAATTCGCTGGGCGACCTCGTCGACACCGAGTCGTTGAAGATCGTCGCAGCTGATCATCGAGAAGCCCAGCGCAGCGTCGTTGGTGTAGTCAGATGGTGAATAGATGGGTCCGCGGATGCCGACATGCATCGATGCGTCAGTGTCGAACAGGCCTTCCTCCGCAGCGCGCCGGAATGGAGTGCCGTGGGTGAACCGTTCGCCGAAGTACACATCCCACGTGTCGAGGTGGGCATCGAAGTGAACGAGAGCGACCTTGCCGAACCGACGGTGCATCGCCTTCAACAGCGCGTAGGCGATGGTGTGGTCACCGCCGATCGTGATCAACCCATCGACCGGATGCGGCCCATCCGCCGGCCCCAACAACTCGCTGGCCCTGGCCTCGATAGCGGCGAGCGATTCGGCGATGGAATACGGGTTGCAGGCAACATCGCCGGCGTCGGCGAACTGCAGGTTGGCGAACGGTTGCACGTCGAATTCGGGGTGATATTGCGGGCGGATCGCGCGCGAGGCCTGGCGGATAGCGGTCGGCCCGAACCGTGCACCGGGACGAAAGCTGACTCCTCCGTCAAATGGTGCACCGAGTATCGCGATGTCGCAACGATCGACGTCGCGTAACTCCGGGAGTCGCACGAATGTCGACGAGCCGGCGTACCGGGGCATGGTCGTGGCAGCGACGGGTTGGATCGGAGCGGGCTGATCGGTCACACTCAGAGACTGTATGGCGTTGGACCGATCGCTTCCTGATCGCGCCGAGGTGGTGATCATCGGCGGGGGTGTCATGGGCGCTAGTGCCGCGTTCCATCTCGCCGAGGCGGGTGTCACCGACGTGTTGTTGCTCGAGGCGGACCAACTGTCGTGTGGTTCGACGTCGAAGTCGGCGGGTGGCGTGCGCTTGCAGTTCTCCGACGAGATCAACATTGCCTTGGCGTTGCGTTCCATGGACGCATTCGAGCGGTTCGCCGTGCGACCAGGTGCCGACATCGGCCTGCAGCAGGTCGGCTACCTGTTCTTGCTGACCGACCCGGCAGATGTCACGGTCTTCGAACAGAACACGGCGCTGCAGAATTCGATGGGTGTGCCGAGCCGAATGATCTCGGCTGCCGAGGCCGGACAACTGTCGACGCTGGCCAACGTCGACGACGTGTTGGCCGCCTCGATCTGCATGCGCGATGGTCACGCGACACCCGATGCCGTCGTGTTGGGCTATGCGAACGCAGCGCGCCAGATGGGCGTCGAGATCGCGGTCCAATGTCCGGTCACGGGGATCGATGTCGACGGTGGCCAGATCGCCGCGGTGCGTACCGCGAGAGGAACGGTGTCGACGTCGACCGTGATCTGCGTAGCCGGCCCGTGGTCACGGGGTGTTGCCGCCATGGCAGGTGTCGACCTTCCCGTGCAACCTGTTGCCCGTCCGATCTGGTTCACCGAGCCGATGCCGCAACGACCTGATCACGTGCCGATGACCATCGACTTCACCACTGGCTTTTACTTCCATTCCGAAGGTCCGGGGCTGTTGTTCGGCATGGCCGATACCGATCAGCCTGCGGGGTTCGAGGCGCCGATGCGTGCCGACTGGCTCGAGGTTGTCGGCGAGGTTGTCGCCCATCGCGCGCCGACCTTGCTCGACGTCGGGATCGCGGGTGGATGGCACGGTTTCTACGAGACCACGCCCGACCACAACGCACTGATCGGCGAGGCTGCCGACGTGTCGCGCTTCTTGTACGCAACCGGCTTCTCTGGGCACGGATTTCTGTTGGGCCCGGCGGTTGGCGAGGTGTTGCGCGACCTCGTGCTCGGCCACACCCCGCCTGTCGACGTCAGCAGGTTCGATGTCGAGCGCTTCGCCCGCGAAACCCGCCCCGAACACAACATCGTCTAGCCCTAACGTCGGGCGCGAAATGGGCCACCACAGGCGTGTTTTCGCGCTCGATGAGGCTGTGTGGGCGCGATACCGGCCATCTCAGGCGTGTTATCGCGCCCGTTGCGGCCACGGCTGCCTACGACCAGGTGGCGACCGGCGCGCCGAGCACGGCGGGGTCGACGGTCACGCCGAGTCCCGGGGTCGTCGGCGCAGATCCACGACCGTCGACGGACCGTGGCTGGTACCCGGCGAGATGGTTGTCGGTCCAGTCGTTCATGAACGACACGGCGAACAGTGCGTGCGGGGGAGTGCTGGCCCCCAGGTGGCTGACAGCAGCGGAGGTCAGGTCGCCACCCCAACTGTCCTCGATCGTCAGGCGAATGCCGAGCTCAACCGCAACGTCGCGTACGAGCTTGGCGTTGGTCAGGCCACCGACGCGGTTGAGCTTGAGATTGATCGCCTCCATGCCCCCAGCTTGCGCGGCCTCGACCAGCACGGCGACATCGGTGATCACCTCGTCGAGCACGAACGGGATGGTCGTGTTCCGTCGTACGAGCAGACACTCGGCCAGCGTCGGGCACGGCTGCTCGAGATAGAGCCGCTCGGCGCCGTCCATGATTCGTGCTGCGACCACCGCGTCTTGGCGTCGCCATCCGCCGTTGGCATCGGCAAGGATCAGATCGTCGTCGTCGGTCGCTTCGACGACGGCCAGACTCGCGTAGGCATCGGCGCGCGGGTCATTGCCCACCTTCAACTGGAAGTGGTGGATTCCGTGACTACGTTGCTCGAGCGTGAAGGCCACCATCGACTCTGCGTCGCCCAGGGGAACCGCCTTGTACAGCGGCATGTCGTCGGCGAGTCGGCCGCCGATCAGGTCGACCACTGGCCGACCGACCGCCTTGCCATACACGTCCCAGCAGGCGATGTCGAGCGGACTCTTGGCGTAGTTGTGGCCCATCAGGGCGTCACGCATTCGCCGGTTGACTTCGCCGAGGTTGGTCGGGTCAGCTCCGATCAACGCCGGTGCCAACTCGTGCATCGCAGGGACCGCGCCGCGAGCGTGAGCCGGAAGATACGTCGAGCCCAGTGGGCAGGTCTCCGCCCAGCCATCGAATCCGGCGTCGGTGACGACCCGCACGACAGTGCTGGTGAGTGTCTTGACGATTCGTCCACCCGACATCACGTAGGTGCCGTATCGGTATCCGAGCTCGTAGGTGTAGGCCTCGATCGAGGTGATGCGCATTTCGGCACCGTAGTCCGCCTGCGCTCAGCGAGATGGAACGAGTGCAAGCGTTTGATGACTCCGGCCCCGGATCGGGGCGCCAGTCATCAGACGCACCTGACGCTGTCTAGTCGCAATGCCGGTCGCGTATGACATGCTGCCCACGTGCCGCAAGCCTCGTACGTCGCCGCCGGCGACAGCCCCTTGACTCCCGACCGCACCCTGATCCTGCAGTTGGCGTCGCGGCAAGATCGCCGGAGATTGGTGTACACGCAGGTCGTTGCTGTCAGGTCCGGTCATGCCTTCACCGTGACCGCCGGCCAAATTGTGCGGTTCTCAACGGTCGACGGGCCGCAGGTCGTCGACCTCAACCTGTGGTCGCAGCACGATCCGCGGGAGCGATTTTGGGCGAGCCGAACTCGCCAGTTCTACGGAACGCATCTCACTACAGGTCACCGTCTCTGGAGTAACCTGCCGTTCCTGCGGCCGATGGTCACGTTCATTGCCGACACCGTCGCGTACGGCCGCGACGAGGACGATGCCGGATGCCACGACCTGCTGGGAACTCGGTGCGACCCATATGTAAGTCAGCTTCTGAGCGGCGCTGCGTACGATTTCCATTGTCACTCGAACCTGACCCGCGCGGTTGCACCGTTCGGTCTGACCGAGTTCGACGTTCACGATGTGATCAACCTGTTCCAGGTCACAGGGCTGATGTCCGACGACAAGCGCTACTTCATGAAGGCGTGCCCGGCGCGCCCCGGCGACTACGTCGAGCTGCTCGCCGAGATCGATCTGCTGGTCGCCATCTCGTTGTGCCCTGGTGGAGATCTTGCCGTGCCGATTTGGGGTGAGGGCTCCGATGTCGAGCCGAATTGCAATCCGCTGCGTGTCGAGGTGTTCGAACCCGACTCGGAGTTGCGAAGCGGATGGAAGCCGGCCGAGCGCGCTGCGTATCGTGGTGTGTCGGGCCTGCGTCATGGATACGGCAGTCCGGTCGACCCGCCGCCTCCGCTTACCGAGCGCGTTCCGGTCACGGACTAGAGGGCCGCCCAATGGGAGTACTCCTAGGCGTTGTCGCGGGCATTTTGCTGGGTATCAGCGACTTCACGGCGAATCGAGCCTCGCGAACGATCAGTCCTGTGTCGGTCACGCGCACCAATCTTGCTGTATCAGGGCTCATCGCCCCGCTGCTGTTCTTCGTCAAGCCGGTCGACTGGATTCTGCGCGACGTGGTGCTGGGCTCCCTGTCGGGCATCACCTTGGCCGCTGGACTGGTCATGCTCTACCGGGGATACAGCGTGGCGCGCATGGGCATCGTCGCACCAACGGCGTCGGTGTTGCTGGCCGCGGTACCGGTGATCGTCGACCTCGTCCGGGGCGACACACCCAGCACGGTTGCGGCGTTCGGCATGGTGTTGGGGCTGATCGCACTCGTGCTCACGACGTATCAACGTGGCGGTATGGGCAGCGTCAAGATCGGTGTGTTCTTGGGAATCGGCGCCGGTCTGTTCTTCGGCGTCGCATTCACGCTGACGTCGGAGACATCCGATGCTGCCGGCTTGTCGCCGGTGCTCACCCAACGTCTTGCCGGGCTGTTGTTCCTGATGGCGTTGCAGCCGCTCGACAAGGCACCGATGCTGGCACTTCGGGCGCCGGCACGCCTGTGGGGAATTGTCGCCGGCCTGTCCGCAGGCGTTGCGATTGCGTCCCTGAAGCTCGGCTACATCAACGGTTCCGCTGGCCCGGTATCGGTCGCCGCGTCGCAGTTCGCCGCGGTGGCCGTGCTGCTCTCTGTGCTGTTCAATGGCGAGCGACTGCGCACCTGGCAAGCCATCGGTGTCGCGGCCAGCGGTGTTGGCGTTGCCCTGATGGCTCTGGGCTGATCGAGGGCTAGTCGCCCTTCGCTCCCGCTGGAGGTAGTGGTACCGTGAGCACATGAGCGACTTGAAACTTGAAGGTGTGTACGTTCCGGTCGTCACCCCGTTCGATGCCGACGAGGGTCTCGATCTCTCGACATTGACGAAGGTGATCGACTTCTGTCTCGACGCCGGCGTCAACGGCGTGGTGTCGTGTGGCACGACGGGCGAGTACTACGCGATGTCGTCCAACGAACGCAAGAGTGTGATGGCTCACACCAGCGAGGTCGTCGGCGGTCGGGCCCAGCTGGTTGCCGGATGCAACGCCGGCTCGACTCGCGAGGCCATCTTCCTTGCCGAGGCGGCCATCGGCATGGGCTACGACGCCATCATGCTCGCCGCTCCACCCACGTCGCTCCCTACGCAGCGAGAGTTGGCGGCGCATTTCGTCGCCATCGCTGATGCGGTCGACAAGCCGGTCGTGCTCTACAACTACCCGGCGCGCGCCGGAGTGGAGATCGGCTACGAGTGCCTCGACGCGGTGGCCGGCCACTCGAACATCGTCGCCATCAAGGAATCGAGCGGCGACTTCTCACGCTTCTTGCACTTGCAACGGACGTACACCGGACATCTCGAGATCATGTGCGGCAGCGACGACCAGGCGGCCGACTACTTCGCATGGGGTGTGCGCAGTTGGCTGGCGGGCACCGCCAACGTGCTGCCCCGCCATCATGTGGTGATCATGCACACTGCCAACGAAGGCAACCACGGTCTCGCCAGGCGGCAGTTCTCCGAGATCTTGCCGTGGATCCAGAACATGGAGAGCGGTTCATACAACGCCAAGGCCAAGCTGGGCCTTGCGCATCAGGGCTTCGACTGTGGTCCGGTGCGGGCGCCATTGCTGGCCCTGCCCGAGCACACTGCCACCGAGATGCTGACGGTGCTCGACAAGGCCCTCGCCGCCGCATTCGCCAAGGGCTAAGGCCGGCAATGCGCTCGACAAGATCGTATACCGCCGTCGAGGTACACGCCGAGGGTGAGCAGGGCACCTGCTACCTGGGTTCGGTGTTCGACGTGCCAGGCGCGTCGATGCGCGACAAGTTGCGCCACATCAACGAGGTCGACGACTCGATCCGCAAGTTCTTGTGCTTCGAGCCACGCGGCCGCCCGCAGACCAGTGCCAACCTGGTGTTCCCGTCGCTCGAGCCCGACGCCGACGCCGGTTTCATCATCTGCCAGGCCGACCGTGCCCATGCGATGAGCGGCTCGAACACGATCTGCGTGGTCACTGCGCTGCTCGAGACCGGAACCGTGACCATGGTCGAACCTGAGACGCACGTGGTGCTCGAAACTGCTGCAGGTCTGATCCAGGTCACGGCGTCGTGTCGTGATGGCCGCTGCGAACGGGTGACGTTCGACGGCGTTCCCTCGTTCGTCGAGGCACTCGATGTGCCGCTCTACGTGCCTGGCCTCGGCGATATCAAGGTCGACGTTGCCTATGGCGGCTGCTACTACGTGTTCGCCGATCCCGCGCAGTTCGGTGTGAAGCTCAACCGCGAGAGCGCCCGCCAGGTTGTCGAGGCCGGCACGGCCATCTCGCTGGCGGCTCGCCAGTCGATCACCGTGCAGCATCCCGAGATCCCGGAAATCGACTTCATCTCGTATGTGATGCTGATCGGCGACGATGATCCCGCCAACGGCTCGCTGCGTGGCGCCACCGTGTTGAGCGGTCGCGTCGACCGTTCGCCGTGCGGCACCGGCAACTCAGCTCGCCTCGCGGTGCTCGCCGCTCGCGGCAAAGCCGGGGTTGGCAGCAAGTTCATCGCCAGGTCGCTGATCGACAGTGAGTTCATCGTCGAGATCATCGGCGAGACCACGGTCGGTGGCCGCGCCGCGGTGCTTCCTCGCATCTCTGGACGGGGATGGGTGGTCGGTACACGCACCAGCACGGTTGATCCAACTGATCCCTACCAACTCGGCTACGTGCTGAGCGATGTGTGGGGCGACGAGGTGGGCGCGCTCTAGCTCCGGGTTCTGGCGCGTCGCAGCGGGTTGCGATCGGGGTCGAACGCGCTGATATCGGTGGAGCTTCGTCCGGTCATGATCAGCTCCGAGATAGCGACGCCGCTGGGCGGCGCCAGGGTCAGGCCGAACATGCCGTGACCGGCCCCGACCACCACATTGCTCCACCGCTTCGGTCGACCGATGAACGGCAACCCATCGGCACTCATCGGCCGGGACCCGGCCCAAGTGTCGAATCGTTCATCCCAGTCGAGGTCGAGGAACTTGCGCATCGAGGCGATGATCATCTCGACGCGTCGACCGTCGAACGGTGGATGATCGCCGCCGAACTCCATCGTGCCCCCGAGCCGAATCCGATCCTCGAACGGGGTGGCGACAGCATGCACCTCCTCGAAGATCACGGGTTGCTGGAGGCCGCTTGACGTCGGCAGCGCGACGTTGTAACCCTGCCCCGGGATGACCGACAGACGGAGGTCGAAGAGTTTGGCGACCAGCCGAGATCCTGCGCCGGCCGACAACACGTACTCCTCGCCGTCGACTGGCCCGTTGGTGGTCGACAGCGAACGAACCCGGTCGCCCGACGACTGGACGCTGGTGACCTCGGTGTGCTCGATGATGCGAACGTTGCGCGACTTGAGAATGTCGATGACCGAGTCGACGTAGCGCCGCGGGTCGATCGACCGGTCGCCCGGCATCACCAGTCCGGCACGAATGTGGTCGGTGATCGCAGGAGCGAGGCGGCGGATCTCATCGCCATCGACGACTCGATCGGGGATGCGCGCGCCAAACTCAACCATTGGCTGCAGTGCCTTGAAATGATGCTCTGCCTTGGCGACGTCATGGTACGGGACGAGCAGTTCGCGACTGAGGCTGACGGCGACACCTTGCGTGGCCAGGCGTTCGAGAATCGCGCCACTGTTGCGATTGAACTGCGCCAACGCGGCCCGGCCCGATTGGTAGCGGGATGCCGTGCAGTTGCGGGCGAACGCCAAGAGCCACGGTGTCATTGCCGGGATGGCCTTCGGTAGGACGCGCAACGCTGGCTGCGGGTCGCGCAACGACTTCAGCGCGTTGCCGATCGCTCCAGGTGCCGGCAGCGGCTCGACGATCGCAGTACACATGAATCCGGCGTTGCCGCGGGCAGCGCCCCCTCCCAGCGTGGTGCTGTCGACAATGGTGACATCGGCTCCCGCTTCGGTTAGGAAGAGGGCGGATGACAGTCCGACGAGCCCACCGCCGACGATGACGACGGACTTGCTCACGCTGCCGCCAGGATTCCCGCGGCCGCAGCGGCGCGTTGGGCGATCGCCAGGTCTTGAACTGCGAGCCCGACGCTCTTGAACACCGTGATTTCGGTGTCGGAGGTTCGTCGCAGGCGCCCGGTGGCCAGATCGGTGAGGTCGCCGGCGATCCTGTCCCATGTCCAGGCACCTTCCTCGACAGCCAGGTGCAGGTCTCCGGCCTCGGCCTTCGCGGCGGCGGTGTCGTCGACCGCGACCGTCGACCCGGCGACCAGATCAGCGGCGACCTCGCGCAGGTCGAGACGATACGAGCCGACCAGATTGAGGTGGGTGCCCGGTCGCACCTCGGCGAGACCGAACAGCGGAGCGTCGGCACGGGTGGCCGCGCAAACGATGTCGCACCCTGCGGCCTCGGCATACGATCCGGCGACCGCCGATTCGCCACCGGAAATCAGCTCGTCGACCACCTTCGCCACATGGGTGACGGTCCTCCCGGCCACCACGACTCGATCGATGTCCGGCCGCACGACCCGCATCGCATGCACATGTGCCACAGCCTGAGGACCGGTTCCGATGATGCCGACCGTCCTCGCGTCATCGCGCGCCAGGGCATCCGTTGCCAGCGCTGAGATCATGGGGGTGCGCAGTGTGGTGAGCGCTGCACCGTCGAGCAGGGCGACCGGTTGACCGATTCGCATGTCGAAGAGCACGTAGACGCCCTGGATGATCGGGAGTCCCCGCCGTGGGTTCGCCGGCTGGATTCCGACGAGCTTCACGCCAGCCACGTCGCCGGCAGCGGCCGGCATCACGAGGAACTCTCCTCCGCCCGCATGTGAATGCACCCGGTCGACATGCGACGGTGCCGCCGCAAAGCAGCTGCGCAGTGCTGTCAGCGCGTCGGTCAGGGGGACGAGGCCGAAGAGCTGGTCGGCGTCGATGTATGGCAGGGTGCTCTGCATCAGAGCGATCATGCCAGGCCAGCTACGGTTCGTGCATGTCTGACGTCGTGCCGGCCGCACCCGGTGTGAATCCGTGATGACAGCGCACTTGGTAGCCGGCGTCGATTCATCGACACAGAGCACCAAGGTCGAGGTGCGGGATCTCGACACCGGCGAGGTTGTGGCACGTGGATCGGCACCGCATCCAGGCACCACTCCGCCTCGTTCGGAGCAGGATCCGCAGGCGTGGTGGGCTGCGTTCGAAATTGCGTGGGCGGCCGCTGGTTCTCCACAGGTCGAGGCGATCAGCGTCGCCGGTCAACAACATGGAATGGTCGTCCTCGACGCCGATGGTCAGGTGGTTCGTCCAGCCAAGCTGTGGAACGACACCGAGACTGCGCCCGACGCCGGATGGCTGATCAAGCAGTTGCCAGGTGGTGCTGCTGATTGGGCTGCTGCAGTCGGCAGTGTGCCGGTTGCGGCGTTCACGGCGACGAAGCTGAGTTGGTTGCATCGCAGCGAACCCGACAACTGGGCGAAGCTCGCCCACGTCGTGCTGCCGCATGACTGGATGACCTTTCGTCTGTGCGGTCAACTGGTCACCGATCGAGGCGACGCATCGGGAACCGGCTACTGGTCGCCGTCGACGGGTGAGTATCGGTGGGACCTCCTTTCGATCATCGACAACGATCTTGATTGGACGACGGTGGTACCGCGGGTTGCCGGTGCAGTCGAGGTCGTCGGCGAGTGGAACGGCGCCAAGGTGGCCTGTGGAACCGGCGACAACATGGCAGCGGCGCTCGGCCTCGGCCTGCAGCCAGGAGTCGCAGTGCTGTCATCGGGAACCTCTGGTACGGCGTACGCAATCAGCGATCATCCGACGTCGGATGCCAGCGGTGCGGTCGCCGGATTTGCCGATGCCACCGGGCGCTATCTGCCGTTGGCGTGCACGCTCAACGCCACCAAGGTGACTGACGCGATCGCACGACTGCTCGGCGTCGACCACGTCGAGTTCGATCGTCTGGCTCTGGCCGCGCCTCCCGGCGCCGGAGGATTGACATTGCTGCCCTACTTCGACGGCGAGCGCACCCCCAATCTTCCGAAGTCGACTGGAGTGCTCTCCGGGCTCCGCAGTGACGTATCCCGCGAGCAGATCGCCCGCGCTGCGATCGAGGGTGTGGTGTGCGGGCTGCTCGACGCTCTCGATGCGTTGGGTGCTCAGGCACCGGTCACGTCGGTGCGTCTGGTCGGAGGAGGAGCGCGCAGCGCCGCGTTTCGGTCAGTGGTCGCCGACCTGTGCGATCTCCCGGCCGTGCTCGCCGATGCCGAGGAAGCGGTAGCCACAGGGGCGTGCGTGCAGGCAGCCGCGATCGCGCTCGATGTGACCCATAGCGAGGTGGTCCATCGCTGGGGACTGGGAGTCGGCACGCCATTGCAGGCGTCCACCGGTGATGTCGCTGCGGTGCGGGCCCGCTACGCAGAGGTGCGCGCCGCCACGTATCCATCAACTGCGTGACATGGCTTCCGACCCGTTTGCCGTTCTGGGTGTGAATCCCGACGCCACACTCGATGAGGTGCGCGCCGCCCGGCGCAGGCTCGCCGCTCAGTTCCATCCCGATCATGGTGGCGATGACACGAGAATGGGCGAGATCAACGTCGCCTTCGATGCTGTTGTCGCCCAGTTGGCGCTGCGTCCGCTACCGACACCTGGCTTCCGAGGCGTGCAGCACGACGCACCGTCGTTCACCATCGACACATTGCCGGTCGAGGCGTTCGAAGCCCTGCTGGTGGTGACCTCGTGGATGGGAGAGGTGCTGGTGGATGATCCTCCGTATGTGCTCGAGGTGCATCTCACCGAGCCAAGCCCGTGTTGGTGCCGGCTCGACCTGGTGCCCGACGCAGGCAGTAGCACCGTGACCCTGACCGTCGCTTCGATCGACGGCCAACCTGCCCCCGACGTCGAACTGGTTCGCGACGTGTGGGTCGCCAACTTGAACCGTTTGTAGACGAGTGTTCCGCCAAGCCGTGCCACGCGAGTGCGCTTGACGACCCCGGCCCCATACGGGGCGCCAGTCATCAAACGCCGTGTCGAATATGCGCCCCGGTCCGCCAAATCGAGGCGGTAGACAGAGTCTCTGAAGACACCA
>JANPBZ010000159.1:0-2654 GCA_031430695.1 Ilumatobacteraceae bacterium
CAGCTGCAGGCGCTCTCGGGTGGCGTGCACGTAGTCGTCGCCACTCCCGGTCGCGCCATGGACCACATCGCCCGCGGCACACTCGCCCTTGACAGGATCAAGATCGTGGTGCTCGACGAGGCGGACGAGATGCTCGACATGGGCTTCGCTGAAGACATTGAAGAGATCCTCAAGTCGACCCCATCGGATCGTCAGACCGTCATGTTCTCGGCGACGCTTCCTCCTCGCATCATGGGCATCGCCAAGCGCCATCTCAACGACCCGCTAAAAGTGCAGATCGGGCTCGGTGACTCGAAGCCGGGCAAGGCCCTCATCCGTCAGGCGGTCTACGTCGTGCAGCGGTCCCACAAGGCTGCCGCGCTCGGTCGAGTACTCGACGTCGAGGCTCCCCGAGCCGCACTGGTCTTCTGCCGCACACGTACTGAAGTGGAACAGCTGACCGAGACGATGAACGGCCGCGGCTATCGCGCCGAAGCGCTCCATGGAGGTCTTGGCCAAGAATCCCGTGACCGGGTGATGGGTCGCATCCGCACGGGAGCGACCGAACTCGTCATCGCCACCGACGTCGCCGCGCGTGGTCTCGATATCGACTCGCTCACCCACGTCGTGAATTACGACGTGACGTCGGCTCCCGAGGCCTACGTGCACCGCATCGGCCGCGTCGGACGTGCCGGTCGGGAAGGAACAGCGATCACGCTGGCCGAGCCACGCGAGCAGCGTCTGCTCGAGAACATCGAGCGGCTCACCAAGCAGAAGATCGCCATCGAGAAGGTCCCGTCGGTCGCCGACCTTCGGGCCAAGCAGATGGAGCTCACCGTGGACACGGTCCGCACCGCGTTGACTGCTGACGACCTCGAGAACTACGCAGGCATCCTCGATCAGTTCGCTGAGACCGAGCTCCGCGACGTTGCCCTCGCGGCAATTCGTCTGGCCCACCTCGCCAATGGCGCGACGGTCGACGACAAGGAGATCCCCGACGCCTCTTCGCGCATGCAGCGTGGCGCCGGCGAGACCAAGGGCCGATTCGATCGAGGGGGCACCGACCGGTGGAACGACGATGGCCCTCGCAAACGGCCGCCGAGCAAGGGCGGCAGCGGTGAGTGGGCCGAGCGCCCGGCGCGTCCCGGCGGTGCGCCCAAGGGCGGTTCCGGTGGCCCGACGGCGAAGCTCTATATCGGGCTCGGCCACAAGGACGGCGTGCGGGCGGGCGACCTCGTCGGCTCCATCGCCAACGAGAGCGGCCTCACCGGCCGCGACATCGGCCCGATCAAGATCGCCGAGCACTTCTCCGTGGTCGGAGTGCCGGACGGCTCGGCCGAGGATGTGATCGCCGTGATGCGCAAGGTCATGCTCCGCGGCAAGAAGGTCACCGTCCGCCGCTTCGTCGAAGACTGACCGCAGCACCCACCCGCCGCGGCGGGCGTTGTGAGGCGTCTTGGCGTCATGATTGGCGAGTTGGCGACGACGCCAACCCGCCAACGAAGACGCCAACTTGCCAGGCAACTGGCGAGGGTGGGTCGGCTAGCCGTTGACGACGACTTCGGCGAGATAGCCATCGGGGTCGCGGAACGCAAAGAAGCGTTGCGTGCCGAACTCCCGTACGTCGCCGGTTGACGCACCAGCGGAGACGAGGCGCGCGAGCAATTCGTCGAACGCCTCGACGTCCGTAGCCCGGAATGACGCGTGGTCAAAGCGTGCCGTGCCGTAGAATACCGCCGCCGGAGGCGTGAGCAGCTCCGGAGCATCGCCGAGCGCGACCTCGGTGGCCTGCAGCGTCGTTCCGCTGCTGAGCGGAATCAGCACGATCTTGCGCCCGTCGCCGCCCATTCGCGGGAAGCCCGGCATCGGCTCGATGCCGAAGATGCTCCGGTAGAACTCGGTCAGGCGATCAACGTCTCGCGACGACGTCGACACATGGTCAAATCCGGATACCAAAGCTCGACTCATGCGTCACTCCGTTCGGCCGGGCTCGGTGCCGAGCCTTGTAGCCGCCACCGTACTTTGCCGTTCCGAATCGCACACAACAGTGAATGCCCCGCTCGTCAACTCGAGCTCTATGGCTGGGGCAACGTGCTGTGGTCACAACTCCTCCCGCCGCTCGATGCGTCGATACTCGAAGCCAACCATCTCCGAGTCGTCACGCAACTCGCAGGGGCGGTGGGTGGAGCGGTCGTCTAGGCGCACGTTTGGTTTCGCCGAATGTGCGCGTTCGCCAACGACGCGCCCGATCGGTTCGGTCGCGGCATCAGGTGCCGGACCGGAGCGAGGAGTCGCCCTTCGGAATCGGCCGCAAGCGCTTTCATCACACGTAGGAACGTGTACTATCCATCCAGATGTGCCAGGTGTGACGCTCGGCACCAATCCACACACACAAGGGGACAGCATGAAAAAAGCAAGAACGTTGGCACTCGGAGCTTTCGTCGCGCTGGCTATGGTCGCCAGCTCGTGCAGCAGCGACAGCAGCGACACGACCGCGGCTCCCGTAGCCGAGACTGAAGCAGCCGTCGAGACCGAAGCCGCAGCAGTCGAGACCGCAGCCGCAGTCGAGACCGCAGCCGCAGTCGAGACCGAAGCCGCTGCCGTCGAGACCGCAGCCGCTGCCGCTGCTGTCGGTGCGCCGGGTACCGCAGGTGGCACCATCAAGTGCGAGAACC
>JANPBZ010000160.1:0-2022 GCA_031430695.1 Ilumatobacteraceae bacterium
CACCACGACCGTCACCGAGAAGGCTGACCACCATCAGCGACGCGAAGTGTCAAGCAGCTACCGGAGTCACTGTCGCCCAGCTACCGGAGTCGCGTCCCGAAACTGTCACCCACCTACCGGAGTCACACTGTCAAGCATGAACCGAAGTTGCACAAATTCGTTGTGGCACGGAAGTGCCACGAAGTGGCACGGCGACCTATTTGGGAACATTTGCTCGGAGGCCGCAATGGCTCTGAGCTGGTCTTTCAGGAGAGCGGGTGACGGGAATCGAACCCGCGTTCTCAGCTTGGGAAGCTGATGTTCTGCCTCTGAACTACACCCGCGAAGGTGGCACAGAGGTTAGCGTCGGCACGTGATTCTTTCCGACCGTACGCTGCGCGAGCAGATCGCCGACGGGCGCATCGTCATCGAGCCGTTCGACGACTCGTTCG
The DNA here is from genome assembly GCA_031430695.1 of Ilumatobacteraceae bacterium. GTDB lineage: Bacteria > Actinomycetota > Acidimicrobiia > Acidimicrobiales > Ilumatobacteraceae > JAENVT01. The sequence goes on from JANPBZ010000160.1 coordinate 432, forward strand.
TGCAGCCATCGTCGATCGACGTCCGTATCAGCAACCTCTTCCGGGTGTTCCGCAACTACACCGCCCGGGTCATCGACGTGAAGCACGACATGGCGACGTTGACCGAACCGGTCGAGATCGAGACCGACGGTGTGTTCATTCTGCACCCCGGCGAGTTCGTGCTCGGCAGCACGCTCGAGCGCATCGGCGTCCCCGACGATCTGGTCGGTCGCATCGAGGGCAAGTCGAGCCTCGGCCGGCTCGGGCTGATCATCCACTCGACGGCCGGCTTCATCGATGCCGGCTTCGATGGCCACATCACGCTCGAGCTCACCAACATCGCCACGCTCCCTATCACCTTGTATCCGGGGATGAAGATCGGGCAGGTCAGCTTCATGCAGATGACGACCCCGGCCGACAAGCCCTATGGCAGCGGGGCCCGTGGCTCGAAGTACCAAGGCCAGCGCGGCCCGACTCCGAGCCGATACTTCGAGAACTTCGACCGCTGACGCACCAGCCTCATTGGGCGGGGTGCTCGTCTCGGCGTGGGCAACGAGCGGCGACGTGACGACAAGCCCGGCAGCCATGACCGCCGTGGTCATCAGGCATGCTGCGCGTCCACCCATCGAGCAAGGATAAATGGACTTCGCGGCTCCGGATACGTCGGCCGAACAGCATGGCCACATAGGGTTCGCACCCATGACCGATCCGGTTCAGCTCGTCCTCGTCGGTCTCGGCCGGATGGGCTCCGTTCACGCACACGCCCTCGCCGCGCTCGAAGACATCGACGTGGTGGCAGTCGCCGATCCCAGCGCCGATGCTCGCGCGGCCGCCTCGTTGTTGTTTCCCACAGCGCGCCTGCTGGACGAGCCCGCCGACGCGTTCGAACTCGCCGATGTTGAGGCGTGCCTGCTGGCCACACCGACGCCGCTCCATCCAGGTCAGGTACGCGCCGCACTTGCCGCCGGTCTGCACGTGCTGTGCGAGAAGCCGCTGTCGCTCGACCCCGCAGAGTCGATCGAACTCGATCAGGTCGCCATCGATGCTGGCTGCATGCTGCAGCTTGGTTTCTGGCGTCGCTACGCACCGCCGTGGCGCGCCGCCAAGGGTGCGCTCGAGCAGGGCCGGATCGGAGACGCCTTGTACGTGCGGCTATCGCAATGGGATGCCGATCCGCCGCCGGCGTCCTTCTGCGACCCAGCGGTCAGTGGCGGCTTGGCGATCGATTGCGGTGTGCACGAATACGACCTGGCCGAATGGCTCACCGGTCGACGAGTGGTGCGGGTACGCGCGTATGCCGCACCCATCGTCGACGAGTCGTTGGGAGCGGTTGGCGATGTCGACAACCTTGTCGCTGTGCTCGAACTCGACGGCGGCGCAGTCGCCACCGTCGACCTGTCGCGCAACTGCCGCTATGGCGACGACGTGCGCACGGAGATCCTCGGTTCGCAGGGCGCGCTGCTGATCGATCTGCTACCCGCTGGCCGAGTTCGCCTGGGCACGGCCGATGGAATGATCGACCTCGACGATGTCAGCGTCGACGACGTCACCGCGGCCGGAGTTGCCAACCAAGCAGCAGCGTTTGCCGCGGCCATTCGCGGCACCGGCCCAG
>JANPBZ010000161.1:0-2104 GCA_031430695.1 Ilumatobacteraceae bacterium
TCGAAAAAGGCGCCGACAGTTTTCTCGGCATCGGCCTTGCTCACATCGGCACTCTTCGCGACCGCATCGATCAGCTCTGCTTTGGTCATGTTGAGTTGATACCTCCGGGTATCGGGTTGTAGTAACGGAGCGTTACGCACACAAATCGTGCGTGTTTCGCGCAGCAATTACAAGCATCTATGTTGTTGCATTTGCAATCACTGCAGATGTGCAAGAGGAGCGGCCGGAGATGAACAAGGCAGATGACGTGGCCGGAGTCGATGGATGCACAGCAGGTTGGATCGTGGTGAGTGCCAACGATGTCGTCGTACTACCTACTTTGCGCGTCGAACGGTTCGGTCTCGTGGGTATCGACATGCCGATCGGGCTGCTCGATAGGTCGCCGCGCGCGTGCGATGTCGCGGCTCGAAAGTACCTCGGACCAGCGCGAAGTTCGGTGTTCCCTGCTCCACCTCGCTCCGCCCTGGCGTGCACGGACTATCCATCGGCGCTCGACGCGGCGCATGCGGCAACCGGCCGCGGAATCTCCAAGCAGACCTTCAACATCATGCGGAAGGTTGCCGAACTGGACGACCTCATCGATTCGAGAGCACGCGGTTCTGTTGTCGAGGTCCATCCCGAGTGCACATTCAAGATGCTCAACGACGATTGCAATCTGCCGTCGAAGAAGACCGTCGACGGCCAGGTCATGCGCAGGCGGCTACTGGCCGACCACTTCGACATCCCGTTGCACGCGCCGAAGGGTGCGTCGATCGATGATCTGCTCGACGCCTACGCCGTGCTCTGGAGCGCTCAGCGATTCCGACGCGGCGAGCACCGAGTGTTCGGCGATGGCCACTGCGACTCACGTGGCATCGAGATGCACATCGTCTGCTGAATCACTACCGAGAAATCGTTACTCGGCCAGTGCCGCGGCAAGTCGCTGGGCGTAGTCGTCGGCCTCGGCGTCGGACTCGTAGCGCACGCGCGGCCAGAAGAACCCGCGTAGACCGTCCTTGCGGCGACGAGGTACTACGTGCACGTGGAGGTGGGCAACGCTCTGGCTGACCACGTTGTTGATCGCCACGAACGTTCCGTCACAACCAAGAGCAACGGGCATCCGCGCCGACACGCGCTGGACCCGCTCGAACAGCGCCCCCACGAGATCACCGTCGAGATCGGCCAGTGTCAGCGTGTGCCGCTTCGGCACCACCAGCACGTGCCCCTTGAAGACTGGCGAGCGGTCGAGGAAGGCAATCGCGATGTCGTCGTCCAGCACGATGCGCACGGGCAGCGCGCCGGTGATCACATCGCAGAACTGGCACGGCGGTTCGATCACATGTGCATTCTGCCGCTGCGACAAGATGACGACATGCACACGCCTCGTATCGCACCGGTCACGACTCCGAGCCCGGAGGTGGCGGAGCTGTTCGACAAGGCCGGGCTCCGCGCACCCGACGGATCACCGTTGAACATCTTCGGCACGCTCGCTCATCATCCGGCACTCCTTCGTCGTTGGCTGGTTTTCGCATCCCATGTTCTTGCCAAGAACTCGCTCGCACGGCGCGATCGCGAGCTGTTGATCCTGCGAACAGGTTGGCGCTGCGCATCGCAGTACGAGTTCAGCCAACACGCGCTCATCGCGTTGCAGTGCGACATCAGCCCGGACGAGGTGCAGCAGACCAAGTTGCCGGTCGCCGAAGTCCGGTGGAGCAGCGACGACGCCACGCTGTTGAACGCCGCCGATGAGTTGCACGACGACGCATGCATCGGCGAGCCGACGTGGACAGCGCTGGCGGCGAGACTCAGCGATCAACAGTTGCTCGACGTGATCTTCACCGTCGGCAACTACCACGTCGTGTCGTTCGCGCTCAACAGTTGCGGGGTCGAACTCGACCCAGGTGTGCCAGCCGCGCTGTAGCAACCAGATGTAGCAACCAGATGTAGCAACCAGGTAGTGACCACTATCCACCATCAACCGCGGCTCCTCGGCTACAACTGTCACGTTGCTCAGTTCGCTTGTCTTCCCGAACCGACGATTGGAGTTGCGTTGACTGATCTCGCCCCTACCCATGCTCGTCATGTCGATGTCCAGGGGGGTGTGCGAACTCGGATCGTGCTCGAC
>JANPBZ010000162.1:0-4530 GCA_031430695.1 Ilumatobacteraceae bacterium
GCATCTGGCAGATTCTTGATTCCAAGTTGGCTGCCGTCTGCGCCGATGAGACGAACCTCACGGGCGCGGATGCGATCGTTGTACCGGTGCTCCGGTTGCTGCGGCGGTGCTATGGCTGATCAATCCTGTGCAATGGGTGGAATCCCTTCCGATGTGTTTGGCTGCGAAGCCACCAACACCGGGGAAGAGAACCGCCACCAGGACGGCCATTCGAGTGCTCGTGACCCGGACGCACGGTAGCTGACGCTTGTGTGGCCGGGTGGGAGTGTGCTGCAAGCAGCAACCCCACTTCGCGATGAGTTGTCGGCGGATACGATACCGCATGTGAGCAGCGAAGACACCGAATCGTTGGTCGAGGACGCCCAGAACGCCCTGAACGACGCCCGCGCCCGGCTGGCAGAGGTGCCCGCCGAGACCGTGGTCGTCAACCACGTAATGGGGTTGTACGAATTGGCGGCGATCCATCTGGGAGCCGATCCCCCGCGCCTTGGCGAGGCCTCGTTGGCCATCGACGCCGTCGGCTGCCTGGTCGAGGGCCTCGGCGAACGTCTGGGTCCGGAGACGCCCACGTTGGTGGTCGCGTTGTCCAACATCCGCCTGGCATTCGTCCAGATCAAAGCTGCGACTTTGGCCTCCGAGACCTGACCGACCCGTTGCGTTTGTGAGCTGGCGCCCCGATGCGGGGCCGGAGTCATCAAACGCTCGATCGAACCCGTCTACGAGAACCGGCCGTACCGGGCGTTGCGGACCTTGCCGTCCGAGACCTTTACGCCCTCGCTGCGGAGTTGAGCGGCTTGCTCACGTTCGTGGCCAGGGACCAATCGGCCCACGGAGTTGACCACGCGCCACCATGGCAACTCCTCGTCGGTCGTGGCCAGGATCCGACCTACGAGGCGAGACATCTTCGGATAGCCGGCATCTTCGGCGATGTCGCCGTATGTGACGACTTCGCCGTCCCGAAGCGCGCGGATCACGTCGATGATGCGCTGTTCGCGCTCGTTCATATCGTGACGACGTGGGCCGCTTCGTAACGACCGAGCTTGCACATCAGATCGAATTCGACTTCGGCACCGATCGGGATGTCTCGACTGCCGTCGGCGATCACGATGCAGTGGAACGGTACGACCCAACCATCGTCTCGCGTGATCTCGCCGAGACCGACCACCTTGTCGAACATAGTGACCGTGCCGCGCATGTCACGCGACGATCTTGCTGATCGGCAACTCCAAGATGTCGGAGGCGCCGGCGTCTTTCAGCTCGGGAATCAACGTATTGATGGTGCGCTTGTCGACGACTGACTCGATGGCGTAGCCGCCGCCCGCCAGTTCGCTGATGGTCGGTGACTTTGCCGACGGCAACACAGCAAGCACTGCCTTGAAGTGGTCACCGTCGACGTTGAGCTTGACCAGCACCTTGTCGCGAGCATCGAGTGTGCCGAGCAGCAACGTCATCAACTGATTCATCGCGTGAAGCTTGGTGGGGTCGTCGAACGAGACCTTGTTGGCCACCATCTCGGTGTAACTGACCAACAACGTGTCGATGATTCGCAGGCCGGCTGCGCGTAACGCCCTGCCGGTCTCGGTGATCTCGACCACGCAATCGGCGATGTCGGGGATCTTTGCTTCTGTCGCCCCGTATGACAGCCGCACGTCGGCGGCGATGCCTTTCGAGGCGAAGTAGCGTTCGGTCAACTTTGGGTATTCGCTCGTCACTCGCACACCTTGTGGGAGATCTTCGACTCGTTGTGCGGGCGAATCGGCAGCCACCGCGGCAACGACCTGGACCGGGTTCGACGTGGCCTTGCTGTAGCGCAGTTCGCCAAGGCTGATCACCTCGCTGCCCGTTTCCTCCACCCAATCTCGCCCGGTGATCCCAAAGTCGAAGAGCCCCTCGGCGACGTACATCGGGATCTCCTGCGGGCGCAGGATTCGCACGTCGATGATGCGGGGGTCGTCGATGGTGGCCTTGTAGTCGACCGCGGAGGAGCGCACGACCGGAAGGTCGGCGGCCGAGAACAACTCCAGCGTGGCCTTCTCCAACGACCCCTTTGGCAACACCAGCCTGAGCATCCGCAGCAGGCTATCTGCCGCGAGTTGAGGCGGCGTGGGTCAATGTTCGGTCGGTGATTCCTGGAGCAGCCGAACGGCGTGGGGGACGATGTCGAGAATCGCAGCGAGTTGCTCGACGCAACCTTTCGGCGACCCGGGAGTGTTGCAGATGATCGCCTGGCCGCATATGCCGGCGATCCCGCGCGACAGGCGACCAAGTGGACTGACCAATCGCATGGCCTCGGCGAGACCCGGCGCCTCGCGTTCGATCACGAGCCGTGTGCCCTCCGGCGTCTGATCTCGGGGCGCGAAACCCGTACCTCCCGTCGACACGATCAACCCGGCGAAGCCACCGCACATCTCGCGGAGATTGTTGGCGACGTTGTGGACGCCATCGGCAGTGACGCGATGCTCGACGACCACCCACCCGGCGCCAGTCAGTTGCTCGACCAGGGCGGCACCACTCTTGTCCTCGCGGGTCCCGTGGATCACACCGTCACTGACGGTCAGAACCTTGGCGTGAAGTGGCTGCTCCGTCATGACGTGCGACGGTAGCGAATCAGGGTCATCCCGTCAGTGTCATGGTCGTGCGGCAAGATGCGCCAACCGTGACCGTACGGCCGCCATTCAGTGGATGGCGGCGCGGTGATGGGTTCGAATCCGTCGGGCACAGGATGATCGATCGACTCCTCGGCGGTGAGGGTGCACACGCTGTAGGCCAGCCAACCCGCCGGGCGAACCAGCGGTGCGGCCGCGGCGATGATTCGCCGTTGCAGCGCGGCGAGGTCGTCCACGTCGGCTTCGGTGATCCGCCAACGCGCATCGGCACGACGGCGTAGCGCACCGAGACCGCTGCATGGCGCATCGATCAACACCTTGTCGAAGCTGGAGGGTGGGAACGGTGGTGAGGCGGCATCGCCGACGACCACCGAGACGCCCTGAATCAGTCGGGCGCGATGCATCTGCAGATCAGCAGCGACCACGTATGCACCGCTCGCCGCCATTGCCGTGGCCTTGCCGCCGGGCGCTGCACACAGATCAAGTATCCGCTCCCCCGGTGCTGCTTCGACAGCGGCCGCAACCCATTGTGAAGCGAGATCCTGCCTGTAGCCGTCGTCGCGAACGGACACGGGTGCGGGTTCGTTCATCCGCAGCATCGCCGGCTCGGCCTCGTCACCCAACTCCGCTCGGAGCCGAGCGACGATCCAATCGGGATAGCTGAGGCGAACCGCATCGTTCGGCCACTCCATCGGCGTGTCACCAACGCGCCGCAGGATCGCGTTGACGAACCCCCGTGCGGCCTTCGGCGCCAACTCGACGGTCTCGCCGACGGCGGCGTGGGGCGCGACACCGGCGAAGTGCAGTTGATACGCGCCCAACCGCAACAGCGTGCGCAACGACGGTTGTGGCTCCTTGACCAGGAATCGATCGATCAGGGCGTCGCAGCCGCGACGCATGCGAGTCGTGCCGTAGACCAACTCGGTGACGAAGCCTCGATCGCGTTCGCTCAGCTTCGACCGGCCGAGCTCGCTCTGCAACAACAGATTGGCGTAGGCGCCATCGTGATCGATCCGCTGCAGGCAGCGGTAGGCCACCTGGCGCGCATTGATCATCAGTCGCCGACGATATCGGCCTCCTCGACGAGTTGCGGGTTGTACCGCGGATCCGACGCCGCACTCGGCGGCAACAGCGGTTCGACCGGTGGCGTGCACCCGAAGCCCGGTGCGAGCGAAATGTCCTGGCAGATCGTCTGACGAGTGAACATCCACTCTCCATCGGCGCCGAGGCGGGCGATGCCATAGCGATCGTAGAAGTTGATGATCGGCGTCAGCAGGTCGTACAGGAACCAAGCCTCGGTCGGACTGGTGAACACCAAGTGCTTGATGTCGGCAGACGAGTTGCTGGCGGCCTCTGCATATTCGCCATCCTGCAACGCCGTCCACGCCTCGACCACGCCGGTGTCGTCGTCGACGTACGAACGGCGGGACTGCGGATCACCGCCGAAGTCATGGACGATGGCCCAGTTGGCCCGAATTGCGGCCTCTGTGGCGGCCACATCGCCTGGTTGCTCGCCGGCGTCGGGCAGCACGGGTGGAGGCGGATCACAAGCGTCGTGAAATGCGGACGTGGAGTACGGCTGGGTGAGGTCTGCGACGGGCTTCACCGACGAGGTCCCGTCGACCTTGGTCACCGTGAACGTGATGTCGTGATCGATCGGGCCGTCGACCTGCAACAGAGCGAGGCCGTTGACCGGCTCGGCCGAGTCTGTACGACCCGATGAGGTCGCCATCGTCACGCTGACGACGTCGGGATCGACTTGGGCGACAGCACCGAAAATCGGCGCTCCCTCGACGTACCCAGAGGCGAACGTCGTCACCGCGAGCCCGTCCTGCAATTCGCCGTACCAGGCCGCATACGACAGATTGACCGAGGTTGGAGCCACGATGCTGATACGCATGTCACCCCGTGGAAAGCACCATCC
>JANPBZ010000163.1:0-15214 GCA_031430695.1 Ilumatobacteraceae bacterium
GTGTAGTACTCGTAGAGGATGTAGTGAACCGCGCCGTTGACATTGACGGCCTCGAGTGCCGCGCCGCCCGAGCAGGTGTCGTTCTTCGAGTTCGGGAGGCCGGACTGCACAGGCCAGGGGTTGTCGTCGAGCTTCGACCCAGGGACCAAAGAGTCGGCATCTTGCACGCCGCATGACCGGGTGATTGAGGGACCGTCGATCTGGTAGGTCTGGGCCACGACGCCGGCGGACATCACGTTCGGGCTGATGACATAACCGGTCGGGAGGGTTCCGTCCTGAATGTCGTTCCAGTCGAAACCCGCTGCGTTGGCCTTGTTGCCGTCGATCTCCATGCGCGTGGTCAGCGAGCCGAGTGTGACTGCTTGGGCAAGTGGTGTCGCAAAACCGACAGCCGACAGCACCATCGCGAGTGCGATCGCCAGCGTGATTCGCTTCCGACCGATGTTCCGCCGTGAATCGTTCGTGTTCAAGTGAGAATGGCTCCTGTGTCTGAGCGTGGTCCCGCGCACGCAATACCCACAAGATACCCAGTCACTCATCGTGACCATATGGGCCATTCGATTCATTCAGCGCGCGGAAGGCCTGTTCAGAGGCCCTTCGTGCGGTCGGCACACTACATAGGGTGAACTCTCAACTCTCGAGTGAGACTTGATCTACGACGGTCTTGACCGACCCTTGAGGGATCAGGGGCGCGACAGGACGTCTGCTAGGCGCTGTTGGAACCAGGCGACCCCGGACTCGTGACGCGGGCTCAGTGGACCGGGGCGATATCCACCGCTCGCGTAGTTCTGGTGGGTGATCTCGCATATTCCGAAGTCTTCACGAACGACAGCCAGGCTGCCTTCGACGGCCTGATCACGCGTGGCCCTGGTCGAGTCGGACAGATCAGCGAAGTAGTAGTGGTACAACAGTTCGGTTCGTCGCTCGTCGATCGGGTTGATCCGTGACGTGTTCATACCGCCGTCGAACAGCGACAGCGTCCAGTTTGGCCAGGTCGTCAGCCACGTGCCCCGATAGAACAAGTCGTGCTTGGGCGGCGCCGTCATCTTGATCACGTTGTCCATGGCAACCGCTTCGAACTTCTCGAAGTCGATGGCTGCGTAGAAGCTCGGGTGGATCCCGGGGATGTGGTAGCCCTCGATGAAGTTGTCGACGTAGATCTTCCAGTTGGCGTCGAAGACCATCCGCTCGGTTCGGTACGACTGGAAGGTGTCGATGGGCTCGTCGGCCAGCACGCCGACCGTGTCGCCAAGGTTGGCGAGCAACGATTCGTTCGGCTCGATGGCGACGAACAACAGCCCGCGCCACTCATCGACGCTGATCGACTGAAGCGGCCATTCGGTCATGTCGAAGTCGGGGTCCTCACCGAACCAAGGCGTCCGCTTGAGGGCGCCGTCGAGGCCATACATCCAGTGGTGATAGGGGCACTGGATCGCGCTGCAATGTCCGGTGCCTTCCTCCAACAACCGTGCGCCGCGGTGCACGCACACATTGCGGAACGCTCGCAGCACGCCGTCGTCGCTGCGGACTGCGAACACCTTTGCCCCTGCGATCTCGGCAGCGACATAGTCGCCCCGTGTCGCGACTTGCGAGGCCGGACCGAGCAGCTGCCAGGTCCGCCAAAAGATGCGTTCTCGCTCCGCCTGGTGGACCGTTGGGTCGCAGTAGAATCCCGGATCAAGGTTGCGAATCACGTCGACACCGTACTGGAGGTCCTGGCCCACCTGCTGGGCGTGGCGGTCAGGCGGGTGTCTCCGCGGCGACGATCGACGCGACCGGAGATGGCTGGAACGCGTTGATGAACGATCGAACGGATGGCTTGGACCCTATGAGCTCGATTCGGCCGTTGCGGTGGGCTTCCGCGAGCGGAACGTGTCCGAGATAAGTGCGGTACAGCGTCGACCGGTCGCAGCGTACGGTGACATCGATGTCGAATCGGGGATCAGCGAGACACAGTGAGGCGTCGTGGTCGACCACGATCCAGTACCGCTTGGGATGGTCGGTGAGGTTGATGTAGATCGTGAACCGTGGCCCCGGCAGCTTGTTCGGGTCGAGACGCCGGTGCAACCACCACAGCAAAAGGTCCGGATCGAGCTCCTCCGGTTCGGGTTCGCCGAAGGTCCATCGGGCACCCCATCTCGCGAGACCGAACACGACCGATTCGAGGTCCCGGCCCGACGGCGTCAGCCGGTAGCCGCCGTCATCGTTCTGCTCGACCACGCCGGCGCGTCTCAGTTGCTGCAACCGGCGGCTGAGCAGCGCGCGAGAAAGCCCCGGATTGCCGCTGATGAACTCGTTGAAACGGGACGTACCCGTCAGGAGATCGCGAACGATGTGGATCGTCCAGCGATCTCCGAGCAGCTCGGCCGACCTGGAGATCGGGCAGTACTGACCGTAGGTCTTCATGCGCCACATTGGCACAGTTCAGTATTGGAACTGGACGGGTGATCGTCGAAGGTCTTGGCTGAGCGGTGAGACGGAACACTCCGCCAAACAGAACCGAGGAGCCATGCGCATCACCAAGGACGACATCCCGACCAAGATTGATGTGCCCGGCGCTGTCGCTCGCCAATCGATCGACTTCGGTGACGCGTCCGACTACGGATCGATGGCTGCCGAGTACTTCTCTCTCGGTGCGGGCACCGACATTGCGCCGCTCCTCAAAGGTCTCGACGACGATGCCTGTCACGCGCCCCACTGGGGATTCATGATCTCGGGCGAGGTCGTCATCTCCTACGTCAACGGCACCGAGGAAGCGTGCGTCGGCGACGACCTCTTCTACTGGCCGCCCGGGCACAGCGTGCGCGTGGTGAAGGACGCGGAAGTGATCCTCTTCAGCCCACAGGCCGAACACACCGCAGTCATGAACCACATGATCGCGACGATGGCCGGCTGATCGGAATCGAGATTTTCGGTGACGGTCGTCGTCGCCTTCCGCAATTGCTAGCGTTGCGCCCCGAGTGCCCTACAAGTCGTTGGGCAAGTAAGCAATATGGAGTACAGGCAATGGCTACCGGCACCGTGAAGTTCTTTAACGCTCAAAAGGGTTATGGCTTCATCTCACGAGAGGGTGGTGCCGACGTGTTCGTGCACTTCTCGAACATCGAAGGCAATGGATACCGCTCGCTCGAAGAGGGCCAGACGGTGGAGTTCGAAGTGGGCCAAGGTCGCAAGGGCGACGAGGCTCTCAAAGTCACGGTGGTTTGACCAATCCAAGCTCGTGTCGTGCGTCGAACGTAAGGCACGCAGTTGACGATCGACAAGTACACCCAGAAGGTCACACCGCTCGACGTGCGCGACCTTGATCTGGCCATTGCATTCCAAACGTGCCTCAATGACCGGCAAGCTCGGCGACGACCGGCGCGAACGACTCGACGTCGGCGGCGCCAACGATCACGTAGCTGAAGCCCCATCGCTCGCGGCGGCGTAACAGGTCGTCGACAAGCTGAGCCGGCGTGCCGATGAGGGCGAACGGCGACTCTTCCACGAGCGATGCATCGACCTGCACGAACTCGGCGATCTGGTCCATCGCCGCCCGCCGTTCGTCAGTGACCCGAACCATGAACGCGCGCACGTTGAGCTCGATGTCCCCGACTCGATGACCGGCTGCGGCGTGCACGATCTCAACCTTCTTGTCGACCGCCGATGCGGTCATCGATGCTATTGCCTCGGGTCCGACGGCGCCGGCAGCCAGCGTGCCGTTGATGCCCACGATATCGGCCTCTCGCGCAGCGATCGAGAGCATCCGAGTGCCTCCAGCACCGATCAAGATCGGCGGCAATGGCGCCTGCACCGGGCGCGGCGAACCGACGAAGTCTGTGATGGTGTAGTGCTGCCCGGCGAACGAGAACGCCTCGCCACGAAGCGCCCCTTTGATGACTGCCAGACCCTCCTCGAATCGATCGACGCGCACTTTCGGCGAGTCGTAGGGGATACCTGACCGCTGGTAGTCGGTGGCCAACCAACCGGCGCCGAGACCGACCTCCAACCGTCCGCTCGACAACACGTCGAGCGTCGCCAACTCCTTGGCAAGCACGACGGGATGCTTGTAGTCGTTGTCCCATACCAGTGCACCGACGCGAAGCCGTTCGGTCGCAGCAGCGGCTGCCATCAGGGCAGGTATCGGCGCCAGCTGGTCATCGAAATGGTCCGGCATGGTCAGCGTGCTGTAACCGAGGGACTCCACCTTGCGAGCCAGTGCCGTCCACGATGCCGCGTCGGTGGCCGTGGACGCCTGCACACCGAACCGGAAAGGATGCTGCGGAGTCATTCGGCGTCAACATAACGGGTGCCGATAATCGCCAACGGCTCGCAACTAGCCTGCGAATTGCGTGCGTCTCATTGCCTGGCTTCTCCGTCTCGCGGCGATCATCGTCGCCGGAGCGCTGCTCACGACCGCTGTCGTGGTCGGCGTCGGTCCACGACTGTGGCGAGTGGCCAACGCCCATGACCAACTGCCCGTGGCACTTCCCGACTTTCAGTCGCTCTCGCAACGCAGCTACGTCTACGACGTGCTCGGCAATGTGATCGCTGTGTTCGAGCGTGAGAACAGCCAACCGATAACGCTGGCCCAGGTGCCGCCGGACGTGCTGGATGCCTTTCTGGCTGTCGAGGACGAGCAGTTCTACATGCATCACGGGGTCAACCTGCGCGGATTTGCGCGGGCCCTGCTGTCGAACTTCTCCAGTGATGCACCGCGTCAGGGTGCAAGCACCATCAGCCAGCAGGTGGTGAAGAACGAGTTCCTCGCTGGACTGCCGCGTGACGGTCGCTACAAGGGTTTGCAGGCGCACTACGCGACGATGCTCGAAAAGAAGATGCCAAAGGGCGCCATCCTCGAGCGCTACCTCAACACGGTGTTCTTCGGCAACAACGCGTACGGCCTGCAGGCGGCAGCAGAGGTGTACTTCGGCAAAGGCGTTGGCGAATTGACGATGATCGAGGGCGCGTTCCTGGCCGGGCTCGTTCGATCGCCATCGGGCTTCGATCCGATTCGACATTCCGAGAGGTCCCGAGCCAGGTTCCGCCAAGTGACCGAGCGACTGGCCGATGTGGGCCTGTTGACGCCGGTGGTCGGATCGCTGCTGGGGTCAGCGTGGAAGATGCCTGAGCGCGTGCGCACGATCCCCACCTACACCACCACGCCGACGTACTACACCGAGGCAATCAAGGAGTATCTGCTGCGGCGGGCGACCTTCCTGGGAGACGAACAGCAGCGCGCCAACCTGTTGTATCGAGGCGGTCTCGAGATTCACTCGACGTTCAACCCCAACCTGCAGGCGCTCGCCGAGCAGGCCCATGAGGTGTTACCCAAGACGGCGGTGGGAATCGAGAACGCGATCCTGACCCTCGACACCAAGACGGGGGCGATCAGGGCGATGGTGGGTGGCAGCGGGTTCCAGCCGCGGATCAACGAGATCAACATGGCCTTGGTGCCCCGCCAGACAGGATCGAGCGTCAAGATCTTCATCCTCGCCGCGGCATTGCAGGCCGGCGCTCAGCCGGACGATCTGATCGACGGTACGTCGCCATGCGTGCTGCCCGATCCCAACGATCCGAAAGTTCCGTTCCCTATCACCGACGCGACGTCCAAACCAGTCGCGGCGTTGTCGAACATGACATGGTCCTCGATCAACTGTGCATTCGCCCGTCTGTCGCAGATCATCGGGTTGCACCGCGTGGTCGACATGACGTACCGAATGGCGAGTTCTCCCTACCTGCAACCGGGTATCGCCGGGAGGACGCCGGTCGAGCCGCTGGCTTCGTACGCAACGGGGGCCAACCCGATGGCAGCGCTCGACATGGCAGCTGGAATGCAGACGATCGCCAATCAAGGGCTGCACCACGATCCCTACTACGTCGACTACATCGATCGCGCCGATGGAACACGGCTGTACACGCATGCGGACCCGGGAGTGCAGGTGCTCGACCCGGGCGTGGCGCTGACCGCGGTTTCGATGCTCAAAGGGGTACTGACGAACGGCACAGCGCGCGGGGCGTTGAGCGAGTTCCCGTTCCCGGCTGCAGGCAAGACCGGCACACAGACGTACAACACCAACTCGTGGTTCGTCGGATCGACACCGCAGCTGACAACGGCGGTGTGGGTCGGCGATCCCGACGGCTACACGCCGATGGTGTGCGGTGTGCAGATCAACGGCGTCAACACGTGCAACACGCCGGAGTTCGTCGAAGCCGACGGCATTCGTGAGGTGCAAGGCGGCACCTACCCGGCTCGTATCTGGGGAGCGTTCATGCAACAGGCCATCGCTCCATTGCCGTTGGAGGACTGGGCGGCAGCTCCGGAGCCTGCGCGCAAGGCGGTGCGGATGTATCTGCCCGGCAACGAGTGCTTGGCGAAATTGGTCAGTGGCGCGTTGCCGACCGGCGGCTCGACGACGACGTCGACCAGCACTTTGCCGCCCGATCCCGGTGTGTCGGCGCCACCGGCCGAGCCGCCACCCAAGCCGGTGCTGAAGGCGATTCCGAGCGATACGACGATTTCACCTGATGTTCTCGACCCCAAAGCGCCGTTCCCGACCGTGCCCGCGTCGGGAACGATGGTCTACAACTGCGAGCGACCGCCGGGCGGAGTGGTCATTACTGGTAAGAAGAACCCGTGAACGGCGAAGCATTGTGGGCACTCCAGCAGCTCGACATAGCACTCCACCAACTCCAACGCCGGCTCACCAAGCTGCCCGAGGCTGAATCCTTTGAGGATGCTGAGCGGCGGCTGGCCGAACACCATTCGGCAGTCGTCACCGCTGGCAAGCAGTTGAGCGAGGCTGAGACGACGATCGAGACGATCGAGCACAAGGCCGCAGGATTGACAGCGAAGCGCAGCCGGCTCGAGCAGCAGTTGAAGATCGTGACCGAGACCCGCCAGGCCGATGCGCTGAACCACGAGATCGAGATGCTCAATGCCCATCGTGACGAACTCGACGATCGCGAGTTGGAAGCGATGGAGCAACAGGCCGACGCCGAACAGCGGCTCGCCGAGCTCGCTACGGATGAGGACGCCGTGGTGGCGATGAAGGAAGCGGCCGCGGCGCAGCTCGCAGTCGCCAAGGGCAGCGGCGCCGACGAGGAATCCGACCTGACCGCGAAGTACGACGCGGCTCGCGCCGCGCTGACTCCTGAAGAGGTTGCGCTCTACGACGGGCAACGAGCCCGCCATGGCGGCATCGGCATCGCCAGACTCGTCGGCGTGAAGTGCGACGGTTGCCATCTCGATTTGTCGCGTGCCGAGGTCGACGCCTTCAAGGCGTTGCCCGCTGACGAGCTGGTCGATTGCCCGCAGTGCGGGCGCGTGCTGGTTCGCTGACCGCCGATGTTCCTGTGGTTCATCGGCACGGCCGTCATCTCGGTGTGGTACGTCTTTCGCGACCCGCGATTCGACTACCGGCTGCTCGCTGTAGGTGCGGTGTTGCCCGACGTGATCGACCTTCCCGATCGTCACGCTCGCTGGGCACACAGCTTGACGGTTGCAGTCGGCGTGTTGGTGGTCGTGATGCTGGTGACGGCGGGTCGCAAGCCGATTCGCAGGCTGCTGCTTGCGCTGCCGATCGGCATGCTGATGCACCTCGTGTGGGACGGCGCGTTCGCATCGACCAGCGTGTTCTGGTGGCCGTTCAGTGGCTCGTGGGGGAGTGTTCGAGTTCCGTCGTTGCAACGCAGTTGGCTGAACATCGCGTTCGAAGGTGCCGGAGCACTGATGCTGGTGTGGATGTGGCGCCGGTGCGAGCTTTCGGACCCGCATCGCCGAAGTGCGCTGTTACACCACGGACGGCTTGTGCCCGAGTGACCTCGATTGTGGGTATGGTCGGTCCTACAACTCGGTGTGCCGGGAAGTCTGGTCGGCGAAGTACAAGGAGACTTCCATGGATCGCGCCCTTCGTCGCACCCGTTCGCCCATTGTTCGCATGCTGTCGCCGCTGCGCGACTTCCTCGCGACCGAGGCATCCGGCGCGATCCTGTTGTCCGGCAGCGCCGTGGTTGCACTGGTCTGGGCGAATTCACCGTGGTCGCAGTCGTATGTAGATCTGTGGGAGAGCCGAGCCGCGATTTCGGTGGGTGGCCATACGTTGGACCTCGATCTGCGCCATTGGATCAACGATGGCCTGATGACCATTTTCTTCCTCGTCGTGGGACTCGAGATCAAGCGCGAGTTGACCGACGGCCACTTGTCATCGCGGCGCGCCGCGCTGCTACCCGGGGCAGCCGCGCTGGGCGGGATGCTGGTCCCCGCACTGGTGTATCTCGCGATTGCCGGCACGTCGGCGCCCCGTGGCTGGGCAATTCCGATGGCCACCGACATCGCCCTGGCGGTCGGCATCCTCGCGGTCGCTGGCCCTCGCATCCCAGCATCGCTGCGCGCCTTCCTGCTCGGACTTGCGATCGTCGACGACATTGGCGCGATCGTCATCATCGCCGCGGTGTACTCAACTGGTGTGATGTTCGGCTGGCTCGCCGCAGCCACCGTCGGCGTAGGCCTGACCCTCGTCGTGAGCCGTCTCGGGATCTATTCGACGTGGGTCTACTTCGTCATTGGCGGGATCGTGTGGCTCAGTCTTCACGAGGCCGGGATCCATCCCACCATCGCGGGCGTGGCGATGGGCCTGATGGCGCCATCCACGCCCCGACTGAGTCCGGAGCTCATCGACAGTGATGAGTTGATCGATCTGTCCGACGCCGACGCGGCACGCACGACGAGTGATCTCGCCAGGGGCTCGGTCTCGGTTGTCGAGTGGCTGCAGCACGTTCTCCACCCGTGGACGAGCTACGTGATCGTCCCGATTTTTGCGTTGGCGAACAGCGGAATCGAAATCTCCGCAGATGGGCTTGGCGACGCGGCGCGTTCTCCGATCACGTGGGGTGTGTTCTTCGGCCTGCTCGTCGGCAAGCCGCTGGGTGTGGTGCTCGCAACTCGCGCCACGGTGCGCGCCGGGCTGGCCGACAATCCCGACGGTGCTGATTCTCGCCAGATCGCGGGCGTCGGCGCCGCCGCGGGAATCGGCTTCACGGTTGCCCTGTTCATCACCGAACTTGCGCTTACCGACCCGGTCGAACAGTCCAACGCGATCCTGGCGATCCTCGCTGCCTCCGTACTGGCCGCTGGCACGTCGAGCGTGCTCCTGCGCTCACGAGTTCGGTCTACGAACGAATCCGTACCCCAGATCTGATTCACTGTTCGGGTGCTGGTTCTCGTTCGTCATGGTCGCACCGAGGCAAACGCTGCCCGGAAGCTGCAGGGTCTCCTCGACCTTCCCCTCGACGACGTCGGCCTCGCTCAGGCGAGTGGGGTTGCGGAATGGTTGGGCCGGCCGGACCGCGTGATCAGCTCACCATTGCTCAGGGCACGCCAGACGGCCGAGGCATTCGGGGTGTCATACGAAGTGGACGAGCGGTGGATCGAGCTCGACTACGGCACCCTCGATGGCGTGCCAACGGCCGACGTCGCAGACGATGTCTGGGCGAAATGGCGTGTCGATCCGCAGTATCGAGCCGGTGGTGGCGAGAGCATGGAGGAGATGCGCGCCCGTGTCGTTGCTGCTGCGGGGGAGTTGTTGGCCGACGCGCGGGAGCAGATGGTCGTCGTCACCTCCCATGTCTCGCCGATCAAGGCAGCCGTGATGTGGGCGCTGGGGGTCGACGTGACCGTGGGCTGGAGATGCCATCTCGACCAGGCCTCGGTCTGTCGGATCATTGCCGGTCCCAAGGGTCCCGTTCTGCTCGGTTTCAACGAGACCCGCCGCACCGAGACCTCGTGGCGGTGATCCGCTGGATCCTACCGAGGACTCGGACTCAGACGATGTAGCTGCGCTGGCGGGCCCAGGTGGCGAGATCTGGGCTGTAGTCGCAGTAGATCCGCTTGTATCCGGAGGGGAGGTCGTCGAATGCGGCGACTTGGGCCTCCTCGTCGGCCGACCAGAACCAGGCCAGCCACTGGTTGGCAGTGTCGGCCTCGCTGGAGTTGCCGTCGATCGACGTGCCGACTTCGCCGCCCTCGTAGCCGTAGTCGGTCTGGGCAGCATTGACACCCAGCAATTCGCCTCCGGCGGAGTCGAGGTCGACGACCCGGCACGCTGCCCAGTGGCATTCACCCCGGATTCCGGCGTCGAACAACTGGCCGAGGGTCATCGATCCTCCACTGACGACGAACTGGTCGACACCAGGCGGTGAATCCTGGATGTTGAGGTCCTCCGGGTCGTACAGCGTGTAGTTCGGGACTGAACTACCGGCGTAGACCGACTGGCTCGGCTGAGCAGTATCGAAGGCGGTCGACATCGATTCGATGTCACCTCCGATCGAGTCCAGCAAGGCCTTCAGGTTCTCGGTTTAGAAGTGGATCTCGGTGCGCTCTGGCACGGTGATCATGGGTGGATTGGTGGATGTTTCGAAGCCACCGTGTCCACTGAACACGACCTTTCCCATGTCGTACTCCTCTCTCGTATCGGCGCTCCAAGAGTAACGAGCACGGCCCATGGCCGTCCTGTCTCAAGGTGCAGTTTGACGGACATCGTCGGGTCGCCTGGGCGACCCGACGGTCTTGACGCTGACGAAGAGGTCGGCGCCGACCTCCCGGTTGGTTGCACCCTTGGCTACGGCGAGTACTATTGGGGTGCGCCGCTTCCTCGCGACGACAAAGAGACCCGCAGTAGCGAGTCGAGCGCGGCGACGGCGGTCGCTGCGGAAGATCCCGGTACTGCAGCTCCCGGCTACCTCGCGGTCGGCCTCATTGCAGACCTCGGCGCCGACCTGGTGGCCGTCCCCAGACGACTTCGATTCCCGCCGACCAGATGACTCCGACTTCGACTTGCCCGATGAGTTCGCCGCCGTCGATCGCGACGACCCACTCGACTCCTGACGGCCGCTCGCACGCCAACAGGCGTCACTCGTGACGAGTGATCGACCGCCCGCTCACGATCGAGGGCACGATGACCATCCACTGATCCTTCGCGCCCGGCGCCCACGGATGAGTCGAGTCAGCGGTCAATCGAGCTCGCAGCTCGTCGTCGGCGAGCTCTGACAGGTTGCCGCGGACCAAGACGCTCCACCCCGACTCGGCGACGGGATCGACATGGTCGGCCTCGAACGCGACCCGGGCGCCGTCGCCCAGGTTGTGCAGCATCGAATCACCGGCTGTGCGGAAGGCGATGTTGCCGTCCATCACGACGCAGTTGACCGGGAGAACCATTGGCTCGTTGTCGTACACGAACCCGACTCGGCCGACGGCGACCCGGTTGATGAGGCGCCAGCACACCGACTCCTCGAGATCGTCATAGTTCACGACGTAGTCGTGCTGATTGGCAGCGTTTGGTGTTTGACTCACGGCTTCGATCCTAGAGCCAGTCGCGGTACTGCGGAACAGGGCCGAAAGACCTCCGTCCAGCATGGTTGACAGATGATCCTGGGCTTTACAGCAGCCCAAACAGGTGTGCTCTCCGGTCGTCGAACTCAGACTCGCTCAGCAAGCCGTTGTCGAGGAGCCACTTGAGACTGTTGAGGTCGTCGGCGAGGCTGCCTGGGCCGGACAGTTTGGCATTGGCGTTGATGGGTGGCGGCTGTTTGGCCACGAGGAGTCGGAGCATCGATGTCGCCTGATCTGCGACTGCTTCTTCGACCTGAAATTCGATCGCCTTTCCGTTCGCGTTCACGACGAGACTCCACTTGCTGCGTTGACTCTCGTGCGTGGTGACCGATGAAATCGCTGTCAACGGCACCATTTCGGTGACGCTGCGCCGCCCGGCAGTCGACCAAACAATCCGAGTGGAGAGGATCTTGACATCTGCACGCTGGCCGCCGACATGCGCTTCGAACAGCATCAACGGGGCATCGCTCATGACGAGGAACCTTCCTGGAACTTCTCCCGGGAGATCCACCAGCGGGCCGGCTTGATACATCGAGGTATCAAGCTGCCGTCGTCGTGGATCTAACCGAGCATGAACATCACCCGAATGCTCCAGCTGGCACTTGGTGTGATTGACGCCGTACCAGCTGATCGGCGGCCGGCCATAGCAGAGGAACGACTGCTCCACTTGGCCGGAGCGCATCGATTCACCCGAGCGAACTCGACACGCCAGGACGAACTCCTGGAAGCTGCTGCTGAAGTTCTAGCAAGCGTCGAGCAGCTTTACCGCGAGGCGCGTCTCGATCAGCTGCTCTGCGGGTTGCCGCCGGTAAGTCCGGCAGCGGATCCGCTGAACCTGATCAAAAAGATGGCATCGCAGACGGCTCTCGACATCGGGTTGAACAACTACAAGTCGCTCGCATCCGTGTGTCTCGACTCGCTCGCCAGCTGGGCCCAGGCACACCCGAACTTCGGCCCCGACGCCGAGCGAGACGATCCATCAGCCGAGCGTTTGAGTTGGGAGCGTTCCGACCGAACTCAGCCAAGCGTTCCCGATCCACCCCCCGCACGTCGCCGCGTGAGGACGGGCTGGAAGACTGTGGACTGACGGCTGGCATTTCGGCAACCCCGTCCTGTGAGAGGCCGAGACTCGAGGAAGTGATTCACATCGGGCGGCTAGTAGCGCAGACCCGGAGCGGTGATCTCGCGCGCTCCCCAGACCCCATTAGGGAGTGTGCGATTGTGAATCAGAGTGCGCCGAAGTGCCGTTCGGTACGCGTCGTTCTGTACTCCCGATCTTGGTTGCGCTCAGGAGCCGGACCGGGCAATCGGCGCCAGTCGACGCAGCGTCTGACGACTCCGGCCCCGCATCGGGGCGCCAGTCATCAGACGTACTGATCACGCAGGTGCGCTTGACGACTCGAGCCCCTATGCGGGGCGCCAGTCATCAAATGCCGTGGACCAACACCAGATAGAGCCGAACTGCCGATCGGCAGGCTGGACATCACAACCAGGATCGGGCATTCTGCCCGGGTGTCAGCCACTGCGGTCCAGCGACTCGTCGCGCTCGGATCGGGCCCGCTCACGGTCGATCTCGTCCGACAACTCGCCGAATTCAAATCTGCACCTGCTGCTGGGCGCGTGTGATGGGTTCTATGCGTTCGAGTCAGCACTTGACGTCTTCCCCTCCACGCCGACGCAGACAGAGCCAAGCGTCAGTGAGTGGAACGCGCCGGAACTGCTGACGCACGCATTCACGGACGTCACCGACGCGAGGTGCCTTTTTCGCCGAGGACGCATTCGGCGCCCAGTTCGCGATCGGCCGCGACGCTGCTGTCAGCGCGTTCGATCCTGAGACACGCGGCTTCGGTCCCGTTGCTGCCGATCTTGAGGGTTGGGCACAAGCCGTGCTTGATGACTACCGTCTCATGACCGGCTGGCCGCTTGCTCATGATTGGCAGGTGGCGAACGGTGCCCTGCGACCTGGACGCCGATTGATCCCCAAGGTCCCCTTCGTTCTCGGTGGCGAGCACTCCGTCGACAATCTTTACGACGCGGACGCCGTTTCGGCCCTGCTCGACCGCGCCGATGTCGCCGCCCAGATACGACACCTTTCTGATGGAGCCACCATCAGACTTCGCGTCGTTCAATAGTGCATGACTGCCGTTTAGGGCGCTGGACAGAACCGCTTCAGTCGGGCAGTGTGATCGCTCGTGGAGCGAGTCAGGCCTCAGCCGAGGTGAGAACTACTTGAGGACTAGCACAGTGGCGGGAGCCTAGATTCGACCAATAAGTCCTGGTAGATCATTTGGTGACGGTGAGTTGGCCTGTAAGCGGGAAATCGTGACGCGTGCCCGCTGAGCAGGGCTTTTAGGCCAATATTCCCCGCTCAGTCCTCAGTTGGTCCTCAGTTTCGCCCCGGTCGCGGGTGAGTCCTACACCACAAGATGGGACTCACCCCAGGTTGCCGCGCGTTCTGCGCTGCCGCCGAGCGACGCAGCCGGCGTTGGCCATTCTCGGATTACCGGAATAACCGCGACCGATCACCGGAATAACCCGAGGCCCATTCTTCGAACATGAACGTTCGCCCAATCGGCTCGCAGCCGTGATCCGGAGCGCACGTTCTGCTCGGTTCGCGTATCTGCGACATGGCGCGGATCGGCAGTTATGGCGCGTCTCCCAGCGGCACTCCGGGGCCCGAGGTCGTATCGGATTGGCGTCGTCGGCGACATCGGCGACGTTGCGCCGGTCGATGTTCGTTGAGCAGCGTCAGTGACGATTTTTTCGACGGAGTGCAACGGAACGGTCGCCCCGGACGTCTCAGAAGGTGTGGTAGCACGCCGCGTCGAAATCTCTGGCACGATTCCCGCTGGGATGGACGACGACTTCGCGCTGTTCTACCGGGACGCCTATCCGGGCGCGGTGCGGCTCGCGTGGTTGCTCACGCATGACCACGCCGCCGCTGAGGACGTCGTGCAGGACGCGTTCATGCGACTGCGTCCTCGCCTGGCCACGATCGAGCATCGCAACGCGTACCTTCGGACCGCGATCGTGAACGGCTGCCGAGACCAAGCCCGGTCGGCGGGTCGCGCCGACGCCGGATTGCGGCGCATCGGGGTCGGTGCCGGGGCGTCGTCGACGGACCAGCCGTCCGAGTTGCTCGACGTCGTCGCCCGACTCTCCTACAAACAGCGCGCCGTCCTTGTGCTGCGCTATTGGGCCGACCTTCCGGAGGGCGAGATCGCCGAGATCGTCGGCGCCAGGCCGGCAACCGTTCGATCCATCAATGCCCGGGCGCTTGCCCAGCTGAGCAAGGAACTCTCTCGATGATCACCGAACTCGAACGCCGCCTCATGGATGCGTTTCACGAGGACGCACAACGCGCCCGCCTCGTTCACCCGGACGCCTCGTGGGATGACCGCGAGGGCCGATCTCATCTCCAATTCGACGACACTCGTCTCGAACCCGAACAACGCCTCGTTCCAGTGGAGGAGAGCTACGTGTCCGTCGACTCACCACCCACCAGCGAAACCAGAAACCATCGGCGCCTGGCGATGGCAGCCGCAGCCGTCGTTGCCGTCATCGGCGTCGCCGCAATCGCCACCAACAGCCCGAACTCCGATGACGACGTGGAACCTGCGCCCGCGGCAGCGCCAACCGTCGCCCCAACCACCGTCGCCCCAACCACCGTAGCCCCAACCACCGTCGCACCGAGGACGGAGACAGGTTTCCTTGACGTCGACGACGGCCTTTCCGTCACGTTCACCGTGCCGGACGGCTGGGCTTGGCAACCCCCGTATGAGGGGGTCGTTTACGTCAAAAGAGGAGGTCGGCCCGACGCGGAGGTGAGGTTCTTTGATGTGCGCA
>JANPBZ010000164.1:0-21704 GCA_031430695.1 Ilumatobacteraceae bacterium
TTCAGTTCGTTCTTTGCCGGGTCCGCCGCGCTCGGCACTTTGGCGACATCGAGCAGGGCGGCGGAAATGAGGAGCCCGGTTCCGCTGAGTTGGAGGTTCTTGATAAGCGCATCGGCGTTCACCGGAGTGCCGTCGGTGAACGTGATGCCCTCGCGCACCGTGATGGTCCACTCGGTGTAGTCGTCATTGGGAGTGATTGCTTCGGCCAAGACGGGATGGACCTTGAGATCGTCGCCGATCGCGGCCACCGAGTCGAAGAAAGTGCGAGCCCGCTGGAAACAGTAGGTATCACACTGCATCGCCGCAGGAGTCCATGGGCTGGTGACTTCGGCCTCGCCACTCACAATCAGCGTCCCGCCGAGCACCGGCACGTCCGCGGGTGTGGTCTCCGGGGGGCTCGTGCCCTCGGCGACGGTGGTTTCGACCGCAACGCTTGGCTCCGTGTCCCCGCTGCTCGCCGTGGTCTCCGTCACAACAGTTGTGGCGTCCGTGCTATCGCCGCCATTCTTCTTGCCGCATGCAGCCGCAAAAAGCCCGAGACTCAGTAACGCCGCTGTGATGATCCGCTTCCTCGATCGTTGCCTTGTTCGCACCATTTCCCCCCTTGTTTCGATGATCGGTGTGTCGTAGTTGTGACGGTAACGGTGTGACCCCCATCACATGCCGACTGCCCGGCACCTTACTCACGCCGCCCGCCCTGTCAACGAACCAAGCAGATACCGTGGCGAATCGTGCCGAAGTTGCGCGACGAGTACCTCGAGAGCGCCCACCCGCGACGATTGTCGACACATCACCCTCGCTTCGCAGAGATCATGGCGCGTCACCGTCAGGCGGTAGCCGAGGGCGAACCCTGTTATGAGGATCCGTCGACACGGCTCTTCGTCTTCACGACGGTATTTCTCGCCGAGCGTGGGTACTGCTGCGACAGCGGGTGCAGGCACTGTCCATTCATCACTGACTGAGATACCGTCGCACGGCATGGCAACCAATCCCATCGCAGCTCTCCGCGTCTCGAAACCGGCGAAGTTCGAACTCAAGCAATGCGACCCGAGTGACACCCTCGGTTGGCACAAGGAGGCGGCCGGAGCCGAACTCGAACAGGTCAAGCTCAAGCTCGACGAATTGCAGCAACGTCTGGCAGCCGAAGGCAAGCGCAGTGTCTTGTTGGTGCTGCAGGCGCGTGATGCCGCCGGCAAGGACGGCACCGTGCGATCGATCTTCTCCGGCCTCAATCCGGCAGGCATCAGGGTCACCAGTTTCAAGGTGCCTGCCGGTCGGGAAACGGCCCAGGACTACCTGTGGCGAGTTCACGCTGCATGTCCAGCTCATGGCGAGATCGGTGTGTTCAACCGCAGCCACTACGAGGAGGTACTCGTCGTCCGTGTCAAGGACCTTGCCACCCGCTCGGTCTGGAGCAAACGATTCCGGCACATCAACGAGTTCGAGCGGATGCTGTCCGATGAGGGAACGAGCATCGTGAAGTGCTTCCTCAATGTGTCGAAAGCCGAGCAGGCGCGTCGGTTTCAGGATCGCCTCGATGATCCATCGAAGAATTGGAAGTTCCGCGCAGGCGACATCACCGACCGCAAGCTGTGGTCGAAGTTCGAGCTGGCCTACGAAGAGGCGATCGCCAAGACGTCGACGACCTGTGCGCCGTGGTACGTCGTACCCGCCGACCACAACTGGGTGCGTAATCTGGCCGTCGCCAAGATCCTGCTGAACACCTTGGCTGCACTCGACCCCAAGTTCCCCGCCCCGGAACCGGGTATCCGCGCCATCAAGATCACGTAGATCAATTCGGTCGGTAGACGACTCCTGAGCATCGACGAAATGTAAGGTCCGCAGAGACATGAGCATGATGATCCCGACCACTCTCGCCGAGGCACTGACCGTGCTCGCGGCCGAGCCGATGTCGATGGTTCTCGCAGGTGGAACCGATGTCATGGTGGAGGTCAACAGCGGGCATCGCCGACCGGACGCCGTGATTGTCCTGACTCGTATTCCGGAGTTGCGCACCTGGTCACACGATGTCCCATCGGCGATGCTGCGGATCGGCGCTGGGATCACGTACGCCGAATTGGAACGCGAGCCCTTTCTGCGGTGGGTGCCAGCGCTCAGTCAGGCGGCTCGAACCGTCGGGTCGCCGCAGATCCGCCACGCGGCGACGCTTGGCGGCAACGTGGCCACGTGCTCGCCGGCTGGCGATGGTCTGCCCGTGCTCGCGGCGCTCGACGCCGTGGCGCACCTGGTGTCTGCCACCGATTCACGTTCGGTTCCGTTCAGCGAGTTCATGACCGGTCCGAAGCGCACGGTGCTCCAGCCGGGCGAACTGATCGAAGCGGTGTCCGTCCCTGTCTTTGCCCGATGGCAGGGGTACGCCAAGGTGGGCGTGCGCAATGCGATGGTCATTTCCAATGCAGGCGCGTGCCTGGCCGTCGACGACACCGGTGGCGTGCGGCTGGCGCTCGGCTCGGTCGGCCCGACGATCATCCGATGCCACGAGGCCGAGTCCTTCGCCGCGTCGGTCGTCGATCATCCCGGTCGATCAGTGACCGAAGCGGAGGCCGAAGAGTTCGGACGCTTGGCGGCGTCCGCTGCTCGCCCCATCGACGACCATCGCTCAACTGCCGAGTACCGACGCCATGCAGTCGCTGTGTTGTCGCGCCGCCTGTTGCGGAGGGCGTTTCCGAATGGCTGAGAACCAGAGCTACACCTTGCATGTCAACGGGTTGCTACACGATGTCCGCGACGCGTGGATCGGCGAGAGCCTGCTCTATGTACTGCGCGAACGGCTCGGTATGTTGGGCAGCAAGGGAGCGTGCGAGCAGGGCGAGTGCGGATCCTGCAGCGTGCTGGTCGACGACGAACTGGTCTGCAGTTGTCTCGTGCTGGCAGCTTCGGCGGCTGGCCAGCAGATCGTAACCATCGAAGGCGTAGCACCACTCGGGTCGCCCACCGACGTGCAACAGGCCTTCGTCGACTGTGGTGCCGTGCAGTGCGGTTTCTGCACGCCCGGTCTGATCATGGCTGCGCACGCCCTCCTGGACCGCACGCCACAGCCAACCGACACCGAGATCCGCGAGGAGTTGTCGGGCAACATCTGTCGTTGCACGGGTTATGGACGGATCATCGAGGCCGTGCAGCGCGTCGCCGTCTCCAGGACAGCACAGCAATGAGCACCGTCACGCGAGAAGGTGTGCTCGGTGGTCGCCTCGGCGACAGCACACCACGCCCCGACGGCATTGCCAAGGTTCAGGGATCCTTTGCCTTCTCGGGTGATCTGTCAGCCGACGGTTTCTTGTGGGGCGCAACCCTTCGATCACCCCATCCGTACGCCCGGATCGTCAGCATCGACCTCACTCCTGCGTGGCGAATCGACGGCGTGGAGGCCATCGTCACCGCCACCGACGTGCCCGGCAAGCCGACCTATGGACTGATCAGCAGCGACCAGCCGGTCTTCGCCGACGATGTGGTTCGTTACGTGGGAGAGCCGATCGCCGCGGTCGCCGCCGACCACCCTGAGACCTGCCGGCGCGCATTGGAGGCGATCGTCGTCGAGTACGAGGTGCTGGCGCCGTTGACGGATCCAGAGGGTGCGATCGATGGCACCCACCCGCCGATCCATCCTGCCGGGAACGTGATTCGCCACCAACGGATCGTCACCGGTGATCAATCGCTGATTGGTGACGTCGTGGTCGAGGGCACCTACGAGTTGGGCATGCAGGATCAGGCGTTCCTCGGCCTCGAGGCTGCGCTGGCCCTGCCCGATCCGGGTGGGACTGGTGTCGAACTGTTCATCGCCACCCAGTGGCTGCACGAGGACCGAGGTCAGATCGCTGCGTGCCTCAATCTGGCTCCCGAGCAGGTACGCCTGACCCTCGGGGGAGTGGGGGGAGCGTTTGGTGCGCGCGAGGACATCAGCCTGCAGGTGCACACGTGCCTGCTGGCATTGCGCACCGGTCGTCCGGTGCGAATGGCCTACAGCCGCGCAGAGAGCTTCCTCGGTCACGTACATCGCCATCCCGCAACCGTTTGGATGCGACATCACGCAACCCGTGAGGGTGTGATTCAACGTATCGAGGCGCGTATGGTGCTCGATGGCGGCGCCTACGCCTCGACGTCGTCGGCGGTTCTCATCAACGCCGTCACCCATACTCAGGGTCCCTACAGATGCCCCAACGCAACGGTCGACGGCTACGCGGTGCGCACCAACAATCTGCCGTGCGGGGCGATGCGTGGGTTCGGAGTCGTGCAGGCCTGCTTCGCGCACGAAGGGCAGATGGACAAGCTTGCGGCAGCATGCGGGCTCGACCCAGTCGAGATCCGGCTGCTCAACGCGATGGAGACCGGAGACGCGTTGATCACCGGTCAGTTGATCGAGAATGTCGCCCCGGTTGCCGAGTGCATCCGTCAGACTGCGGCACTTCCGCTCCCGGACACGCCCGTGGGCGGACACGACGATGATCCCATGCATCTTCCCGGTGGTGCCGGGCTGACTGCTGATCGCTCGCACATTCGCCGCGGTATCGGTTGGGGCGTGGCGATGAAGAATCTGATGTACTCCGAGGGATTCGACGACTACTCCACGGCCCGCTGCCGGCTTGTCGACGGAGTCGTCTCGTTGAAGTTCGCGGCGTCGGAGGTCGGCCAGGGATTCGTGGTGCTCGCCCAGCAGATCGCCCGCACGGTGCTCGGCGTCGACGACGTCGTGCTGGAGCCGATCGACACGACGATTGGCTCGTCCGGCTCCACCTCGGCGTCACGTCAGACATGGATGAGCGGTGGCGCAGTCGATGGGGCCTGCCGCTTGGTGCGCGAAAGACTGTTCGAGCATGTGGGTGCACTCAACGATATCGAGCCGGTGAGGCTGGCCATCAACGGCCGTGATGTCGTCGACACGATGGGCTCGCTGCGAGTGCCGGCGAAGGTGGCGAGCGCAGGATTGGTGTTCGAGGAGACATTCGTGCACCATCACCGACCCACCGAGGAGCTCGACGAGAACGGGCAGGGCAACTGCCATACGGCGTTCGCGTTCGTCGCCCATCGTGCGGTCGTCGACGTCGACCCCGAACTCGGACTCGTCAAGGTCGTGCAGGTCGCGACGGCACAAGACGTCGGCATGGCGTTGAACCCAATGAGCGTGATCGGGCAGATCGAAGGAGGCATCGCTCAAGGCCTCGGTCTGGCGGTGATGGAAGAACTGATCCTCGCCGATGGCAAGGTGCGCAACGCCAGCTTCACCGACTACCTGCTGCCGACCATGCTCGACATGCCGCCGGTCGTGGCGACCCTGATCGAGCACCCTGATCCCATGGCACCGCTCGGCGCCAAGGGCGTCGGGGAGCCACCGTGCATCTCGTCGACGCCGGCAATCGTGGCCGCCATCCGCGACGCGATCGGTCGGGACCTCTGGCGCGTCCCTGTGCGTCCCTCGGATATCTGCCTACCCAACGGCTAGGTTGGCCAGCGTGGCGAACGAGCGTGAAATCATGACCTGGGAGATGTTTGGCGAGGCCTCGCGAGCGCTTTCCCAGATGGTGGCCGACGACTACGAGCCCGACATGATCCTGTCGATCGCTCGGGGAGGATTGTTGATCGGCGGAGCCATGGGTTATGCGTTGTCCGTCAAGAACGTCTACACGATGAACGTCGAGTTCTATACGGGTGTCGACGAACGCCTGGAAGTGCCGCGAATCCTGCCGCCTGCACCTGACTTCGTCGACGTCAGCGACGCCCGAATCCTGATCGCCGACGATGTTGCCGACACCGGCCACACGTTGCGAAGCGTGCAGCAGTTCTGTGAGGGCAAGGTGGCCGAGGTACGCACGGCCGTGCTGTACGAGAAGAGTCACTCCGTGGTGCGATGCGACTATGTGTGGAAGCGCACCGACCAATGGATCAACTTCCCCTGGAGCGACAAGCCTCCCGTTGCGAAGCGAGTCTGGTCGGTCAAGGATGCGTGAGCCAACTCGCGTGAGCCAACACGCCTTCGGCGTGTCGTCTCACCCACGCCCAAGCTAAGCAGTTGCCGCCGCGAACCTTCGCGCAACGTCTGCCCAGTTGACGACGTTCCAGATCGCTTCGACGTAGTCGGGTCTGCGGTTGTTGTACTGCAGGTAGTAGGCATGTTCCCACGCGTCGATCGCCAGCAGCGGCACGGCTCCCAGTGTGGTGTTCTCGTGATGATCCTCGAGTTGTTCGATGATCAGCCGTCGACCGATGGGCTCCCACGAGAAAATGCCCCATCCCGAGCCCTGAACAAGATTCGTTGCGCTACTGAAGTGGGCTTGGAACGCGTCGAACGAGCCGAACTGGTCGTCGATCGCAGCAGCCAACTCGCCGAGGGGCTTGCCGCCACCGTCGGGTGAGAGGTTGGCCCAGTACATGGTGTGCAGTACGTGGCCGCCGAGGTTGAAGGCCAATGACTTCTCGAGACCGACGATCGTGTCGTACGTTCCGCCGGCACGAGCCTCGGCCAGCTTCTCGAGGGCGGTGTTGGCGCCTTTCACATACGCCGCGTGATGCTTGGAGTGGTGGAGTTCGACGATCTGCCCGCTGAGGTGCGGTTCCAACGCACCCGGGTCGTAGGCGAGATCAGGAAGGATGTAGTCGCTCATGGTCGGTACGGTACCCAACGGTCGCATCGGCTAACCGCACAAGCGGTATCTCATCGTGGGTCCTTACTCTCTCGTTCCACGGCGTTTGATGACTGGCGCCCCGCATAGGGGCTCGAGTCGCCAAGCGCACCTGCGTGATCATTGCGTCTGATGACTGGCGCCCCGATGCGGGGCCGGAGTCGTCAAACGCTGCGTCGACGAGCGCGAGTGCCCGATATCGAGCGCAGCGGCAAACACTCCGATGAGCCGCCCGAACTCACCGTGTGGTCAGCGTGACCCTGGTCCCGTGGAGATACTCGTCGATCGCCCCGGCGATTCGTTTGCCATCGCCCATCGCCAGGATCACCGTCGCCGAGCCGCGCACGATGTCTCCGCCGGCAAACACGCCGGGCAGATTGGTCATGCCGTGCTCATCGGCCCCGAGATAGCCACGGTCCGTCAGGGCGAGATCCGGTGATGAAGATGTGAGCAGTGGGTTGGCGCGAGTGCCGACGGCGACGACCACGGTGTCGCACGGGATGACCCGTTCCGATCCCTCGATGGGCACCGGCGCACGCCGACCCGACGCGTCCGGCTGACCGAGTTCGGTATCGACGCAACGCAGGCCTGTGACCCAGCGGTTTTCGTCACCCTCGATGGCGATCGGGCTGACCTGGAACTCGAACGTCACCCCCTCCTCCTCGGCGTGATCGATCTCCTCGATACGCGCCGGCATTTCGGGGCGGTTGCGCCGGTAGACGATGGTCGCTTGTCCGGCGCCCAGTCGACGCGCCGTGCGTACGGCGTCGACGGCCACGTTGCCTCCACCGATGACGACCACATGGTCGCCGTGGAGGACCGGCGTATCAGCCTCGGGGAAGGCGTACGCCTGCATCAGGTTCACGCGGGTCAGGTACTCGTTCGCCGTGTAGACCCCTTTCAACCCTTCGCCGGGAATCCCAAGGAACATCGGCAGCCCCGCACCGACCGAGATGAACACAGCGTCGAAGCGATCTCGCAACTCATCGAGGGTGTAGGTACGCCCGATCACCACGTTGCACTCGATGTGCACGCCGAGCGTTTGGAGACGGTGCACCTCGTGTTCCACGATCTCGTTGGGCAACCGGAACTCCGGGATGCCGTACGACAGCACCCCACCGGGAAGATGCAGGGCTTCGTAGATGGTCACGTCGTCACCGGTACGCGCAATTACACGGGGGGCGTTCAGGCCGCCCGGGCCGGCGCCGATGATGGCCACGCTGTTGCCCGATCGCTCGACCGTGAGCGGTTCCTCGTGAAGATGGCCTCGCGCCCAGTCGGCGACGAAGCGCTCGAGGTGGCCGATAGCCACTGGTGCGCCCTTGCGTCCTCTGACGCACTCCGCCTCGCACTGATGCTCTTGCGGACACACTCGACCGGTCACAGCGGGCAGGGCATTGTCAGCGAAAAGGACGCGAGCCGCTTCGGCAAGGTTGCCTTCCTCGATTCGCCTGACGAACGTTGGGATATCGACCATCACCGGACAACCCTCGACGCACGTCGCCCGCTTGCACGCCAGGCATCGCTGCGCCTCGAGCATGGCGAGGTGCTCGGTGAATCCGAGGTTGACCTCGTCGAACGTTCCCGATCGCTCGTGGGGATCGCTGGTGGGCATTCCCTGGCGGCCGATGGTCATTCGCTCGCGCTTCGAGAGCGGTTCGCCGCTGACTCCGTCAGTCATAACGACCCTCGACAGACGTGGGTGGAGGCCTCCCGCTCCGACTCTCTGTATGTGCTGAGCCGGTCGGACAGTTCGTCGAAGTCGACGCCGTGTCCGTCGAACTCAGGTCCATCGACGCATGCGAAGCGCATCGTCCCGTCGACGGTCACGCGACACCCACCACACATGCCCGTTCCGTCGACCATGATCGGGTTGAGCGACACGATCGTGGGAACCTCGAGTCGTCGCGTCACGGCCGCGACGGCACGCATCATCGGCACCGGTCCGGCGGCGTAGACAACGTCGACCGCCCGCTGGGCGAGAACATCGATGAGCGCATCGGTGACGAGTCCCGCTCGTCCCGCACTGCCGTCGTCGGTGCACACGACCAACTCGGCAAAGGAAGCGAACTGTTCCTCGAAGAGCACCTGCTCGCTGGTGCGTGCGCCCAGCACTGCAATGACCTCGGCGCCGAGCTCGGCAAGCCGGCGAGCAATCGGAAACATCACAACCGCGCCGACCCCACCGGCGACGCAGACAGCGAGGCCCTCGGTGACAAGATCGCTCGGCCGACCGAGCGGACCGACGATGTCGTGGATCACGTCGCCTCGAGCGAGCGCGACGAGATCGGACGTGCTCTTCCCGACGGCTTGGATGACCAGCACGATCGATCCCTCTGCCGAGTCGCTGTCGGCGATCGTCAACGGAACGCGCTCCGCGCCTGGCCCGAGCCGGACAATCACGAACTGACCCGGCTCCCGATTGCGAGCGACACGGGGGGCGAGGACGACGAGGCGGTGCACGTCGGCTGAGAGCTTGGTGTTGGAAATGACCTCATGCCCCGGAGTGTTGGCCGCCGTTGCGGTGTGGTCATCGGTCATCGGGCGCGCTCCATGTCGGTGTTCGTGTTGATGGTAACGACGCGCGATCGCTGCTGTATCGGGCCTTCCGACCCCAATCTTCGAGCACTTTGGTATCAACCAGCATGCGGCCGACAGCGCATGGACCTTTGGCACTGTTGCCCCTATGGTCTGAGCGACAAAATGAGCGTCGCCGACGAAAGGATCTCCGATGGCCCAACCGATCAATGTGATCGACCTCCTGGAACGCGACCACCGGCTGATCGACTCGCTGGCCGAACAGCTCGATGCTTCCGACGACCCGGCCGAAATCAGTCGCCTGTTCCTCAGAATCGCCGACGAGTTGGCTGCGCACGAGGCGGCCGAACAGGAAGTGGTGTTCCCGGCCTTTCGGGCCTCCTTGGAGGCTGACAGGGAC
This sequence comes from Ilumatobacteraceae bacterium, assembly GCA_031430695.1. Classification (GTDB taxonomy): domain Bacteria; phylum Actinomycetota; class Acidimicrobiia; order Acidimicrobiales; family Ilumatobacteraceae; genus JAENVT01. The sequence goes on from JANPBZ010000164.1 coordinate 9,574, forward strand.
ACCACCCTCGCCCACCGCATGGGCGAGCACGAGGAGCTCAACGACCTCATCGCCGAGATGCGCAGCCTTGCCCCCAAAGGGTTCGGGTTCACCAAGCGCGGCAGCGCGTTGCTGCTCGACGTCAAGGCCCATTTCTTGGTCGAGGAGGAGACGGTGTTCGCTCGCATGCGGGCCGCTCTGAGCGCCGAGGACCTTGCCGAACTGGGAGAGCGAGCACTGGCGCTCAAGCAGCAATCAGCATCGGGACTCAGCCACCCTGGCTAATCGAGGCGGCGAAGAATCCGGATCGCAGCGTTGCGACCGCTGGCACCCCAGACTCCAGCGCCGGGGAACGTCGCCGCGCCCGTGAGATACAACCCTTTGACCGGGGTCTCGTACCGGGTCAGTTCGGGATGCTTGTTGCGCAGCGCCGCCAAGGGTCCGCCGGCAAAGCTGGTGGCGTGGCCGTGAGGAAGGTGGAACTCCCGCTCGTAGCGATCAGGGGTCATCGCCCGCCAGTCGACCAACGAGTCGACGAACCCGGGTGCCAACACGGTCGCCACCTGGTCGAGCCACCGGCGCGGCTCGATGCTGTCGGTCCACCCACCGGCAATCGCATACGGCGTGTACAGCACTTCCAGGCTGAATACGTGCCGTCCGTCGGGCGCCAGCGTCGCATCGAGCGCCGAGGGTGAGTTGATGAACATCGCAGGCCGTTCCAGCACCTGGCCGCTTGCCATCATCGAATGACCGCGATGCATCTCGGCAAGCGAGGGAGCGATCACGGTGGTCGCGCCCAGCGGCTGGCCGGTCGCGAGGGTGGGCGCCCTATCGACGATGGCATCGATCTTCGACTCGTAGCCGTCGTCGTGAGGAATGGCCCTCCACCGGCCAACCAGTGATCTGGCCTGCGGTGGTGGATTCTTCAGCCATGCCAGGAACGTGTCGTGGGGGTTGCAGGCCGACACGACGATCCGTGCCGTCACCTCAGTGCCGTCGGTGCAGACCATGCCGCGGATCGCCTCGCCCTCACACGTGAGATGGGCGACCTTGGTGTTGAGCATCAGCGTGCCGCCGGCAGCCTCGAACGCCCGGCGAATGCTCTCGGGCACCATGCCGCTGCCACCCACCGGCCGACCGACCTGACCGACGTGGCGGATGGCGTATGTCAACGCGCCGAGTCCGGTTCCCTGCAACTCCGGCGACACGCCCCACACCATCGGACCGGTCACCATGGCCGCGCCTCGCAATGCCTCGGTACAGAAGAAACTGCGCATCACGTCGGCTGCGCTGCGCCGGCTCCAGCGCAGCAACGTGGCCGCGCCGCGACCGCGGCGGGCCACCACCTTCTTGCCGATCGACGCCAGTGATGGCGGGTCGTTGGCATTGTCGAGCACCATCCGCACGGCAGGCATCGCCGCCTTCACGTATCGCCGGTAGCCCTCGACCTCGGCAGGATATGCGCGAGCAAGCGAGTCGATGGTTTGCTCGACATCGTGGTAGATCGTCCATGGCGGACCGCCGTCCCAGCTCATGTTGTGCTGCGCTGGATCGATGTCGATGTAGCGGAGGCCGTGATCCGCCAACCCGAGCTCTTCCATCACCGGGGTCGTGCGAAACGTGATGTGGTCGCAGTTGCAGATGTTCACCGTGCCGCCGGCGAAGACCTCGCTCGATGCAGTACCACCAACGGACGAACGCGCCTCGACCAGCAGCGTTCGCAAACCTGCCCGTGCCAGATAGGCGGCGCACACCAGCCCGTTGTGGCCCGCGCCGATCACCATGGCGTCGTAGTCGGGTGCGGTCACCAGGTCATTCTGACCGATCGATGCCGCGGGTAGCGTGACCTTGTGACATCGAGCGATCGCTACTTTCCCAACCTCACCGGCCCCCAGGTCGGCGAACGGCTGACCGATCGCAGCATCATCGTCCAACCCCTCGGTGCCATCGAGCAGCACGGTCCGCACCTACCCCTCAGCACCGACTCGGTCGTCGCCACGGCGGTTGCCGAGGCAGCAGTCACCGAGGTGGGCGACGAGCTCGACGTGTGGCTGCTGCCAACCCTGCAATACACCAAGTCGAATGAACACGCCTGGTCGCCGGGCACTGTGTGGCTTTCGGCGACGACGCTGCTCGCGGTGCTCGACGACATCGGCCGCTGTGTTGCCACCACCCCGGCCAAGCGACTGGTCTTCCTCAACGGCCACGGCGGCAACAGCTCACTGCTCAGTGTCGCCAATCGAGAGTTGCGGCTGAAGCATGGATTGATGACGTTCCTGGCCCACCCGGGAATGCCCGTGGATCAAGGTGGCACGTCGCCGGCGAGCGAGTTGGGCATGGGCGTGCACGGTGGCACCGACGAGACCTCGATCATGCTGCACCTGGCGGCTCACCTCTGCGACATGAGCAAAGCCACCCGGCGAGTTCCCGACAAGCTCGTCGACAACACCTACGTCCGCTTCGGTGGCAGGGTCAGCTTCGGTTGGCTGTCCAACGACTTCCATCCAGAAGGAGTCATCGGCGATCCAACCGCGGCGACTGCGGAACGAGGCGCAGAACTGTTCGCCGGGTCGGTTCAATCGTTCTGCGAAGCACTCCGTGAGATCTCTACATTCGACTTCGGCCGGTGATGATGGCCGAGCAACTCGAGCTGCGGATCGACGGTGGGCGTCTGTGGCATCGTCTCGAGGCACTGGGCGAAATCGGCGCAGTACACGGTCCGAATGGCGAGCGCGGCTGCGCCAGATTGGCCTTGACCGATGGTGACCGAGACGGCCGAGATCTGGTCGTGTCGTGGATGGTCGACCTCGGCATGCACGTCTCGATCGATGCGATCGGCAACGTGGTTGCCACACGTGCCGGAAGCGATCCCACCGCCGCCGCTGTGATGGTCGGTTCTCACATCGACACTGTCCGCACGGGCGGACGGTTCGACGGCAACCTCGGTGTACTCGCCGGGCTGGAGATCGTCGAGACACTTGCGCAGAACGGCATCACGACCCTCCGACCGATCCAGGTCGCGTTCTTCACCGACGAAGAGGGTGCCCGATTCGCGCCCGACATGCTCGGCAGCTTGGTCTACGTCGGCGGTATTGCCGTCGAGGAGGCGCTCGATGTGACCGCAGCCGATGATGGTGCACGGCTCGGCGACGAGCTGACCCGCATCGGCTACGCCGGCCCTACGCCCGTGCCTGCGGCCGGCTTTCCGCACTGCTACACGGAACTCCACATCGAACAGGGTCCGGTTCTCGCAGACGAGGATGTGACGATCGGGGTCGTCACCGGCGTTCAGGGGATCTCGTGGACGGAGGTGACGATCACGGGACAATCCGCACATGCCGGCACTACTCCCATGCAGTTGCGCCGCGATCCGTTGGCAGTGGCCGCACGAGCGATTCACGAGATTCGCCTCATCGCCGGATACCTCGGTGCATCACAGGTTGCGACGGTCGGCATGCTCGACGTGTTACCAAACCTGGTCAACGTCATTCCGTCGACCGTTACGTTCACCGTCGATCTCCGCAACACCGACGAAGCACGGTTGAAGGAGGCCGAGGCAGAGGTCTTCGCGGCCTGCCGCGCCTATGCCAGCGACGAGGGTTGCGAGATCACGACGCGCACGCTGGCTCGCTTCGAACCGGTCGAGTTCGACGATGGCATGATCGATCTCGTCGAGGGGACCGCACAGCGGCTTGGCTTCAGCACTCGGCGAATGCCGTCAGGTGCAGGTCACGATGCGCAGATGCTCGCCCGTGTGTGCCCGACCTCGATGGTGTTCGTGCCGAGCGTCAACGGGCTGTCTCACAACATTGCCGAGTACACGACACCCTCCGATGTCGAGGCCGGCGCCAACGTGTTGCTGCAGGTCGTGCTGGACCGCGCCACGGAATGACCTCACGCCAACTTCGTCGCTGCCAACCCGGTAACGGAGTTGGCAGCGACAAAGTACGGCGAACGTGATGTCCTACAAGCCGATGGAATCGTCGATGAACTGATTGGTGACGATGTCTTCGGCCGTCAGGCCGTCCTTCGGGGGCTGGCCAATCGCGGTGTAGACGGGGACTGCCTTGGCGATGAGGTCGTTGACGCGATCGAGGTCGAAGTTGCCAACCGTCGAGTCGGGACCGTTGGCAACCAGGCCGTCGTCCTTGATCGTCTGCACGCCATAGTCGGCGACACCCTGGGTGTACACCCAGCCATTGTCGAACTCGGCAACGGCGTCGAGGATGATCGCGTTGGCAGCGGCAGGATCACTGAGGTAGTCGACGCTTGACTGCTGGATCATGGGGACCAGTTCAGTGAAGCAGTCGGCATACGTGGTGATGTTCTCCGGCTTGGTGGCGATCGACTCGGCGTAGTTGTTCCAACCGGCATCGTTGATGTAGGCGTACGAGACAGGCTTGGCCCAATCAGCCACCTCGTTGAGGTAGATGTACGGCTCGGCCGAGCCGAAGCCCTGCTGCGCCGACTTGCCCTCGTCGGCAATGAACAGCGCCGGCGTGCCGTCGTACGAACCGTCGACGTTGTCGGTCGACAAGATGCCCTGTGACGTGTAGTAGTCCATCCACGCCGCGCCGCTGAAGTAACGAACGAGGATTCCGGCTGCGCCGATGTCTTCGATCGTCTTGACGTCGGGATACGTCGCTGGATCCCACATGATCATCTGCGGGTTCTTCTCGAAGCCCGACTCGATGGCCACGGTGGGGAACTCGGCTGAGTTCTGGATGGCTTCGTCGGTGTACACGTAGCCCAGCAGGATGCTGTCGTCGGTGTACATCTGCGAGGTGACCGTGCTGAAGCCGATGGCGGGTCCGCCGGAGCGCACCTCGATATCGACGCCTGTATCGACACCACCTGCAGTCAGGCTGCCTGTGACCGACACCTTGGCCTTGTCGACGGTGTAGTCGGTCCCGATCAGGTTGTAGAGGAAACCGTGCTCGGCTTCAGGGTTCCAGTCTGTCTGGATGACAACCGTCGCAGGGCAGATGTCGGCGAGTACGCCACCACCTGCCGGTGCCTCGGTGCCCGCCGGCGCATCTGTCACCGCTGGCGCATCGGTGGCCGCTGGTGCATCGGTCGCGGCCGGTGCATCGGTGGCAGCCGGAGCGTCCGAGGCGGCCGGTGCCGCTGTGTCTGATGTCGACTCGTCGTCTCCGCACGCCGCCAGGGCCAAGGCCCCGACGAGTGAGACGGCGATCAACGAACGTGTGCGACGTCGTTGCATCTGTTCTCCCTTTGTTCTTGTGTGTTCACGCTGATGGATGGTGCGCAACCGACTGCGAGGTCAGTTGCTCTTGCGGGTGGACTCGTACCAACGTCCGACGACGAGGTTGTTGAGCCACCCGAAGATGATGAAGACGACGATGCCGAGGGCTGCCGCCAGGAGGAGTGCCCCGTACATCTGGGGAAATTGGGCACGCGACCGGAATTTGTCGAGCAGGATGCCGACCCCCTTGTCGCCGCGTTTGAAGAAGATCTCGCCGACGATCGCGCCGATCACCGACAAACCGGCGGCGATGCGGAAACCGGTGAAGATCGTCGGCATCGCGTTGGGGAGTTGCAGCTTGCGCAGCCTGGTCCAACGCGAGACGTGATGCAGCGTGAACAGGTCGTGCTGGCCGCGCTCAGCCGACAACAGCCCGAACAGGGTGTTGGACACGATCGGGAACAGCGAGATCAGCACGCAGACGAAGATCCGTGAGTTGAGCTCGAATCCGAAGATCGAGCCGATGATCGGCACGAGCGCCAGGATCGGAATCGCTTGCATGGCCACGAGGTACGGCCAGATCGACCGCTCGAGCCAACGGGCTTGCGACATCACGATCGCCAGTGCCATACCCACCACGATGGAGATCAGCAGGCCCTGCAGCGACACCCTGGCCGTCCAATAGAGACTGTCCAGCAAGGCAGAACGGTTGGTGGCGTCGATGAAGCTCTCGTTGATGACGCGATGTGGTGGAGTGATGAGGAACTGGGGTTTGTCCCAGATGTGTTCGAGGGCCCAGTACGACATGAAGTACCAAAAGCCGACGAACCCGGCAAAGCCGATGACTGGCGCCACATAGTCGCCGATGTTGCGCTGCTCTTTCGGGGTGTGAAGCGCATCGTCGACAGCGTGGAGTTGCTCCATTTGGACGGCACCCTCCAGGTTTGCCTGATATGTCATGCGTGTGCTCCACGGAGGGCATGCGAGACCTTGCCGGACAGTTCGGCGAACTCGGGCTCGAATCGCAGGTCGGGCGAGCGGGGGTACGGGAACGGGACCTGGAAGTCGCCGACGATGCGGCCGGGACGTGCCGACATCACCAACACCCGCGTCGACAAGAACACCGCCTCATAGATCGAGTGGGTGATGAACAGCGCAGCGAACCCTTTGCGTTGGAACAGGCTGAGCAATTCATCGTTGAGCTTCTCGCGGGTGATCTCGTCGAGCGCACCGAACGGCTCGTCGAACAGGAACACCTTGGGATCCATCACCAGCGAGCGGGCCAGCGACCAACGCATCTTCATGCCGCCGGAAAGCTTCTTGGGATACTTCTTCACGAAGCCATCGAGACCGACGAGGGCGATGTTCTCAGCGGCGCGATGGGCCCGCTCGTCCTTGTCGATCCCCTCGAGCTCGGCGAGCAGTTCGACGTTGCGCTGCACGGTGCGCCACTGCAGCAATGTGGCGTCCTGGAACACGTAACCGACGTGGCCGGGATCGATGGAGACGAAACCACCCGTGGCCTTGGTCAGCCCGGAGGCGATGCGCAGCAACGTGCTCTTCCCGCATCCCGAAGGGCCGACCACTGTGACGAATTCGCCAGGGCTCACATCGAACACGGTCTCCCGAAGTGCGTGCGTGCCGTCGGGGAAGACCATCGACACCCTGTTGAATCTCAGAGCAGGAGTTGCTCCAACGTCGCCCATCTCCACCACCGTAGTCGCAGCGGGTGAGGTGCCGAACTTCCCCGCGGTACTCAATGCATCACCATGCCACCGGTCACGTTCATTGCCTGACCGGTGCAGTACGAGGCCTCGTCGGAGGCCAGAAAGACTGCCATGTTGGCCACGTCTGACGGCTCGGCAAGGCGACCAAGAGGCGACTTCGACGACCACTCGCGAACCATCTCGTCGGTCCGCGTCGCTGCGCCCATCTCGGTCAGCACGTAGCCGGGGCAGATGCAGTTGACGGTGATTCCATACGGCCCGAGCTCCTTGGCGGCGACCTGGGTGAGCGAGATCACTGCGGCCTTCGACGCTGCGTAGTGGGCCTGGTTCGGGCCACCGACCTTGCCGCCCATGCTGGCCATGTTGATGATCGTGCCGCGCCCGCTCGGGATCATCGCCTTGGCTGCGACCTGGATGGTGACCAACATCGCGCGCACATTGACGGCGAACGTCAGATCCCAGTCGGCTGGGCTGATCTCCATCAGCGGTGCCATCTTCAAGATGCCTGCGTTGTTGACCAGGATCTCCAGGCCACCGAGGTCGTCGACCGCTTTGGTGACCACCTCGACGGTCGCAGCGGCATCCGCCAGATCGACCCCGTATACCTTGCCTTCGACAGCGTTGCCGGTGGCAGCGAGTCGCTCGACGTCGATGTCAACCAGCGCAAGTTCGGCTCCCTCGCGCCGGAACGCTGCTGCGATCTCGGCGCCGATTCCGCGGGCGGCGCCTGTGATCAGCGCACGGCGTCCAGCGAGCCGGCCATGGTTGGTCCCCATGGCGAGGCAGTGTAGGGCAGAGATTCCTACGGCTCAGTCTCGATCGTGTGAACGCTCTGTTTCCAACTGTGGCTTGCCACGAATGACCATTCGATCGGCTGGCCCGAAGGCAATCGCTTCGCGGGCAGAGCATGCCCGGACAGCGACCTGATCGTCGCTCGGGCCGAGCCCCATTGCTGTTCGCGCAGCAGTGCTGACCATGCTCAAAGCGTCGGCAGGCAGGACGTGGGCTGTCATGATCATCAGACCGGCGGTCTCCAAAGGGTCGCCCCGGCCCACGGGATTGAATGGATCCTGCAGGTTGTCGGCGCCGGCCGCGACATTTACGCCGGCCGCCCGAAGTGCCTTGACGGCAGTGACCGCCCGTGGCATCGAAACCTGACAATCCCGACCCTGCAGGAACAGATTGGTATGGGGGAGGGCGATCACACTGATCCCGGCCGCAGCGACCTTCTCGGCCACCTCTCGTTGGCGGTGCTCGGTCTGTAACGCCAACGTGACGCAGTGACTCGCAGCGACGCTATGTGGGAAGCCGCTGGCCAGCACCCGTTCGGCGAGATCCTCCAAGGCCAGCATCGATGGACTGAGGGTTTCATCGGTGTGCAGGTCGAGCGGTAGCCCGGCTTCTGCAGCCAGCGTCAGCAGGTTGTCGTTGGCGGCCGCCGGATCACTTTCAAGGTGCGGGCAACCACCGATCACGTCGACTCCCAGATCGATGGCTTCGCGCAACAACGAGCGCTGGTCTGCGCCTTCAGCGCCGATCGACGGCCACGCGCACAGGGCGACGACCTGGATTTCGACGAGCTCGCGCAGCCGATCCCGCACGTCGATGAGCGCCGCGACCGAGGTCAGCCTTCCTGCGAGCGTGAGATCGACGTGGGTACGGATCGCTGTGCAGCCATTGGCGGCCATCAGCCGCGCCGCGCGTTCGGCACGTTCGATCGTGTCGGTGAGCGTGATGGAGTCGCGGGCCCGGTCCATGGCCTCGATGGCGCCCATGAGGTCGCCGGTGGGATTGTCGACGCGTTCGGCCAGGAACGCCTTGTCGAGATGGGCATGCGGCTCGGCGAAGGCCGGTAGCAGCAGATAGCCGTCTGCACTCACACCAGGGGCGTGCCGGTGATCGGGCGGCGCTCCATCGGCTCGCCCAGACGTGGGAACACTTCCTCGGCCACGAGATGCAACTGCTCGGTCATCTCCTCACGGCTGAGGCCGGGGTAGTCGAGGAAGACGCAGATGTGCTTCAGGTCCAGCAGGTCGCGCCAGTAGCCGATGGCATCGACGGCGTCGTCGATCGAACCGACGATCTGGATCTTCTGTTCATTGCTCTCCTCGACAGTCGGGCAATGGTTGAATGCCACCTTGCTGCCATCGGGGTTGCGGTAGCTGCTGAATCGACCGTACGGCGAGAGGAACTTGTTGAACTCGTCCTGTCCCGGCCGGCCTTTCACCAGTGCCGCTTCGCGCGTTCTGGCAACGTGCAGATTGAGCACCAGACAGCGGTCTTCGCCGGGACCGACGGCTGTGCCACACGTCTCGCGAATCTCGGCGTACCGATCCCATTTCTGTTTCTGACTGTCGGCATTCTGCAACCAGTACACGGCCTTGTGCCCGGCCTTCGGGACGTACTCGATGGTCTCCGGCGAGGTGACCGGCTGGTAGATGTCGACCTTTCGAAGCGGCCTCGGGACCAGCGTGAGATCGTTGACCATCGTGCCGCGGTCGGGCACGTCGTCGGGCGGCAGCACCAGGTGCTTGCCTCGGTAGCTGAACTGCTCCCGGTACCAGGCCAGCTTGATGACCTCCATCGACTCCTCGAACATCTCGCGGTTGATGCGATCGTGCTCTGCCGACATGGCGTTGTCGCCGCTGGCGACCACCGTGCCCAGCGCCCAGGCCTCGCGCGGCACCGTGCCACGACCGACGCCGAACTCCATGCGTCCACCGGTGAGGATGTCGGCGATCGCGAAGTCTTCTGCGAGACGCAGCGGATGCCACTGCGGTACGACATTGAACATCTGTCCGAGACGCAACTCGTTGGTCAGCATGGCCAGGTGCTGTCCGAACAGGATGAGGTTGGGCAGGACCTCGTATCCCTCGTACTGGAAGTGATGCTCGGTCAGCCACATCGTGTCGAAACCGAGCTGATCGCCGGTCTTGGCCCACTCGACCAGGTTCTTGTAGCACTCGATCACGGAGTCATTGCCGAAACGCCGCGCCGTGGCAGCGATCGATGGATCACCGGCATCGGGCATCGGTACGGTGCAGAAGAAGTTCGAGTCGACGCGCATGGTCAAATCGTACTGCGCTCAAATCCCTGCAGCAGTGCCCACCATCGTGCGCGGGTCGGCGGCGCCGGCCCGAAATCCGTCACTGTCGATGACGATCGCGTGGGCGTGCCCGAAGCTGCTGTCGTAGGGCGACAGATTCTGGACCTTGTGCCCACGTCGGGCGAGGCCGCCCATCCAATCGTCAGGAGCGTGACCTTCGATCGCCACTGTGGGTGCCTCGCCGCTGGTCCACGTGTCGAATCCCGTCGTGGGTCCCTGGAGCGCCCACCGGGCGGCATACACCGCGGCAGCGGGCGACTGGCCGTAGTGGAACAGACGGGCCGCCAACTGCAGCAGGATCTGCGGCTGGGCATCACCGCCCATCGTGCCGAAGACGGCGCGGAGCGATCCATCCGCTGTCGCCATGGCGGGACACAAGGTGTGGGGAGGACGATGGCCCGCTGTGAACTCGGCAGCATGGCCTTCGAGCAGGTTGAAGCCGAGACCTCGGTTGTGCAGATTGATCCCTGTGTTCGGCTCGACCAACCCGGAGCCGAACCCGGCGGCATTGGACTGGATCAACGACACGCCCATTCCATTGCCGTCGACGGTGCACAGATAGGTGGTGTCGCCATCGCGTGCGGGTGCCCACCGGTTCGACGCTCGCTCGGTATCGATCATGTCGATCCGTTGGGCGATCGATTGCAGGAGCTCGGGGCCGTTCGCAGTGTCGCTGAGCACGTCGGGACGATCGAAGCCTGCCGCCGTCGCGGCCTCGATCAGCAGGTGGGCGAAGCTGACATCGTTGGGATCCGCCGGCAGCTCCAGGCGGCCTGCCAACTCGGCAGCGCCCAACGTGAGGTAGCCCTGCGAATTGGGCGGAAGTGTCCACAGATCGACGCCGAAGGCGTGCACCATCAACGGCGTCACCCACTCCGACAGCGGTCGGGCGAAGTCACCGTCGCTGTAAAATCCGGCTCCCAGAGCCTTCAGCCCGGCGCCGAACTCGCCCTGGTAGAACGCGGCGCGGCCACCATCTGCGATGGCCGTCAGCGCTCGAGCAGCGCCGGCGCGGTGGACCCGGGCACCGGGACGGGCGAGCTGGCTGATCAGTTCTGCAAGGTTCTCGCTAGCGCCTTCGTCGGCTCGGGCCGCCGCGCCGACCAGCAGCGGGCTGGCCGGGAAGCCGTCAGCGGCGAGGGTGATCGCTGGTTGCAGCAGCTCCGACAGCGGCAGTGTGCCGAATCGTTCGTGCAGCGCGACCCATCCGTCAACGCACCCGGGCACCGTGACCACCCTGACGTCGTGTCGGAACGGCATGTCGGTGCATCCCTCGGCGCGCAGTGCGGCGGCGTCGGCGCCCGAACCGGCTCGTCCGGTCGAATTGAGGGCGAACACTTCGCCGTCACGGTGCACCAGTGCGAACAGATCACCGCCCATCCCACACAGATGCGGAGCAGTGACCGCGATTGCGGCGTTCGTCGCGATTGCCGCATCGACAGCGTTGCCGCCGAGAACCAGCGCTCGAAGACCTGCCTGCGTGGCGAGGTGATCGGCGCTGGCCACCAATCCGTGAGGAGACCGAATGGAGTGGAACCGGGGCGATGCCATGACCGGAACCTACGCTGCCGCAGTGCAGCGGATTCTCATCGGGCGAGTAATGACCACCGCCGGCGCTGTCATTGCAGTGTTGGGCACATTTCTGCCGTGGCTGCGCTCGGGCGCCCGTCGACGCAGTAGCTACGAGATCTTTTCACTCGTCGACCGACTGGGATTCTCGGAATCGAGCCTTGTCGGGTGGGGAGTGCGATTGTGGCCGATCGTTCCGTTGCTGCTCGCCGGTGCCGCCACACTCCAGTGGTTCCCCAGGAGATGGGTCACCGGCGGCCTCACGATGGTTGCAGTGGTCTACGCCGGCGGGGTTGCAGCGGCGGTCGAATCGGCGCCGTCCAGTTCGCTCATCACCATTGAATACGGCCCACTGGTCACCCTGGCCGGTGTATTGGTGCTCGCCGCCGGCGCCCTCGTCACTCTCCGCGCAGGCCTCCTCCCGAATCGTCAGTGACGAAACTCGACCGGTGAGTTTGATGACTCCGGCCCCGCATAGGGGCGCCCGCCATCAAACGCTGCTGGTCAGGAGTGCCAGGCGCTGCGGGATTGGAGGACTTGGCGC
>JANPBZ010000165.1:0-2313 GCA_031430695.1 Ilumatobacteraceae bacterium
CGCCCAGCAGGGCGTTCTACGGTGTCCGTCATGGCCACCTCCTCCCGCAAACAGGTGGCCTCATTGCCAGCCCGCTCGTTGTAGACGTTATATCGCCTTGCGGGTGACAAAGGCGACACCGAGCAATGAAATCACCAGACCAACCAGGGCCAGGGCGCCAAGACGCTCGCCGAACAGCGCTGCCCCCTCTACGGCACTCAGCGCAGGCGTCAGGAAGAACAGACTGGTGACCTGCGACGCGGCCCTGCGTTGCAGCAGCCATAGCATCAACAGCACCGCTGCAATCGATAGCACGACGACTGCCCAGAGCAGCGCAAACAGCGACCGGCCGGTCATGCGGAAATCGATACGCTCCCACGACAACGCCACCACCACGAGTACGACCGCAGCAGTGGCATATTGCGTGACCGTGCCCCACAACAGCGGCATCGCCGAGCACTTCTTGCGTTGCACCAGTGTGCCGCCGGCCATCCCGAGCACGCTGATGGCCGATGCGCCAATGGTCATCGCCGTCACACCGCTGGACCGAGTCAACAGCCGGTCGACGACCACAGCGACCACACCCGCGAATCCCAGCCCAACCCCAACCCACTGGATGCGGATCAGCCGCTCGCCGAGCACCCGTCGAGAGGCCAAGGCGGTGATGACGGGATGCAATCCGGCGATCAGTGCGCTGACGCCCGACGGCAGGCCGCGATCGATCGCAACGAACACCCCGCCGAGGTACAACACGTGCATGCCGATCCCCGCCAGCACAACCCATGGAACGAGGCGACGCTCGACACGCGGCGCGGCCCGCTGCACCGCAACGGCCGCTAGCAGCGCTGCGGCCAAGGCCATCCGCACCGCGAGGAAGGTGACAGGACCCGTGTCAGTGGTGGCATAGCGAGCAACGACAAATCCAGTGCTCCAGAGGACCACGAAGATCCACGGAGCGGATGACGCAGCGCGAGAAGGGCGGGGCGTCACGCCGACCCGCCCTTCATCGCTGAAAGCTGACGTGCCGGTCAGGCGCCGCCCTCGGTGAGGACGACCGTGGCCGGAGTGAAACTCGCTCCGTTGATGTCGATGCCCATTTCCTCGAGCATCGCGTGCGCCGCAGTGACGATGTCGTTGGTGAACGCATCGGCGTCGGGAGCCTTGGTCAACACCGTGCCGCCTTCGAGGTTCTTGGTCTCCTGCGACAGCGTTGCGGTTCGATCCCAGGCGGCCTGGTCGATCGTTCCAACTCCGCCCTCGGCAGGCCAGATGAGCTTGTTGATCTCGTTCATCTGCCACTTCTGGTGGGTGAGTCCGAGAATCGAGTTCTTCTCGGTGACCAGTTCAGCGCACGCATCGCCGTTGTCGCGGCAGTATGCCCAACCCTGCAGGGACGCTGCTACGAACTTCACTGCGGTGTCGGTGTAGGCGGGATCCGCCAGGCGGCTTCCATCAGCCCAGATCGCATCCTGCAACATGCCGACACCCTCGTCCTCGTAGGAGATGACGTTGAAGTCGTCCGGTGTGTACAACTCCCCGGTGTCCGGGTTGAGCGCTTCGAGGACCTGCGCGTACTCGTTGTACGTCATCGCCTCGGCAGCATCGATGTCACCTTCGAGCAGGCCGACCATGTCGAATTGTTGAGCGACGTTCTCGACCGAGGCAGGATCGATACCCGCTTGGGTCATTGCCGCGAAGACCTCGAACTCGTTGCCGAAGCCCCAGTTGCCGATCTTCTTGCCGGCGAAGTCGGCCGAGCTGGTGATGTTCTTGTCCTTGAAGCTCACCTGCAATGTGCCCGAACGCTGGAAGACCTGAGCGATGTCGACGATGTTGGCACCAGCCTCACGGCTGGCGAGGGCCTTGGGCACCCATGCGATCGCGAAGTCGGCATCGCCGTTGGCGAGGACCGTCTGCGGGACGATGTCGACGGCACCTTCGAGGATCGTCACGTCAAGACATTGCGCCTCGTAGAAACCTTGATCCTGAGCTGCGAAGTAGCCGCCGAACTGGGCCTGTGTCACCCACTGCAGCTGCAACGTCACTGGCGTGGGCGTGGTGCACTCCTCGACGGTTCCTGCTGCATCCTCGGTCGCGACCGGAGCTTGCGTATCGGCTGGAGCTTGCGTGTCGGCTGGAGCCACTGTGTCGGCAGCGGGCGCCTCTGTGCCGGCGTCCGGGGTCGTGTCCGAAGAGCTGCTCTCGTCGTCACCACATGAAGCGGCGATGAATGACAGCGCAACCGCGACAACGATTGCGCCCTTGATTCGTTGTTTCCTCATTGCTCTTTTTCCTCCCCCTTCGGACCGGTGTCCGATAGGTCTTTCGCGGCAC
>JANPBZ010000166.1:0-6006 GCA_031430695.1 Ilumatobacteraceae bacterium
CTACTGCTCTGCCCATCCGCTGCGAGGAGTCCACTTACGTCGCCCGTCATGGCGCCGGCTTCAGCCGGTTCGAACACTTGCACGAGGGGATCCAACTCAACCTCGTCCAGTTCGTACCGCTCGACGACCATGTGAAGGTCTCGGTGCTGCGGATCGAGAACCGATCCGGGCGGGCCAGGAAGCTGTCGGTGACCGCGTTCGCCGAATGGGCGTTGGGCACGGCGCGGGGCGCAAACGCGCCCAGGATCGTCACCGAGTTGGAGCCAGAGACCCATGCTCTGCTGGCGCGGAATCCATGGAACACCGAGTTCGCCGGCCGTATCGCATTCCTCGATCTCGGCGGGCGGCAGACGACATGGACGACGGATCGCACCGAGTTCCTCGGCCGTAACGGCACCCCCGACCGGCCCGCTGGCTTGGATCGCGGGGTCAGATTGCGGGGAGTCGTCGGCGCCGGCCTTGACCCGTGCGCCGCGTTGCAGACCAGTTTCGAACTCGCCAACGGGGCCTCGACAGACGTGGTCGTGCTACTCGGTGAGGCAGATTCGGCGGACGACGTGGCCGACCTCGTCCGGCGCGCCCGAGAGCGCGACCATGAGGCGACGCTGCGCGATGTCGCCACCTATTGGGACGATGCGCAAGGCACGATCCAAGTGCGCACGCCCGATCGCTCGATGGACATCATGCTCAATCGCTGGCTGACCTACCAGACACTGGCCTGCCGTGTCTGGGCTCGGTCCGCGTTCTACCAAGCCGGCGGCGCCTACGGGTTCCGCGATCAGCTGCAGGATGTGATCGCGCTGGTCACCTCGAAGCGCGAACTCACGCGCGAGCACCTGCTTCGCGCTGCAGCCCAGCAGTTCGTCGAAGGCGACGCGCAACACTGGTGGCATCCGCCGTCGGGGCGTGGTGTGCGCACGAGGATCTCCGACGATCGGGTCTGGCTGCCGTATGCCGTCGATCGTTACCTCGCAGTCACCGGCGACCACGCCGTGCTCGACGAGATGGTTCCTTTTCTCGAGGGTCCTGTGCTGCGGCCGGATCAAGTGGACAACTACTTCCAACCGGACCGGTCATCGGAGACCGCGTCGCTGTTCGACCATTGCGCGGCAGCGCTCGACATCAGCCTGAGTGTCGGCGCTCATGGGCTGCCGCTGATGGGATCGGGCGACTGGAACGACGGCATGGACAGGGTCGGTCGCGAGGGTCGGGGAGAGAGTGTGTGGCTCGGCTGGTTCCTGCACATCGCCCTCTCAGCCTTCGTGCCGATCGCCGAAGCGCGCGGCGATGGCGTTCGCGCCAAGACGTGGCGCACGCACATGGAGGCGCTCGCTGTTGCTCTCGAGCGCAACGGCTGGGATGGTGACTGGTATCGCCGGGCTTTCTTCGACGATGGCACGCCCCTCGGCTCGGCGATGAACGCCGAATGTCGCATCGACTCGATCGCCCAATCGTGGGCAGTGTTGTCGGGCGCAGGAGAACCCGCGCATGCGGCGCGGGCGATGGCAGCGGTCGATGAGTTCTTGGTCAGGCTCGGCGATGGCCTGGTGCTGCTGTTCACCCCGCCGTTCGACCACTCCGACGTCGATCCCGGTTATGTCAAGGGTTACCTGCCCGGCATCCGCGAGAACGGGGGCCAGTACACCCACGGTGCCATCTGGTCGGTGCTTGCGTTCGCCGCGCTGGGCGACGGCGACAAGGCCGGTGAGCTGTTCTCAGTGCTGAATCCCATCAACCACTCCAGCACCCGAGCGGGCGTGCACCGATACAAGGTCGAGCCGTACGTGATGGCGGCCGACGTGTACACCGAGCCACCACACGTCGGTCGCGGCGGATGGACCTGGTACACCGGGTCGGCCGGATGGATGTACCAGGCCGGTGTCGAGTGGATCCTCGGGTTCCGATTGCGTGGAACGACGCTGTTGCTCGACCCCTGCATCCCTCGTGCATGGCCGGGCTTCGAGATCGACTTCCGCTATCACAGCGCGAAGTACGAGATCGTCGTGGAGAACCCGAACGGTGTCAGTCGCGGCGTGACGTCGGCCGAGCTCGACGGGCAGATGTTGACAAGCGACGGCGCCTCGATCCCACTCGCTGACGACGGCATCACGCACAAGGTCCGGGTCGTCCTTGGCTAGCGGTGACGCTGTCTCCGGCGTGCTTGTCGGTGAGCTCCGACAGATCGGGACGCAGCCGCTACCGTCATTGGCCGGATTCAATCGCCACCCGCCCAACGCCGCAACCTTTACCCATCCCTGTCAGCTCCCAGACCGACTGTTGTTCTGTGAGCTGACACAGAGCCGGTGGGCTGCGCCGGACGTGGCGGCTAGCGGCTGAGGGATTGGCGGGCCGCGGTGGCGGCGTCGCGCACTTGTCGCCGAAGCCCGGGCGTCGATGAAGCACTCCTCGGCGACTTGTTCGGCGTAGATCGCAGGATCGAGGCGCGCCAGCAGTTCGCTGGTCTGGGTTGTCATCGCGCGCAGCGCGGTGAGCTTGCGGTCGAGGAGCGGCCCCTCGAGGCAACTTCGATGGCCAGAGGACGTCGCTCGCCGCGTCGACCGACACGACCCGCCCCCGGCGCAGTATCGCACAGCAGTAACCTTGGCAGCATGCATCTCGCCGAAGAACTGGCGCTCGTGGCCATCGATCCACCGTCCGGCCATCATGCTCTGGGCCTTCGCAGCGAGCTCAACGCATGTCTTGCCGGGCTCCTGGTCGCTGAACTGATGCTCGACGGCGTTGTCAAAATCGGCGACAAGGTGGATCGAGTGGTGGTGACGGGTGGGGCCGAGCCGTCGACGAAGATCCTGGCGGCAGCCACCGCGGTGGTCATTGAACGAGGACCGAAGATCAAAGCGATCCTGTCGCACATGGACAGGGGTCTGACCCATCGTCTCGGCGCAGGCACGTGGGACTCGGTGGTGTCCGGCCTCGTGGGGGCCGGTGTGGTGTCGGCCACGCGTCGTGCGGTCCGTTCGCGCAACGACGTGCTTCAGCCCTTCGTGCGCACCGCCACCGTTGCAGCGTTACGTGTTGCTGTCGCCGGTGACTCCGCACTCGATCCACGCGCAGCTGTCCTGCTGTCGATGACGGGTCCTGCGCACCTGCTGGAGGTCGTCGCCCCGGACCGTTCGCAGCGTCATCACGCGCGTGAGCGCATCGACCACATCCTCGATGGAACGACGCTCGAATCGATCGGCAAGATCGTTCGCCGCCTGATCTCCGACAACAACGCGGCAGCCGCGGGGAGTGTGGCAGCGTCAGCCGCCGCTACCGGCTGAGGTCAGTCTCGTCCGGCGGCGCGACGGACTCGATCAACCCGCTGAACAGCAGGCAGGTCCCGCACGATTGACAGTTCCCACCGTTCTCGATGGTTCCGTCGAGCCGGATCGTGCGCGGGCACGGGTCACCCGTCGGCGTCCCATAGCGGAATCCGGGGATCCGTGGGGCACTCGTGGTCGGTGTGCTGGTGCCGAATGTCGGGTCGATGCTGTCGTCCATGTCGAGGTCAGGCTAGGCCGGCCGACGCGGGGACCTTCGTCGTAGGCCCGGTCTCTGCAAGGATTCGTCCATGCGCGGGAAAGGAGAATGACGGCATTGGTGGTGGCGTTGGCTCTAGCGATCGCGGCGTGCGGTAGCGACAGCGGCGTCAAGCAGGTCTCGAGCGACAGGAGCATGGAATAGCGGTGGCCCATTGGTTGATGAAGTCGGAACCTGAGGAGTTGTCGATCGACGACTTGGCTCGCGCCAAGCGGAAGCGGTTTCAGTGGGACGGTGTTCGCAACTATCGAGCACGCAATTGGATGTTGCAGATGCAGCCGGGTGAGCAGTTCTTCTTCGCTCACAGCAGCTGCAAGGTTCCAGGTATCGCGGGCATCGCCGAGATCGTCGGAGATGCATATCCCGACCCCACGCAGTTCGATCCCTCCAGCCACTACCACGATCCAGAGTCACCGCCCGGCAAGCCACGGTGGGTCTGCCGTGACGTGCGATTCGTCGAGCGCTTTCCCACGTTGCTTCCGCTCGCGAGCCTGCGCCTGCATGCGGATCAGCTCGGACCGTTCCACTTGCTGCAGAAAGCCAATCGACTCAGCGTCATGCCGGTCAGCGACGCCCAGTGGGACTACATCGTCAATTTGGTTGGAGAATCATGAGCACTGAATTGCTCTACCTACGCGATGCATACCTCACCGAGTTCGATGCCGTGGTCGTCAAGGCCCGTGATGGCGCGGTTGCGCTCGACCGCACTGCCTTCTATCCGACGGGAGGCGGGCAGCCCCACGACACGGGAACGCTCGCCGGGCTCGCCGTCGTCGATGTGCGCAAGGAGGGCGAACTCGTCTGGCATTCGGTGAGCGGCGAAACCATGCCGGCCATCGGCGAGACCGTGCACGGGGCGGTCGACTGGGTGCGTCGGCACAAACTGATGCGCACGCACTCGGCGCTGCACGTGTTGTGCGGAGTGATCTGGAACGAATGGCGCGTGCCGGTGACCGGCGGCAACATGGAACCGCTGAGTGCTCGCATGGACTTCGAGTTCGACCCGCTACCCGAAGGATTCGGTCCCCGCGTCGAGCAACTCGTCAACGACGAGTTGGCCGCAGACCGTCCGATCGAGGTGTCGTTCCTGCCGCGTTCGACTGCGGTGATGGACGAGGATCTCATCCGCACCAAGGTCTCGATGATCCCCGACTCTGTGCCCGAAATTCGCGTCGTCGACATCGTTGGCCTGGACAAGCAGGCTGATGGCGGCACTCACGTGCGGACGACGGGCGAAGTCGGGCGCATCCGTGTGACGAAGACCGAGAGCAAGGGCAAGGGCAACAAGCGAATCCGGCTGGAGATCATCGACGCGTGAGCCGGTACGCCTTCGGCGTGCCGTCTCACCCTCGCCCAACATCATCTCTCTGCCGGGTCTGGGCGCCTCTCAGAGCCGTGTCACCCGACGCCCGACAGTCGTGGCGTCGGCGCGTCTACATACCTGCGATGATTGGTCGGTGCGACTGCGAACAGCCGTCCGACGATGATTGCCGACACCGCCAAGGATCTCCGGACGGCGGCGCTCGCCGCTGGCGACGCTTCGGGGTACTTCCCCGCTCTCTACTCTCGAGTCACGGCTCGGATCGGCGCGTCGATCGACGCGGGATCATTCGCGGACGGTCCGGGGATCGACCGGTTCGCAACGCGCTTCGCGTCGCACTACGTCGCAGCTGCCGACGATCATCTGCGCGGCGCGCGCTGTTGGCAGGCGTGCTGGAACGTCGCTAGCGATCAGCGGTTGCTGATCGTCCAACACCTGCTGCTCGGCATCAACGCCCATGTGAACTACGACCTGCCGCGTGCGGTCGTCGAAGTCGCCGACGAGCGAGGCGACCTCATGTCGATCCGCCATGACTTCGATGCCGTGAACGACGTGCTGGCCGCCACGTATGACGACGTCATCAAGGATCTCGATCGAGTGTCGCGGTGGGTCAACGGCGCAGCCCGGGTCGGCGGCGGCCGGGCCTTCAACTTCTCGCTGAGACTGGCGCGGGCACGGGCGTGGCAGGCAGCCTCGGCGATGTACTCGCTTTCCGCCGACGGCCGTAGCGGCTACGCGGACGAGCTCGATCGGTTCGTCTCGGTGCTTGCCTTCATGATCACGCGGCCATCGCCGGTCCTGCGGCCGATCCTCGGCCTGGTACGACGCCTCGAGGAGCATGACTCCACGAAGGTGATCACGGCGATGCTCGGCGAGCGGTGACGGAGGCGGGATGAAGGTGCTGCTGCTTGCCGACACGCATCTGAGCGAGGGCCAGGGTTCCCGGCTCGTGGACAAGTTGCGGGGCCACCTCGAGACTTCCGACGTCATCATCCACGCCGGAGACGTCACCGATGCGTCGGTGCTCACGGCGTTGGAGGAATTCGCTCCGGTTCGTGCCGTACTCGGGAACAACGACCGCGGCATGATCCTGCCCGAGCGGCTCGTCGTCGAACTCGACGGATGTCATGTCGCGGTCGTCCACG
>JANPBZ010000167.1:0-18141 GCA_031430695.1 Ilumatobacteraceae bacterium
GACCTGGGCACCAGTTGACCGGTGCATCGCTGACGTACGCCAGCCGGTGGCCGTCGATGATCGTGCTGCGCTCGGCGGGGGACAGATCGCCCCAGGACCTGCCGTCGTCGGGCCTGCGTTGGCCTAATTCGTACTGCTCGATCAATTCGGTGATCGGTCGGGCTCTGCCGCCATCCGGGCCGCCATCCGGACCCGCGTCGGTGTCGTACCACGAGTTGAAGATCTGCAGGAAGATCCACTGCGTCCATCGGTAGTAGCCGGGATCGGTCGTGCTGATGCTTCGCCGGACATCGTGGCTGAGACCCAGTCGCCGGAGTTGCCGGCGATAGTTGACCACGTTGGCGTCGGTCGTGATCGCGGGATGCTGCCCTGTCTGAACGGCGTACTGCTCGGCGGGCAGGCCGAAGGCGTCGAAGCCCATCGTGTACATCACGTTGTAGCCGGTCATTCGCTTGTACCGGCTGTAGATGTCGGTGCCGATGAAACCCAGCGGGTGGCCGACGTGCAAGCCGGTGCCCGACGGGTACGGGAACATGTCGAGCACGAACACCTTCGGACGCCCGGCAATCCTGGCCGGGTCTGCTAACGGCCCGGCTGGATTCGGAGTCTCGAAAGTTCCGTCGGACTCCCACCGATCCTGCCAGCGAAGTTCGATCTCCTGGGCAAGCGCGCCGGTGTAGCGGAACTTGGGGGCGTCGTCGGGGGTCGCGGGGGCCGGGTTGTCGGGCAGGGTCATGAACCAAAGATTCTACGATGCGGCGCGTCGCTACTACGGTTGCAAATCATGTCCTCGCGCACCGGGTCGTCGTATGTGGGGATCGTCGACCGCATCATTGCCGCAGCCGACCGACCAACCGGGGTGCGTTTCGTCGGTCCGTCTGTGGCACCTGCCTCGGGAGACTCGTTCGTTCCGTGGTGCGAGATCCACGATGAAGCCAGAGTCGTCGGCGCTGCGTTGCAAGCTCGAGGCCTGATTCCCGGTGACCATGTAGCGATTCTCGGTCCGACGTCGCGGCAGCTGATGACGATCATCCAGGGTTGCTGGTTGGCCGGTGTTGCCAGCATGGTGCTGCCACTGCCGATGCGCATGGGTTCGCTGGACGCCTTCATCGACTCGACCAGGGCACGCATTCGCCACGGCGATGCCAAATTGGTGTTGATCGACGAGCTGCTCGCCGCGTTCTACGAACGCACCATCGGTGATCCGCCAATCGAGTTGATGGCGACCGTGCTTCCGGGGTCCTCGACAGCGCCCGGCGGCGATCGCCTCGAGATTCCGGCTCACGATCCCGAGCGCTTGGTGATTCTGCAATACACCAGTGGATCGACCAGCGACCCGAAGGGAGTGATGATCCCCGACCGCGTGCTGGCCGCGAACATCGACGCCTCGTGCAGCGCTGCCGAGCTCGGCGAGGCCGAGGTGATGGTGTCGTGGCTGCCGCTGTATCACGACATGGGGTTGGTCGGCTTTCTGTCGATTCCGATGACGAACGGCTGCCAGCTCGTGCAGGCCGCGCCGCAGGACTTCCTGGCGAAACCCGGCAACTGGATGCAGTGGATCAGCGACTGGGGTGGCACCGCAACTGCAGGGCCGAACTTCTCATGGGTGTTGGCGACTCGCGCTCTCGCCCGCATGCGCGATCTCGATCTGTCGTCGTTGACACTGGCGCTCAGCGGCGCCGAGCCGGTCGACCCAACGGCGGTCGAAGCATTTGTCGCCGCGGCCGAACCGTTCGGGTTCAAGGCGACCGGCGTCTTTCCTGCGTTCGGCATGGCCGAGCTGGCGATCGGTGGTGTGTTCCCGCCACGCAACCGCGGCATGGTGTGCGACTCGGTCGACCGCGTCGTGTTGGAGCGCGACCGCATCGCCAAACCCCTCGATCTGGCCGATGCCGAAGAAGAACTGCACGTGCGCCGCATCCCGTTCCTCGGCAGGGCCGTGCCCGGCTTGGAGATGAAGGTCGTCGACCCGCTCACGCGTGCCGAATTGTCCGACCGACACGTCGGTGAGCTGCTGCTGCGCGGCGCCTCGGTGACACCCGGGTATTACAAGCGGCCCGATGCGACCGCCGCCCTGTTCCATGACGGATGGCTGTGCACGGGAGACCTGGCCTACACCGTCGATGGCGAGTTGGTGCTGTGTGGACGCATCAAAGACGTCATCATCGTCGGTGGTCGCAATGTCTTTCCGGAAGACATCGAGCGTGCGTGCGGCATGCTCGATGGTGTGCGCGCCGGCAATGTGATCGCCTTCGGGGTCGAGGGGTACAAGGGCAAGGAGAGCGTCGTCGTCGTTGCCGAGGTGCGCACCGAAGATCCACCCTTGGTACGCGAAGCCCTGCATCATCGAACGCTCGAGGTCTGCGGGCTGCCGCCCCGCGATGTGATGCTCGTACGGCCCGGCACGTTGCCGAAGACCTCATCGGGGAAGTTGCAGCGGGCCAAATGCCGCGAGCTCTACCTCGCCGAATCCCTCGAACTCGTCTAACCCGTACGAGTGTTTCGCGCCCGCTACGCCTCATCCGAGTGTTTCGCGCCACACCGGGGTGGCTGCAAACACTCGTTCAGGGCGAGGCGGATTGGAGGTCGGCCAGCACCTGGCGCCAGCGGTCGGGGTCGCTCTTGTACGGGGCGTAGAAGCTGATCCGCTGGACGACGTCGCCGTAGCGACGCAGGAGCTCTGGGGCGATCCTTTCCGGGCCACCGACCACGGCGAACGTGTTGAGAATCTCGTCGGAGATCAGGTTGCCCATCTCGACCCATCCGCCCGTCTTCGACAGCGCATTGAGTTCTTCGTGGAGCCCATTCCAACCGTGCAGTTCGAGCACGCCCTTGTACGCGGGCGTCGAGCCGTAGAAGGCGATCTGTTGGCGCGTGCCGGCATCTGCGGTCGCCATCTCGGCCTCGTCGTTGCCCGTCACGACGAATGACGGGCCGACGATCTCGAACCCATCCATCGACTTGCCTGACTTGGCTCGGCCGCGACCCAGCGCCGGCAGTGTGACCTCGCGCAGGTAGCGCTCGGTGGTGAACCCATGGCAGATGAACCCGTCGCAGACCTCGCCGGCAACTTCCGTCATCAGCTCGCCAACACCGGCCAGGAAGATCTTCGGCACACCGAACCCGCCGAGATCGGCGCGGTCGGGTGTGAAGAACGGCGTCATCAGTGTGTGCGTGTAGAAGTCGCCTCGGAATGCCAGGGGAGTGCCGTTGAGCCACGTGTCCCAGATCGCGCGGATCGCCATGATCATCTCGCGCATCCGCGGCGCCGGATGACTCCACTCCATGCTGAACCGTTTGGTGATGTGCGGCTTGATCTGGCTGCCCAGTCCGAGGATGAACCGGCCCTTCGAGAACGCTTGCAGATCCCAGGCGATGTGCGCCAGCGTCAGCGGATTGCGAGCGAACGCGACCGCGATCGACGTGCCGAGCTCGATTCGCTCGGTGTGCTCGGCTGCCAACAGCAGGGGGAAGAACGGATCGTGCGCCATCTCCGCAGTCCATGCCCCGTCGTATCCGGCAGCCTCGGTTTCCTTGGCACTTGCCCCGGCCTTGGAAAGCTCGTAGCTGACTCCTCCGTCGACTTTCATCTCGCCGACCGTACTCCTGCCGATACTCGGGTCAGGTGTCCTGGTCGCGCAAGAACTGTTCGAACTCGGCGG
This sequence comes from Ilumatobacteraceae bacterium, assembly GCA_031430695.1. Lineage (GTDB taxonomy): Bacteria > Actinomycetota > Acidimicrobiia > Acidimicrobiales > Ilumatobacteraceae > JAENVT01. The sequence goes on from JANPBZ010000167.1 coordinate 3,663, forward strand.
CCAGTTCCTCGCCGGTCGGGATCCCGCCAGTGCCGAGCAGATCGGTTTGTTGCTGCGCCTGGTCGTAGAGCTCTTCGAGTTGGCCGACCATTGCACGGTGCTCGTCGTTGCCGGCGACGAGTTGATCGAGTCGCTGGCGTTGGATGATGGTCTCTTGCCGAACGGCTGCAGCATCGACGGCAAGACCGGCGACGTCGTGCAAGCCGGTGAGCAGTGCAAGCGTTGCCGCGGGGTAGCTCATCGCGCTGACGTAGTGCGGCACTTGTGCCCAGATACCCAGCGATGGCACACCCTTGTCGGTGAACGCATGCTCGAGCACCGCACCCATGCCGGCGGGGACGTCGACGGAGTTCTTGAGGTAGGCAACGCTGGCGACGACTTCGGCAGACGGAGAACTGCTGGAGAGCCGGGGGTCGCGCGTATGCGGTGTGGCAAAGGGATAGGCGCCGAGAACGATCATCTGGCGCACGCCCATCTCGACTGCCAGCGTCGAGACCACATCGGAAAAGTGGCGCCATTGCGAATCTGGCTCGGGGCCGCTGAGGGTCAGCACATCGTGGCCCTGCGAATCGGCGCCGACATGCAGCTCGATGTCGGCCCACAACAACCGTACGTTCACGCCCTCGCGTAGCTCCATCGTCGGCCGGCGAGCGCGGTAGTCGATGAAGGTGTCGCCGTCGAACGTCGCCAGCGGCCGAACCGACCACTCCTCCTGCACCGTGGCCATCGCCGCCGCGGCAGCGCCGCTGGCATCGATCCATCCGCTGAGCATGACCACCATCACCGGCGCCTCGAGCGAAGGTAGCGGCTCATGCAGTGTGTAGGGGTCGCTCATGACAACGCTTCGATGCACTCCGCGGCGCGGGCGGCAGCGCCATCGATCTGGACAACGAATGGTTCGAGCTCGGCAGGATCTCGTGACCCGAGAGCCCCGCCGAGATACCGGTAGTACACGCCCTGCAGGATGCATGCCAGTTTCCAGTAGGCAAACGAGACGTAGAACGGCAATTGCGACAGGTCGCGACCGCTGGTTTCGGCATAACGGGCGATGAGATCGTCGCGGTCGAGGAATCCGTCGGCGGTGGTCGCAGTCCCGGCCCAAGGCGATGCCTCGTCGCCGGGACCAGTCCAGTACACCTGCAGCAGGCCGACGTCGGCCAGTGGGTCGCCGAGCGTGCAGATCTCCCAGTCGAGCACCGCCCGAACGTTGCCGTCGTCTCCGACGATGCAGTTGTCGAGCCGATAGTCGCCATGCACCAACGTGGCCGGGCCCTGCTCGGGAATGCGTTGCGCCAGGGCATCGTGGGCGTGATCGATGGCTGGTACCTCACGGGTCTTCTGATCGTTCCACTGCCCGTACCAACGCTTGAGTTGCCGGGCGATGTAGCCCTCGTGCTTGCCGAGATCGATCAGCCCGCATGCGTCGAGATCGACCGCGTGGATAGCAGCCAAGGTGTCGACGATTGACTCGCTCGCTTGCCGGCGCGCATCGGGCGTCAACATCAGATCAGCTGCCGCTCGATCCCGCACGACGTGCCCCTCGACGAAGCCCATCACATAGAACGGCGCGTCGTTGACCGCCGTGTCGTTGCACAACCCGAGTGCTGGAGCAACGGGCACGGCGGACTGCTGCAAACCGTGGATGATCCGATGCTCGCGTCCCATGTCGTGAGCACTCGCCAGCCGGTGCCCCAACGGTGGCCGCCGCAGCACATAGGCGCTGCCGTCGGTGCCGACGACGCGGTAGGTGAGATTGGAGTGACCGCCGGCGATGACCTCGAACGTAAACGGCCCGCGAGCCCCGGCAATGTTGGCCAACAGCCACTCTGTGGCCGGTTCAGCGTTGATGCCTGGCACGTCGTTCATGCTGCCCGTACCGTATCCGGGTATCGTGCCGACATGGCCATCGATGTCACCGACGCAACGTTCCAGACCGAGGTCGTCGACCGTTCCAAGACTGCTGCTGTGGTCGTCGATCTATGGGCACCATGGTGTGGCCCATGCAAAACGATTGGGCCGATCCTCGAGAAGGTGACCGATGCGACCAACGGCGAGGTCATCCTCGTCAAGGTCAATGTCGACGAAAACCCGGGCGTGTCGCAAGCCTTTCAGGTCCAATCGATTCCGGCGGTCTATGCGCTCAAGAACGGTGAGGTCGTCGATGGTTTCGTCGGCGCCCACCCCGAGCACGTCATCCAAGAGTTCGTCGCCAACCTGCTGCCCTCGGAGGCCGAACGCACCGTCGCATCACTGCTCGCCGAGGGGAGCGAGGGTGCCTATCGGGCCGCGTTGGAGCTGGAGCCGGCCAACGAAGACGCCATCGTCGGGCTCGCCGAGTTGCTCGTGGCCCGCGGCGAGGCGGAACAGGCCCTGGCATTCCTCGCTCGAATTCCCGAAACCGATCGCACGCGCAGGGTTGCCGCTGCCGCTCGTGTCAGCACGCAACCCACGTTGATCACCGATGACTACGACGCCCGCCTGTCGGATCTGCTCGACCAGGTGAAGACCGACGATGAGGCTCGGCAGCAGTTCGTCGATATTTTGGAATTGATGGGCCCCGACGATCCGCGCACCGCTACGTATCGCAAGCAGCTCACGGCACGCCTGTACTGAGGGGCGCGCTAGGGTCCGGCCATGCCGATCGAGCATCGCATCGAACGTCGCGATGGATACCGCCTGTGGGAGGGCGGCCCGGTGCCAAAGGGGGCCGACGGCATCACCGTCGGCTCGCTGGTGATCGTGCGGCGCGGCAAGGCATCGCCGTACCTGTTGCGGCACGAGCTGGTGCATGTACGGCAATGGAAGCGTTTCGGTGTCATGGGCTTCGCGGTTCGCTATCTCGGCCCGTACGCCCTGTGGAGGCTTCGCGGCAAGGATCATCGCAGCGCCTATCTGCGCATTCCACTCGAGATCGAGGCCGATTGGGTCGCTCGGCGCTCGCTGACCACAGCCGTGCGAGACGACCTCCACGCGCCCATCGCGTCGTAGCGAAACCGGCGGGTCGTCGATAGTGTCCGGCTCTGACTTCCCCCAGTAGCCGCTGGCGCGCCATGCGCCCAGTGCAGTGCCACGCCGCTGAGGAGGGTCGTCATGGAATCGAGTCTTCCTCGCCCTGCCGCGCCGCGTTCTCCACTCGAGCGCCTGCGCGAGTGGATCGTGTGGTTCGGCCCCGGACGAGTGGCGGCGACCGCCCTCGCGGTGATCGCGGTGATCGTCGGCGGAACATGGTTACTGAAGGCTTCACCGAGCCGTCCGGAGGATCAGCTGCCCTTTGCGGCACGCACGACCTCGACGAGTGATTCGTCGGTCGTGGTGTCGACAACCACCGTCGCATCTTCAGTGGTTGTGTACGTCACCGGTTCGGTCGCGAGTCCGGGTGTCTACACGCTGGCCGCCTCGGCTCGGGTGACCGACGCGGTGTCCGCTGCAGGCGGCGTCGTCGCAGACGCTGACCTCAACGTGGTCAACCTTGCGGCAACCGTGCGCGATGGCGAGCGGATCTACGTGCCCAGGGTTGGCGAGCTGGTTCCAGCCGTGATCGGCGTCGATCCCGCAATTGACGACACCGTTGCTGCGGGGCCGGTCAATGTCAACTCGGCGACGGCAGATCAGCTCGATGTGCTACCCGGCGTCGGCCCCACCACTGCGGCCGCAATCGTGGCTCACCGGCAACGCAACGGTCCGTTCCAGGATGTTGACCAGCTCGGCGACGTGCGCGGCATCGGCCCGGCCAAGCTCGACGCACTGCGCGGCCTGGTGACGGTGTGATCAGAACAGCGCTCGCCCGAATATCAGATTCACAGCGACCAGGGCGGCAATTACCCCCAGCCACACACCGACAGCCAGCCATGCGTACTCGCGCCAGTAGTCGCGCCACGATGCAACAGGTAGGCGCGTTGCCCGCCTCGCGGCAACGGCCCCGACGATCATCCACAGCACAGCACTGCCGACCACGGCACCCAGATAGACACCGCTACCCGACCGAAGCGGAGCCCCGGCTACCAGCAGCCCTGGCGCAGCCAGTACGGCAGCCAGGAAACCAGCGATGCCTCGGCCGAGTGATGTGTTGCCGCGCAGCAGTAGCAGCGAGAACAGACCGAGCGCGGCCGGCGGCAACAGCGCGACCACCGGGCCGGCGCCGCGGAGTTTCGATCGGTAGGCGCGCGGTCCCAATGGCACGGGTTGATGAATGCGTGGCATGGCTTCGATGATCCGAGCGTACGACGTGCGAAGTGATGGTCGGCGGCACCCGCTCGGCGATGGCGACGTCGCGATGGTCACGCTCGCCGCGGTCATGGGCGTCTGGACGCAGTCCGTGCTGTGGATCGGTGTCGTCGCTGTGATGTCACTGATCGTCTGCCGGCGACCAGCGGTGCTCGTGGCGTGCCTCGCCATCGGTCTCGCCGGCGGCTGGCGATCGCAGGCCAATTGGCAGTCCGCTACACCACGACACATCGGTGACTTTGCAGGTTGGGTCACGATCGTTGGCGATCCTTCGCCGTTCGGCAGCGGGTTGCGCGTCACCGTCGAGGTCGTTGGCGAGCGATTCGATGTGTGGGCATACGGGTCACCGCGGCGGCGGCTGGTCGACCGGCAGGCGGGCGAGTTGGTGTATGTGCAGGGTGAGCGGCGGCCGACCACCTCCAACGTACGGCGTGCCCAGATACGGCACGTCGTCGGGCAACTCGATGTCGACTTCGTCGGCGACTGGCGCGAGGGCTCGCCGCTGTATCGAACATCGTCGCGCGTGCGCACCGCACTTCGCCGCGCCGCCGAGTCGACCATGACCGCCGACCACGCGGCCCTGTTCACCGGTTTGGTGATCGGTGACGACGCCCGTGAGTCACCCGAGATGATCAATGCGTTTCGGTCGTCGGGGATGTCTCATCTCACCGCTGTCTCTGGCCAGAACGTCGTGTTCGTCCTCGCCGCAGCGTCGCCGTTGCTGCGTCGATTGCGACCGTGGTGGCGATGGGGGGCGACGCTCGGCGTCATCGGCTGGTTCATGGCCCTCACCCGCTTCGAGCCATCGGTGCTGCGCGCGGGTGTGATGGCCATGCTCGCCAGCTCGTCGTTCCTGCTCGGACGGCAACAGTCGGTCGTTCGGCTGCTCGCTTGGACGATCGCCATTCTGGTGCTCGTCGATCCGATGTTGGTGTGGTCGGTCGGGTTCTGGTTGTCGACCGGCGCAACCGCAGGAGTGTGCGTTGCCGCGCCCCCGCTGGCCGAACGCCTGCCGGGACCAGTCTGGTTTCGGGCGCCGCTGTCGGTCACGCTCGGCGCCCAGCTGGGCGTGGTGTTGCCGAGCTGGTTGGTCTTTCATCGCCTGCCGTTGGTATCGCTGCCGGCCAATCTCCTGGCCGTGCCGGTTGCCGGCTTCGTGATGTTGATCGGCATTCCCGGTGGTCTGGCGTCTGCGATGGCGCCGCCGTTGGCGCCGCTGCTGATGGCGCCATGCGAGGCAGGGACGCGCTGGGTTGCCTCCGTCGCCTACCTCGGCGCAGCGATCGAACCCTCGGCAGGGTGGGCGGCGTTGGGTTGGCTGGGCGTTGCAATAGCGGTCAGTGCGCTGGTGATTCGGCATCGCTGGCGTCACCCGTCCAGCGATGTGCCAATCTGATTCAGCATGGCAGTCAACCTCATCACCGGTGACGACGAGTCTCTGCTGCTCACCGCAGTGGCGGAACTCGTGCACCGCCTGATCGGCGACGGCGACCGCTCGCTGATGGTCGATGATTTCGACGACGACGAGTACGAGATGCGCTCGGTCGTCGATGCCGCCCAGACTCCGCCGTTCCTCACCGAATCTCGCGTGGTCATTGCACGCGGTGTCGGCCGATTTGGCGCCGACGATGTCGCACCGCTGATCGCCTACCTCGGCGACCCTCTGCCCAGCACCGAGTTGGTGCTGGTCGGCGGTGGTGGACGGCTACCCAAATCTCTGACCGACTCGGTCAAGAAGTCCGGCGCCAACGTGGTCGACACCGTCCCGCCGACACGGGCCAGAGAGCGCAGCGGTTGGTTCGAAGAACAAGTCATCGCGGCCGGCCTGAAGCTGGACCAACAGGCCCTGGCCTTGCTGTCGTCGTGGCTGGGCGAGGACGCCGGGCGCGTTCAAGGCATCCTCGAAACGTTGGTGTCGGCCTATGGCGACTCGCACACGTTGAAGGTCGTCGACGTCGAGCCGTTCCTGGGCGAGGCCGGGGGAGTGCCGCCGTGGGACCTCACCGATTCCGTCGACCGGGGTGACACCACCAAGTCACTGCTCTTGCTCCATCGAATGCTGCGAGCCGGCGAGCGCCACCCACTGCAGGTGATGGCGATCCTGCACAATCACTACACCAAGTTGCTGACGCTCGATGGTGCCAACGCCAACGATGAATCGTCGGTGGCTGTAGTGCTGGGCATCAAGCCCGGCTATCCCGCGAAGAAGGCGTTGGATCAGTACCGCAAGCTTGGGAACGCCGGCGTGGTACGAGCGATCGGCCTGCTGGCCCAGGCTGACCTCGACCTGCGTGGCGCCAAGGAGTGGCCAGATGAACTGGTCATGGAAGTGCTCGTTGCCCGCCTGAGCAGACTGGCGGGTGCGGCCCGCCGTTGACGCGAACTACGCCCCCGAGTTGATCTTCTTCATCAGGCGGCTCTTGCGGCGGGCGGCCTGATTCTTGTGGATGACACCCTTGGCAGCGGCCATATCGAGGCGCTTCACGGCGAGACGCAACGACTCTTCGCCGGTCTCACTACCAATAGCGTTGACCGCGTTCTTGCTGCGTGTCTTCAGCTCGCTCTTGACAGCCTTGTTGCGCTCGGCCGCCTTGGCGTTGGTGAGGATTCGCTTCTTTTGACTCTTGATATTTGCCACGTCGGACGACTCTCTTGATACTCGGCTCGCAGGTTGATAAGCCCGGCAAGGCTAACAGCGCCGCCGCGACGCTCCAACCACGAGATGAGAGTCGCCGGTAGCATCTAGCGACCACGCCATGGACCTTTCACGCATCCGCAACTTCTCGATCATTGCCCACATCGACCACGGGAAGAGCACTCTCAGCGACCGCATCCTGGAGCTCACCCATGCAGTTGATGCCCGTGACATGCGGTCTCAGTATCTCGACACGATGGATCTCGAGCGTGAGCGAGGCATCACGATCAAGGCTCAGAACGTGCGTGTCGATTGGAAGGGCTACACGCTGCACCTCATCGACACCCCTGGCCATGTCGACTTCGGTTACGAGGTCAGCCGCAGTCTGGCTGCCTGCGAAGGGGTGGTGTTGGTCGTTGACGCCGCCCAGGGGATCGAGGCCCAGACGCTGGCCAACTGCTATCTGGCGATGGAGCACGACCTCGAGATCGTCGCCGCCTTGAACAAGATCGATTTGCCGGCCGCAGATCCCGATCGCTACGCCATGGAGATCGAGAAGGTGCTCGGGATCCCGGCCGAGGACATCCTGCGGATCTCGGCGAAGACCGGCGAAGGAATCGACCTGTTGCTCGACGCAGTCTGCGAGCGGATACCGGCTCCGACCGGCGATGCCAACGCACCGCTGCAGGCGCTGATCTTCGACAGCCAGTACGACCAGTACCGCGGCGTTGTCAGCTCGGTCCGAGTGATGAATGGTCGCCTGACCAACGGTTCGAAGCTGATGTTCATGCAGGCCGGTACCCCGCAGGAGGCAATCGAGATCGGCGTCCGCCGACCGGTGCCGACTCCAGTTCCTGAACTCGGCCCGGGTGAGGTCGGCTATCTGATCGCCGGGATCAAGGAGGTCGGCCACGCCCGCAGCGGCGAGACGGTCACGACGTTTGCTCACGGTGCGACCGCGGCGCTCGACGGATACCACGACCCGAAGCCGATGGTGTTCTGCGGTTTGTTTCCCATCGATGGTGACGACTTCGAGACGCTACGCGAAAGCCTCGAGAAGCTGAGGCTCAACGACGCCTCGATCTCATACAGCCCGGAGTCGTCGGGTGCCCTCGGATTCGGATTCCGTTGCGGCTTCCTCGGCCTTCTTCACATGGAGATCGTCAAGGAGCGCCTGGAGCGCGAGTTCAATCTTGCTCTCATCGCGACCGCTCCCAGTGTTGAGTACCGCGTGCGCAAGACCAACGGCGACGTCGAACTGGTCGACAATCCCGCCGATCTGCCGCCGACGCAGAACATCGACTACATCGAGGAACCGTTCTTCAGGGTCAGCATCATCACACCGAAGGACTACACCGGCACGTTGATGGAACTGTGCCAGTCCCGCCGCGGTGAGCTGTCGAAGTTGGAGTATCTCTCACCCGAGCGAGTCGAGCTGCACTACCAGATCCCGCTCGCGGAAGTGGTCGTCGACTTCTTCGATCAGATGAAGAGTCGCACCCAGGGGTACGCCAGCCTGGACTACGAGCTGAGCGGCTATCAACGCAGCCAACTGGTGCGGGTTGACCTCTTGCTCAACGGCGTGCACGCCGATGCGTTCTCGACGATCGTGCACCGCGACAAGGCCTTCGCCTATGGCAATCGCATGTGCGAAAAGCTGAAAGAACTCATCCCTCGGCAGATGTTCGACGTTCCGATTCAGGCAGCAATCGGCGGCAAGGTCATCGCTCGCGAAACGGTGAAGGCAAAGCGCAAGGACGTGCTCGCCAAGTGCTACGGCGGCGACATCACCCGCAAGCGCAAGCTGCTGGAGAAGCAGAAGGAAGGCAAGAAGAAGATGAAGTCGATCGGGCGCGTCGAAGTGCCCGGCGACGTCTTCATCTCAGCCCTCAAGCTCGACGACTGATCGCCAGACGACCACCGCCTGTCGCCGCTCTGCGATACTCGGTGCAGTGGCACGAGCATCCGCTGACGGGCACACGGCGACGCCGACCTTTCTGTCGCGTTTGTGGGCCGCCATTATCGGTCCCGCGTCGATTCGTCGACTGACCCTCACCCACGCGGTCGACGACATTGCCGATTCGTTGATCACGCTCTCACTGATCGGTTCGCTGTTCTTCAGCGTTTCGCTCGAGGCATCGCGCAGCCGGATCCTGCTGTTCCTCCTGCTGACCGCAGCACCGCTGGCAATCGTCGCGCAGGTGGTCGGGCCCGCTCTCGACCGCATCAGGGCCGGCTCACGGTTCGTCGTCATCTGCTCGCACGTTGCCCGCGCTGTGTTCTCGTTGTTGCTTGCAAGCTCGTTGCTGTCGCTGGCGTTCTATCCACTGGTGTTCGGCATCTTGCTGTCGCGCAAGGCATACGCGTTGGCAAAGACCGCGATGGTCGCCCAGTTGGCGCCGGAACGTACCGAGCTCGTCACTGCGAGTGGTCATCTGGCTCGAACCGGCACAATTGCCGGTGGCATCGGAACCGCGATCGGTGGAGCGCTGATCGGACTCGTCGGCGTCGAGTGGCTGCCAATCGTCGCGGCTGTTGTGTTCGTGGGCGCGGCGGTGCTCGCCGCTCGCATCCCAAGCTTCGCTGTCGAGGCCCGTCCCGAGAGTGCGGTGCTTCGCGTCGAGACACCGGTCGCGGTTCGCCGCGCTGCGCCGGCCGTGGCGATCATCCGCGCTGCGGAGGGCGCGCTCACATTTCTGCTCGCACTGTCGATCAAGCGCGGCGGCGGCGACGAATGGATTTTCGTCGCTGCACTGGTTGCTGCGGGCATCGGGACGTTCCTGGGAACAATGGTCTCGCCCAGGTTGCATCGCGCCTTCTCGTCAGATGGGATCATCGTGCTCACCTTGCTGATTCCCGGAACGATGTCGGCGTTCGGCGTGCTCACGATCGGCAGCCTCAGCATCGTGGCCATCGCCTTGGCGATCGGTCTCGCCGGCAGCGTCGCTGCTCGGGCGATGGATGGTCTGTATGGCGCCGTGCCGCACCTGATGCGGGGGCGGGTGATCTCACGCAGCGAGCTGGTCTTCCAACTCGCCAACGTCACCGGTGCGGCGACGGCTGTGTTGGTCTACCCAGGGCCAAGGGTGGGCTTCGCCGCGGTCGCTGTCGTACTGGTGCTCGGCGGCGTGGCCTACGCATCCGAGCTGCATCTCTCGTTGCGCAACGAGGCCGGACGCTGGCTTCTCGGCCAACGTCCTCGCGCTGTGACCGAGGGACTTCCACTAGCGCTACTTGCCGAGGCAACGCGATTCAGGGAGCAGGGAGACCACTATGTGGCCGTCGTCGTCGCGGACAGCGCCGTGCGAGTGCTCGACGCCCGCAGCCCGTCGTCGAGCGTGTCGATGGCTGGAGCGACATGGGAGGTTCTGGCCGACAGTGTGTCTGCGGTCGTTGCCGGCACCTTGGATCCAACGGCCGCCGAGTCGCTCGCAGTGATCGAGGCGGCGGCCGCACTGATCGGGGAGCGCTCGCTGACTCGGGGAAGCGGGACAGTCGACGTTGCGCCCGGTTAGTGCTGTGACCACGGACGTTCGCGCCCTGTAGGCGGCCCGCGCCCGAGCACTCGTCGGGCGCGCTTTCGGCCTGCCCAGGCGTATTCCCGCGCCCGAGCACGTTGGATCAACAGCTCGATCACCGCCGTGCGGTGCCAGGCAACGCCCGGTCGTATTCACCGCACCAACGTTGCGAACGTTCGTGGTCGGAGCACTAGCAGCCGATTAGCCGGCAGGTACGACCACAGGAGGTAGCTCGATCACCCACTGGTCGTCGATGAGGTTCAGGGTGAACTGGAGGGTTCGGAACTGCTCGTCGAGCTCGTGCACGTCGACGTCGAGGCGAACCTTCTCGACCTCCTCGACCACCGGGGCCAGACGGATGAGGATGCCCTCGTCGGCGACCACGACGGTGCCATCCTCGTTGGTGACCAATGCTTCGTCGCGTGAGTCGATGAACCGCACCGTTGCGATTTCGTGAGCCGACTGGACCAGCTCGGCTTGAACGTCGAGTGCGATCGAGGCGCCCTCGCCGCGAGGCTCGATGAAAACGGGCAACGGATCGGGGTCGTCGCCGGAGGTCTGGGCGAACCAACGGACGATCGTGTCGTAGACGGCTCCGGCCCGCACCTCTGGATTTTCGGGGGAAGGCGCGGAGCAGGCCGCCATGACCGAAAGGATCGCAGCGAGCACAACTCTCCGGCCGCGCGCGGCAACGAACACGTTCGAACAGTACCACCCGTCTTGTTCGCGGCGGCCGCCGACTGTCCGGCTGGAGGACGATCCCGGTAGAAATAGCGTGATGGCTCAGTCGCAGATGTTTCGATCGCTCGAGCATCGCAACGCACGACTGTTCTTCCTCGGCCTCAGCCTCAGCAACATCGGCTCGTGGATTCAGATGACCGCCGTCTCGCTGCTGGTGTACCAGCAGACCGGGAAAGCCACCGACGTCGGAATTGCACTCTTTTGTCAGTTCCTGCCGATGTTGGTGCTCGGTGTCTGGGCGGGAGCCATCGCCGACCGGGTCGACAAGCGAAAGATGACGATGCTGACCCAGAGCGGTCAGGCGGTACTGGCGCTGCTGCTGGGAGTGCTCGCGCTCGCCCAGTGGGCGCCGCTGGCGGTCATCTATCTCGTCTCACTCGCGAACGGCATCGTCGCCGCAATCGACAATCCGGCCAGGCGGGGCTTCGTGATCGAGTTGGTCGAGCCACGTCATATCTCGAACGTCGTCTCGCTGAACACCGCTGTCATGACGGGCTCGCGCATCTTCGGCCCGGCGCTCGCAGCACTGATGCTGCGCTGGATGGATCCGGGCTGGTTGTTCATCATCAATGGTGTGTCGTTCGCAGCGATCCTGTGGCCGATCTGGCGGATCGATATGACGCAGCTGTACCCATCTCCACCGGCCTCTCGTGGCGGGCAGCCGGTCCGCGAGGCACTGCGATTCGTCCGCCACAATCGTCGCCTCCTCATCCTCTTTCTGGTGTTCACGGTCATCGGCACGTTCGCGTTCAACTACGGCGTTTCGCTGTTGAAGCTTGCCGACCTTCGCTTCCACGACAGGGAGTTGTTCGGCTGGCTGCTGGCGGTGACCAGCGTGGGCAGTCTGGTCGGATCGTTGCTGACTGCCGCCCGTCCCCGAATCGGTTCGGCGTGGTTCTTCGGCGCGGCTTTGGTGCTCGGGCTCAGCGGTTTCGCCGTTGCCTGGGCACCGTCTATCTGGGCGGCGTATCTTGTCAGCCTTCCGCTAGGCGCCGGCGGGGCAGCCTTCATCGCTGCCCTGAATGCGATCACGCAACAAGAGAGCCCGCCCGACATGCGCGGCAGGTTGCTGGCCCTCGGGGCCGTCGCGTTCTTGGGTACCACACCTATCGGCGCGCCGATTACCGGATGGATTGCCGACCATGTCAGCGCCGAGTGGAGTCTGGCGTATGGCAGCGTGATCGCCCTGGTGTGCGTGGCCGTGGGTGCAGAGGCGCGTCGCCGATCAATCGGCGCGGATGTTCCAGCCGGTGATCACGTACTGACCGCGCTTGTCGGAGATGATCCCTACGGCGGCGGTGTCGTTCTGCAGGACGGCACCGGCCTGGGGAAGCAGACCGACTAGCCGCGTGGTCAGGATGCGGCTGAGATGGCCGTGGGTGAACACGATTGCGGCGCGGCCGGCTGCTGTGCGCTCGAGCTTCGCAATGAAGCCGTCGCAGCGGGCGACGACCTGATGCAGGCTTTCGCCGCCTGGGCAACCATCCTCGAACAGGTTCCATCCGGGCTGCTGCTCGTCGATCTCGGCAGCGGTCAGACCCTCGTAGGCGCCGTAGTCGTACTCGGCCAGCGCATCGACCACCGTTGCTTCGGCACCCGGGACGCCGCGGCGCGCCGTCTCCACCGAACGCTGTAACGGGCTGGTGTACACCAGCGGAAGGGCACCCTCTGACAGTGTCGCGAGCAGAGGCGGCAGGCGATCAGCTTGGCGCAGGCCCTTCTCGATCAGCGGAATATCGGTGCGACCGGTGTGGCGACCGTTCTCCGACCACTCCGTCGCACCATGGCGAACCAGCAGGATCAGCGAAGGGCCGGCAACCGCAGGATCGGACACGGAACCACACCGTAGGCGAGACTGCCTGTGGTATGCGCTGTGTCGTGATGTGGTTTCGTCGTGATCTCCGCTTGGCCGATCAACCGGCGCTGACGGCTGCGGCATCGACCGGTCTTCCCGTCGTTCCCCTGTTTGTCGTCGACCCGGCCTTTGCTGCTGCAGGTGCGCCGCGTCGTGCGTACATGAATCGGGCGCTGCGCAGCCTGGACAGTTCGATGGACGATGCGTTGGTCTACCGCTACGGCGATCCGGCCGAGGTGGTTCCTCGGGTCGCAGCGGAGGTCGGCGCCGGCTCGGTGTTCGTCACGCGGGACTTCGGGCCCTACGGCCGCCGACGCGATGCGACCATCGCCGAACGGTTGCGGGCAGACGATCGACGCTTGCTCGGAAGCGCCTCGCCATACGCGGTCGCCCCTGGTTCGGTGGTCAAAGACGATGGAGCTCCGTATGCGATGTTCACCCCGTACTTCAAACGCTGGCGATCGCAGCGCGTGGCTGCGCCGCTCGGCATACCCGACGTCGATTGGCTCGGTGCAAGCACGATCGCGTGCGACGGACCTCCGACGACCGTCGATCTCCGGTATCCGTTGCCCGACATTGGCGAGGTTGCGGCGAGCGAACGTTGGTCGGCGTTCGTCGACGGTCCGCTGGACCTGTACGACCAGCAACGCGACATGCCGGCGATCGCTGGAACCAGTCAGTTGTCGGCCGACATCCGATGGGGTGTGGTGCACCCGCGGCAGATGCTCGCCGATCTGGCGCCAGGTAGGGCCCACGACACGTTCGCGTCGGAACTGGCGTGGCGCGACTTCTACGCCGACGTGCTGCATCGTCGGCCTGACTCGGCGTGGGAGAATCTCGACGCTCGAATGGATGCGATGCCGACCGACACGGGCGAGGCGGCCCGCCAAAGGCTCTCATCCTGGTCGTCGGGCCACACCGGCTTCCCGATCGTCGACGCCGGGATGCGTCAACTGGTGGCCACGGGGTGGATGCACAATCGGGTGCGCATGATCGCCGCAAGCTTCCTGGTGAAAGACCTCCATCTCCCCTGGCAATGGGGCGCCTGTCACTTCATGAACCACCTGATCGACGGCGACCTGGCGTCCAACAACCACGGCTGGCAATGGGCTGCGGGCACCGGTACCGATGCCGCACCATATTTTCGGGTGTTCAACCCATCTGCGCAGGCCAAGCGCTTTGACCCCGACGGCGACTACGTGCGGCGCTGGATACCCGAGTTCGGGACCCCGGCATAGCCGGCGCCGATGGTGGATCACGCCGTCGAACGTGGCGAAGCGTTGCGTCGATACGGACTCGTCGTGGGTAGCACTCGCTAACCTGAACTGCCAGATGCTCGACGAACGCAAGACCTCCATTCTCCGGGCCGTCGTGCAGGAGTACATCACCACGGCACAGCCCGTTGGGTCGACGCACATTGCCGACCTGCCGGGTGTACGGGTCAGTTCGGCCACGGTGCGCAACGAGATGGCGGTTCTCGAGCAAGAGGGGTACTTGGCGCAGCCA
>JANPBZ010000168.1:0-28900 GCA_031430695.1 Ilumatobacteraceae bacterium
GTGCGTCGGCTACGACGCCATCGCGAGCGGCGCCGTCGGGAAATGATCGAGGGCGCGGCGAGCGGAGATTAGCCCGAGACATTGAGGAGCACACATGAGTAACGAACAGCCGAGCCGCCCGAAGCGCTCGGGCAGCGGCGCCTCGCCGATGGGCTCGACACTGGCCATCGTGATCGCCATTGCCGCGGTCGTGGTTGGGTTCTTGATCCTCAAGAACATTCGTAGTGACGACGACGACGGTGTCACGGCTCCGACGGTGCCGGTTACGACCACGATCGATCCGTTGACGACCACTACGCTGCCGCTGATCCCGGCCGAGACCACGACCACTGTGTTCCAGGCGCAAACCGCTGGCGCGAAGGTGCTGGTAGCCAACTCGTCGCATGCCAACGGTGTCGCCGGGGTTCTCACCACGGCGTTGCAGGGACAGCAGTTCACCATGGGCGAGCCCACCAACGGGGCGACCAAAGAACTGGTGACGAAGATTCAGTACCTCGACGGCGATGTTGCTGCTCAGGCGGTTGCGCAGTCGGTTGCTGCGTTGATGGGCGTTGCCACGATCGAGCCCATTCCCACGCCCGTGTCGCTGCTGGATCCCACACTGTTGCTCGATAACACTGTCGTCGTGTTGCTCGGCGACGACAAGGCCGGCAAGACGCTGGCGCAGATGCTCGAACCGGTCACGGCCGACACGACGCCAGTTGGTGAATCCACTACGACTGGGGCCCCGTAAGCCGCCGCAGCATCGTCGCTGCGGCACGCTCGATACACCACAACGGCTCGTTCATCGCCCGTTCCGTGCCGTAGGCATCAACCAAGCTGACGTGTTCGATGCGCCCCGCCACCTCGGGTGCGGCATCGCCTACGATCGCGCCGACCGGCTTGCCACCGGCGACCGCCATCGAGTGCACTCCACCGACAACCTTGCCCTCGAAGCTCTGCTCGTCGAGGTAACCCTCGCCGGTGATCACGATGTCGGCGGCCGCAATGGCGTCGTGGAGGTCGAGTTCATCGGCGACCAGATCGAACCCGGGCAGCAGACGGCCACCGAGCGCTACCAATGCGCCGGCGATTCCACCGGCGGCTCCCGTGCCGTCCATATCGCGCACGTCGACGCCGTAGTCGTGTTGATAGATCTGCGCAAGGCGATGCAGCCGACCGGTCAGCAACTTGACCTGCGCCGGCGACGCACCTTTTTGAGGCCCGAACACCTCGGCAGCGTCGACGAAACGGGTGCGAACATCACAGGCGACGAGAAGCTGCACGCCGCGTAGGCGGTGCGGGCCTTGGATGGCTCGCACCGCGCCGTACCCGCCGTCGGTGGTGGCCGACCCGCCTAGGCAGACGATGATCTTCTTTGCGCCAGCGTCCAGCGCCATGTCGATCAACTCGCCGGTACCGATGGTCGACGCCGCCATCGCGTCGTTGTTGATCGCGCCGCCGACGAGCGTCAAGCCCGACGCTCTGGCCATTTCGATCACAGCCGTACCGCGCGACAGCCGCCATTCGGCCAGCACCGGATCACCCAGCGGGCCCGTGACGGTCGAGGTGCGGTTCGGGCCGCCGAGCGCCTCGAGAGTGCCCTCCCCACCGTCGGCCATCGGCAGCTCGACGCAGTCGTGCCCGAGCTCCCAGCATGCCGAACCGACGGCGGCGGCCGCCTGTGCGCCGGTCGCCGTGCCCTTGAACTTGTCGACCGCTGCCACGACGCGCACGGCCGCAGCCTAGGGTTGCCCGCCATGGGAATCGCCAGCGACCTCGCATCACTCGACGCCACAGCGCAGGCCGAGTTGGTGCGCAACGGGTCGGCCTCAGCCAGAGAATTGGTCGACGCAGCGATCGAGGCCGCTCAACGGGTAAACCCCCAAATCAACGCGATCATCCACCCCCGCTACGACGCTGCCGTCGCCGACGCTGCCGCCATCGATGCCGCAACAGGCGGCCGGGGCCAGTTCGCCGGCGTGCCGATGGTCGTGAAGGACCTCGGTTGTGTGATGAAGGGCGAGCCGCACCATCGAGGCAACCAGGCGTTGAAGGCGATCGACTATCGCTCGCCGGTGGATTCGGCGTTGTATCGCCGATTCCGTGCTGCCGGCTTCGTTGCCATCGGCCGAACCAATACACCAGAGCTGGGCAGCACGATCACCACCGAGCCGCTCGCATATGGGCCGGCGCGCAACCCCTGGAATCTCAACCACTCGACCGGAGGCTCGTCGGGAGGCTCGGCGGCTACGGTCGCCGCCGGAATCGTCGCCGTCGGTCACGCCAACGACGGTGGAGGCTCGATCCGCGTTCCGGCCTCGGAATGTGGATTGGTCGGGCTCAAGCCGACAACCGGCCGTGTCAGTCAGGCGCCACTCATCGGAAAGTCATGGGACGGCGGGACGATCGACGGCTGTGTCACCCGCAGCGTCCGCGACACCGCTGCCGTGCTCGACGCGATATCCGGTTACGAGCCGGGCGACCCGTACATCGCCCCGCCGTTCGCTCGACCGTTGGTGGACGAGGTCGGGGCAGACCCCGGGCGACTGCGCATCGGCGTGCTCGACCGTTCGCCCAACGTGCCGTCGCATCCCGATTGCGAAGCAGCCGTTGCTGCAGCGGCCAAGCTGCTGGAGTCCCTCGGCCACGATGTCGATGACTCGTCGCCCGCGGCGCTCACCGACCCCGGTTTTCCCGATCGCTTCATCGCCGTTGTCGCCACCGCCACCGCCCACGATCTGCGAATCATCGAAGACCTCCTCGGTAGACCTCTGGCCGACGGAGACCTCGAACCCGACAACATGTTCTACGGCGAGATCGGCAAATCACTGTCGGCCGTCGACTACCTACTGACCCTCACAGCGCAAAGCACGTGGTGTCGCGATGTGTTGTCGTGGTGGCACCCAGCCGACGGCAGCGTCGGTCACGACCTCCTGCTCACCCCGGTCATCGCAACCCCGCCACCCGAGATCGGCTACCTGTCGGGACCTGAAGGCGGCATGCGAGTGGTCGAGCTGCTGCAGTTCACTGCGCAATTCAATGTCACCGGCCAACCGGCAATCAGCCTGCCGCTGTACTGGACGGCGGATGGCCTGCCTGTCGGCGTGCAACTGGTCGCGGCATATGGTCGAGAAGATGTCTTGGTGCGCATCGCCGCCCAGCTCGAAGCCGCCCAGCCGTGGGCATCGCGGCGGCCACCAGTCAGCGCTTGATGGAAGCAAGTCTGGCGCGCTCCGCGTACTGCGACGCAGCGGTCTTTGCCGACGAACAGCGTCTGGCGATCGGCACGTCGTGGGTGTGCATCGGTCGCGGCGACTCGATCGATGCCACCCCCGGCTCGTACCGGCTGGTGTCGGTTGCGTCCGAGCGGATGCTGGTCGTGCGCGACACCGGCGGCGGCTTGCACGCATTCGCCAACCGGTGCATGCACCGTGGCACCGAGTTGGTTGATTCGACCTCTGCGGCGACGTCGGCGTGCTTCGACTCGGTCATCAGGTGCCCGTACCACTTTTGGATGTACGGATTCGACGGTTCGTTGCGCGCCTCGCCATGGGTCGACGACATTGACCCTGCCGACTTCAGCCTGCATCGCTACGAGCTCTGCGAATGGGGTGGTTTCGTGTTCGTACGACTCACCACCGACGGCCCCTCCTTCGCCGACGACCTCGGTCCGATCGGTCAGCGCGTGTGCCGCTTCCCACTCGACCAATTGATCGTCGGTCGGGCGATCAACTACGACGTCGCCGCCAACTGGAAAGTGATCGCCGAGAACTACAACGAGTGCTATCACTGCGGGCCCGTGCATCCGGAGCTGTGCGAGTTGGTGCCGTCGTTTCGCGTACGCGGCGGCGCGGCGCTCGATTGGGAGCAGGGCATCCCGCATCGACCCGGTGCCGACACCTACACCGCGACCGGCACCAGCGAGCGGGCCTCGTTCCCCGGACTCAACGAGCGCGAGCGGACCAACCACTTCGGAGAGCTGATCTATCCCAACCTGATGCTGTCACTGTCACGCGACCATGTCGCCGCGTTCATTCTCCAACCGGTCGAAGCAGGTCGCACCACGATCGAATGCCAATTGCTGTTCCACCCCGATGAGGTTGCCAAGCGCGACTTCGACCCATCTGACGCCATCGACTTCTGGCACATGGTCAACCTGCAGGACTGGTCGATCTGCGAGCGCGTGCAACGCGGCATGAGCAGCCGATCATTTCAGCACGGTTGGTATGCACCCATGGAAGACCCAAGTCTCGACATTCGACGCTGGTGGACCGAGAAGATGCGCGGTTCCGCTGATTAGGACGCGCTCGTGGCGCGGCTCGCTGTCGCCGATCACGGCCTGCCGTTGAATCGCCGCCGAAGCTACACCAGCCAGTTCGCTTCCCACGCCGAGTCCGTCAGGGCCGGGCGATCCAGGCGAAATGGAGTCAGGTCGCAGCTTGGATCGCGGCCACCCGCCAGCGCCGCCATGGTCCTGCCGAACCAGGCGACGAACTTGTAGCCGTGACCGGCGCCAAGAGCGACGTGCACATTGGGATGCTCGGGTAGCGAGTCGACGACAAAATCGCGATCGGGTGGCAGCGTGTAGAGACATGTGGTCGTCGACTGCGCCGGCCCCAGCCTGCCGCCGAACGCGGCATGGCCGAAGGCGTCGGTACGAGCCAGGATCGCCGGGTCTGGATCGAAGCCTCGGGTGTCGGGATCGACGGGTAGCCCGCCGCAATCCTGGGCGATCTTCACACCCGGCCGACCGAACGTGGGGAAGCCGTAGAACGAGGGGTCGTCCATCCAGATCCACACGGGGAAGTTGGCTTGCTCGAAAGCGGAGGGTGTGTCGGTGTCGTAGTACGTGACTTGCTCGCGGGTGACGGTCAGGGGCAACGAAGTTCCGAGTGGCGCGATGAGTGGCTCCGTCCAGGCGTCGGCCGCGACCACGACATGCGCGGCGCTGATCGCCGTGCCGTCGGCCAGATGGATGGTGACCTTGTCGCCGCTCGGCTCGATCGCTGCCACCGTCGTGTTCCCGCGAAGCAACGCGCCGCGATCGCCAGCCAGTCGTTGGAGCAGGGGCACTGTTGCTGCGGGCGACACGATGCCGGTGTTGGCTTGATACAGCACGACGGTGTCGGCCGCGACGTGCCATGCCGGCCAGCGATTCATCACTTCTGTCGACGTCAACTCGTCGAACTTGACTTCGCATGCGCGCATCGAGTCGCGGTACGTCTCGATGCCGATCGCGGCGTCCTGCGGGAACAGATCAATGCCGCCGGTGACATGAACGCACGTCTCGCCGCTCTCGGTCTCGACCTCGTGCCAGGCGTCGTAGGCCAGCCTGGTCAGTTCGACATAGTGCGGGGTGTGGTAGCTGTGGCGGATGATGCGGCTGTGATCGTGCGATGCTCCGTGATGGTGGCCGCCGAGTGCGAATCGCTCGAGCCCGATGACTGTTTGACCCGACCGGGCTGCGAACCACGCAGTGGCGCTGCCGATTCCACCCAGACCGATGATCGCGACGTCGTAGCGCTGCACGGATGCACCGTAGGCGGTCGTTGTACTCTCGCCGCATGACGGAGCACCGACCACGTCCGCGCGACTACGGGATCGAGATCGGTTCGCTGCCGACCGGTGCGCACAACGCGATCACCGATGTGGGTGGCCTGCGCGTTGGCCACGCCACCATTGCCGAGCACTGCACCGGCGTGACAGCGATTGTTCCCGACACCTTGGACTCGATGTTTCGCCATCCGATGGCCGCTGGCACGGCTGTGCTGAACGGCGCAGGTGAGTTGACCGGATCGCTGACCATCCGCGAGTGGGGCACGCTGGAGACGCCCGTGGTGCTGACGGCGACGATGAGCGTCGGCCTGGCGTACCAGGGTGTCGTCGAGGCGTCGCTGCGCGACGTTCCCGACGTCGGCGATGACGTTGTCATCCCAGTGATCGGCGAGTGCGACGACTCATGGCTCAGTGATCCGTCGGTCATGGCGGTGCAGCCGCATCACGTTGCCGATGCATTCGGCGGTGCCGTTGGCGGGCTGTTCGAGGCGGGTGCGATCGGCGCAGGATCCGGCATGACCTGCCTCGGTTGGAAGGGTGGCATCGGCACCGCGTCGCGTCTCGTCGAGGGACACGTTCTCGGAGTGTTGGTGATGACGAACTTTGGCGCGCTGGAGCGCCTGTGTGTCAACGGCTCGCCGGTCGGCAGGCGGTTCGCCGAACGAGGACGACGTGGCGAACGCGAAGCGCCAGACGGGAGTTGCATCGTCGTGATCGCCACCGATGCGCCGATCCTTCCGGCCCAATGCGAACGGGTGGCTCGTCGCGCCGGGCTCGGCCTGGCGCGAACCGGTTCGGTGGCCACACACGGCAGTGGCGAGATCTTTCTGGCGCTCAGTGCTGGCTGCCGGTTCGAGCGCGACGGACGTGGAAGAGTGAGCCACGATGTGCTGTCCGACCGCGACCTCAACGCACTGTTCGAGGCGGCGGTCGACGCGACGGAGGAAGCGGTGCTCGACAGCCTGTTCAGGGCGACAACCACCACTGGTCGTCTTGGTCGTGTGGCCGAAGCACTACCGATCGACGAGCTACTGGGTGTGATGTGAACGCAAGCGGCCTGTCGATGCAGGTTGTCGTGGCCCCTGACCACGTGCAACACAACGTGGCGACGGGCGTGTGGTGCGGGGTCACCGAGGCTTCCCCCACACGGTCGGACACGCCGACGAGATCGACGACACCGCGACCAATCGCAACGTCCCGGTCGACCCCGGAACCGGCGATGCCGGTTGGTTGGAAGCGTGCGCATCGCTGCTCGCTGACGTAGCACGATTCGAGCCCGACGCGATTGTCGTTTCGCTTGGTGTCGACGCCGCCGCCGACGATCCGAACAGCCCACTGCTGGTCACGGACGCAGGCTTCAGGGCGGTCGGTCGGCTGCTCGGCGATCTCGATCGGGCCACAGTGTTTGTGCACGAAGGCGGGTACGTACTGCCCATGCTGGCCGAGCACACATTGGCCGTGCTCAAGGGTTTCGAATCCTGACCCGGTTGGTAGGCTTTCGGTCATGGCCGTGAATGTTCGAATCCCCACCACGATGCGTCCGATTGCGGGCGGTGCCTCCTCCGTACAGGTCGAGGGCGCCACGCTGGCCGATGTGCTCAGCAACCTCGACTCCGCGCACCCCGGCTTCCGCGAGCGCCTCTTCGATGACACCGGTGCATTGCGGAAGTTCGTCAACGTCTTCGTGGCCGACGACGACGTTCGCTACCTCGACGGAGTCGACACCAAGGTGCCCGACGGCGAGACCGTCAGCATCATCCCCGCCGTCGCCGGCGGCTGACCGATCGCTCAGTAGCGAAAGGGCCCGCATCGCTGCGGGCCCTTTCTTCGTTTTCGTTTCGTCTCATCCGAGGCGTTTGATGACTGACGCCCCGATGCGGGGCCGCAGTCGTCAAACACTGGATGGTGCTGGGGTCGACCGGGGGACTGAGCCTAGAAGTCCTCCATGCCTCCGCCGCCCATACCGCCGCCGCCGTCCTTCTCGGGCTTGTCGGCAACGACAGCCTCGGTGGTCAGGAACAGCGCAGCGATCGATGCCGCGTTCTGCAGCGCCGAGCGGGTGACCTTGGCAGCGTCGATGATGCCGAGCTTGACCAGATCCTCGTACACACCGGTGGCCGCATTGAGGCCATGGCTGCCCTTGAGGTGCTTGACCTTGTCGACGACGACGCCACCTTCCATGCCGGCGTTCTCGGCGATCTGCTTCAGCGGAGCCTCGAGACTCTTGGCGACCAGACGGGCGCCAGTGGCTTCGTCACCCTTGAGGCCATCGGCAACCTTGTTGACAGCAGCCTGCGCACGCAGCAGGGCAACTCCACCGCCGGGCACGACGCCCTCCTCGATGGCAGCCTTGGTGGTCGACACGGCATCTTCGATGCGGTGCTTCTTCTCTTTGAGCTCGACCTCGGTAGCTGCGCCGACCTTCAGAACGGCAACGCCCCCACTGAGCTTGGCGAGACGCTCTTGCAGCTTCTCGCGGTCGTAGTCGCTGTCGGTGTTGTCGATCTCGGCCTTGATCTGGTTGATGCGGCCCTTGATGTCGTCTTCCGTGCCGCCACCTTCGACGATGGTGGTCTCGTCTTTGGTGATGATGATCTTCTTGGCACTGCCGAGCAGATCGAGCGTGGTGTTCTCCAGCTTCAGGCCGACTTCTTTGCTGATGACCTGACCACCGGTGAGGATGGCCATGTCTTGCAACATCGCCTTGCGCCGCTCGCCAAAGCCAGGGGCCTTGACAGCTGCCGACTTGAACGTGCCACGAATCTTGTTGACGACCAGCGTGGCCAGGGCCTCACCCTCGATGTCTTCAGCGATGATCATCAACGGGCGGCCACCCTGCATGACCTTCTCGAGCACCGGCAGCATGTCGCGCACCGATGAGATCTTCGAAGAAACGAGCAGGACGTACGGGTCTTCGAGCACCGCCTCCATGCGCTCCATGTCGGTGGCGAAGTAGGGGGAGATGTAGCCCTTGTCGAAGCGCATGCCCTCGACGAGATCCATTTCCATGCCGAAGGTCTGGCTCTCCTCGACGGTGATGACGCCATCCTTGCCGACCTTGTCGATCGCCTCGGAGATCATCTGACCGATCTCGTCGTCTGCCGCCGAAATCGAGGCGACCTGAGCGATCTGATCCTTCGAGTCGACTTCCTTGGCAAGATCCTTGATCGAGGCAACTGCGGCCTCGACGGCAGCCTCGATGCCCTTCTTCAGGGTCATCGGGTTGGCACCGGCGGCCACGTTGCGCAGGCCCTCGCGGACCATGCTCCATGCCAGCACGGTGGCCGTGGTCGTTCCGTCACCGGCGACATCGTCGGTCTTCTTGGCGACTTCTTTGACCAGCTCAGCGCCGATCTTCTCGTAGGGATCCTCGAGGTCGATCTCCTTCGCGATCGAAACGCCGTCGTTGGTGATGGTGGGTGCGCCCCACTTCTTCTCCAACACGACATTGCGGCCCTTCGGCCCCAATGTGACGCGGACCGCGTCGGCGAGCTTGTTCATGCCAGCTTCCAGTGCGCGACGAGCTTGCTCGTCGAATGCGATCATTTTCGCCATTACTTGTGCCTCCACAATGAGGGGATATGTCATTCGCACTCGAAGTGCGAGAGTGCTAGCACTCTAGACCGGCGAGTGCTAATCCGGCAACCCTGCTGGTGGTCCTCGTTCGCTTCCCTTCGCTTTGGCTCCTCGCCCTGGGCCGTTAGTGTCGGCTCGTGGAAGTGGCGGTCGTCGGAGGAGGAGTCGCTGGTCTCGGTGCCGCCCTGGCGCTCGCCCGGCGGGGCCACAGCGTCACGGTGTTCGAGCGTGACGACACTCCGATGCCGCTCTCGGCCGACGAGGCGTTCGACTGGGATCGTCGCGGCGCACCGCAAGTACGACACAGCCATGCGTTCCTGGCGCGATTGGTCGGTCTCTTGAAGTCGGACTATCCCGACATCTACCAGGAGCTCATCGACGAGGGTGCCACCGAGATGCGGTTCGGCGAGGACCTGCCACCGACGATGGTCGACTTCGAACGTGAGCCGGCTGACGACGACCTGTCGATGCTCGCCTGCCGGCGGACGACGTTCGAGTGGGTGCTGCGTCGCGCCGCACTGGCCGAGGGACTCGTCGAGTTTCGCACCGGCCTTGCCGTCACCGGGTTGGTGGCCGACCTCGGCGCAGTGCCACACATCACCGGTGTGCGTCTCGCCGATGGCAGCAAGGTCTCCAGCGACCTGGTGGTCGTGGCCGCCGGCCGCCGGAGCACCCTGCCCGACTGGTTGCAGGAGATCGGCTGTGCACCTATCGGGGAAGCAGTCGACGACACCGGCATCGTCTACTTCAGCCGCTTTTATCGCCTGCTCGATGGCGCCGGCTATCCCCCGCGCACCGGTCCAATCGGCGGAGATCTGGGCTACCTCAAGTACGGCGTGTTCGTCGGCGACAACCGCACCTTCTCGGTCACCCTTGCGACGCCGACCGGTGACCGGGAACTACGCAAGGAATTGACTGATCCAGACGTGTTCGACACGTGTGGCCGACAGCTTGTCGCCACCGCTCCGTGGCTCGATGGTCGCGCCGAGCCGATCACCGAGTCGGTTCATGTCATGGCCGGACTGATCAACCGGTGGCGGCAGTACGTCGTCGGTGAGCGACCAGTGGCGACCGGATGCATTGCCATCGGCGACGCCGTTCTGTGCACCAACCCGCTGTACGGCAGGGGGTGTGCGACGGCGTT
This sequence comes from Ilumatobacteraceae bacterium, assembly GCA_031430695.1. Lineage (GTDB taxonomy): Bacteria > Actinomycetota > Acidimicrobiia > Acidimicrobiales > Ilumatobacteraceae > JAENVT01. Next base: position 10,259 of record JANPBZ010000168.1, read on the forward strand.
TTGGGGCGCACACCTGATGGTCGAGGCGATCGACGCTCATCCGGGAGACTCGGAGGCGATGTTGCTGGCCTACGAGGTGGCGCTTCGGGCTGAGATCTATCCGTGGTATCGGGCCAGCGTCGAGCAGGATGCCGAGGCCCGTCGTGTCGCCGCCGCTCTCCTGGCCGGTGATGATCCCGATGGTGATCCAACCGATCAGCGCAGCTTCATGCGCGCAGTGTTCCGCGACGGGCTGCTGCCGGCGCTGCGTCGTGATCCCGTGGTGTTGCGCGCCTTCTTCCGCGCCCTCAATCTCCTCACCGCGCCCGACACCATGATCAAGGATCCCGACGTCGGTGGCAGGGTGCTGGCCGTATGGCAGGACCGCGACAACCGTCCGCCAGAGCCGGCGCTCGGCCCCAAACGACGAGCAGATCTGCTTACGTTGCTGACCTGACGTCAGTCGCCGATGTCGTTGACGCCCTTGGAGATGTTGCCCAACACGTCGCGCAGTTCCGACGCGCCGGGCAATTCGGCCAGGTCGGTGTCTTCGAGCCGGGTGTCGTCGAGCATCAGCCAGATCACCACGCCAACGACCGCGCCGATCATCGGGAACAGGATGAACGCCCAGAGTTGCTGCAGCGCCTCGGTGTTGCCGTCGGCGAACAATGCGGTGCCCAGGCTGCGGGCTGGGTTGACCGAGGTGTTGTCAACCGGGATCGAGATCATGTGGATCAGCGTCAGGGTGATACCGGCGACGAGGCCACCCATTCCTGGGGCGAACTTCTTGGTGGTCGTGAACAGCACCACCATCACCAACAGTCCAGTCAGCAGTACCTCGACGACAATTGCCGAACCGAGGCCGTAGTACTTGCCCGACCACAGGTTGGCTGCAAATTGGCCGCGCTGGAAGCCGTCACGACCGCTGGCGATGCCGAAGATGATCGACGCGCCGCCGATCGCACCGACAACCTGTCCGATCCACGAGTAGACCGCCTGCGTCAGGTCGACCTTGCGTGCCAACAACATGCCCAACGTGACCGCAGGGTTGATGTGACATCCGGAGATCGGACCGATCACATAGGCCATGATCAAGAGCGAGAAGCCGAATCCCAGGGCGATGATCAATATCCTGATCAGGCCGGCACCCGTCGACGCATCACCCTCCGGTAACAGTCCGAGGCCCGGTAGCAGGATCGCAACCCCCGGGCCACCGAGCATCAATACGAGGGTGCCAACCAGTTCGGCGGCGAGAATGCGACCATTGTTTCGCGGTTCCATGGTGCGAACCATATTCCCTCGCGCATCGTCGAATGATTGATCGTCGGATACCTTCCTGTGGCATGGCTCGTGGTCGCAGTGAGTCGCTGCTCGTCACCGTGTACGAAGCGGGAGCGCTTCGGCGTCGTCCCGACGAGCTGATCGTCGAAGAACCAATGACGATTCAGCTCGACGGCAACATCGTCGGCACGACCATGCGCACTCCGGGCAACGACTATGAACTCGCCGCCGGATTCTGTTTCAGTGACGGCTTGCTCGACGGGGCGCAGGTCACGGGCGTGCGGTACTGCGCCGATGGTGCTGCCATCGAAAGCCAGTTCAACGTGGTGACCGTGGAGACCGGTGGGAAGGCGCCGGTGCCGACCCCTCGTCTCGGTACGACGACGAGCAGCTGCGGGCTGTGTGGCAACGACGCCATCGAGACGTTGTGTGATCGCCTCGAACAGCTTGCGTCGACTCCACCCATCGCCCTCGATGTGCTGGCTGCGATGCCTTCGGTAGTCCTCGGTGGTCAGGGCCTGTTTTCGACTACCGGGGCCGTGCACGCTGCTGCGGCGTTTACGCCCGCCGGCGAGGTGTTGACGACGAGGGAAGATGTCGGTCGACACAATGCCGTCGACAAGGTCGTGGGCCGCATGCTGCTCGATGGCCAGCTGCCGGCAACCGGTCTCGGTCTGTTCGTCAGCGGTCGAGCAAGTTTCGAGCTGGTCCAGAAGGCTTGGGCGGCCGGCTTCGGCACGCTGATTGCTGTCAGCGGCCCCACGGCGCTCGCCGTGCAGACCGCCCGGCGTGCGGGCTTGATGCTTGCCGGTTTCGTCCGTGGTGAGCGTCTCAATGTCTACGCGCCCGAGCGCATGCAGCCCTAGCCTGATCGCATGAAGAGCGAACCTGTCTCGCCGTCAACCGGTGTCGGTGTACTGCACCTGTTCTGCAAGCCGACACCCATGTTCGAAGCCGAAGCTGCTGTTGCGGCGGTGAAGGCGGCCGAGACCGCTGGCTGCCAAGTCGTGACCATTTCCATGCTCGGACACAAATGCGACGTGGCCGTGATGGCCATCCACGAGGACCTGCGCGAACTTCGTGTACTGCAAACCGCGGTGCAGCGCGCCGGCCTCGACATCGTCGATTCCTATGTCAGTCTCACCGAGGTCAGCGAGTACGCCGCACAGATGCCTGACGACATGAAGCGGCCCCGCCTGTACCCCACGATCCCACCGAACCACGTCGAGTATGCGATGCCGGCGTGGTGCTTCTATCCGATGAGCAAGAAGCGCGATGGCGATGCCAACTGGTTCACGTTGCCGTTCGAACGGCGCAGCGAGTTGATGCACGAACACGGTGCCAGTGGTCGCAAGTTCGCCGGACGTATTGCCCAATACATCACCGGCTCGGCCGGTCTTGACGACTACGAATGGGGGGTCACATTGTTCGGTGTGCATCCCGACGACCTCAAAGAGGTCGTCTACACCATGCGATTCGACGAGGCCTCGGCTGTGTACGCCGACTTCGGCCCGTTCTACACCGGAATGGTGACGTCGGTCGAGGAGTTGATGAGCGGCCTCTAGCCGACCTCTAGCCGCGTGCCGTCACGTAGCCCGTCTTCACGTCACGTCCCGTTTCGTCGAAGCCGAACAACTCGAACTCCGCCGCAGACACATCGCCGTCGCTGCCGATGGTCATCGGACCACCCGGGCCGTCGTAGTTGATGTTGCTGCCCAACTCGATGTCGCCCCGACAATCGACGAACGTCGTACATGGCGTACCGCTGGCGCTGACCGCCGGTATCTGCGCGGCGATGTCCGCCGGCTGGGTCGAGTCGGCGGCCAGCGCTGCGAGGGCGATGAGGTTGACACAGTCGAACGCGTTGGCAGCGTACGGGCTGGGGTTGTCGGGAGTAGCCCCGACTTGAGCGAGAAACTGTTCGTCGGTGCTGTAGGCGATGGGCGAAGTACCCCTGACCCGGTCTGCCAAGTACGCTCCCATCGGCTCAGCAGACGCTGTCGGACGACGCAACGCATCGTTGACGACATAGACAGGCCCGACCGCCGGCTCGGCCAAGTCGATCGCCGCCAGCATGACTGGACCCGACGTCGCGTCGCCGATCACCACCACAACACCGTCGGCCATCGCCGCGACCTTGGCGGCTGCGGCCTCGATCGACGTATTGTCGGCGGAGTACGGCACCGCGTCGCTCTGTTCGATGCCCTTCGATAGCAGTGACTCCTCGACCGCATCGGCGAACGCCTGGCCGAACGCATCGTCGATGTACGCGACCGTCGCCCGGCTTGCCCCGGTGCGATCCACTGCTTCGGCGATAGCCAGGGCCTGCAACGAGTCCGACGGGATCGTCCTGAAGAACAAGTCCCGATCGGGGAAGTCGTCGAGCAGGATCGCTGAGGCTGTCGGCGAGCAGGCGACGATTCCGGCATCAACGATCTCACCGAGACCGGCCAGGGCATTGGCCGACGATGCCGGGCCGACGATCGCATCGACCCCGGCATCGAGCAGCGTGGCGATCGCCGGATCGACCCCAACACCGGCGACGCCTTCGTCAGCGGGAACCAGCCTGACGCCCTGGCCGCCGTAGCCTCCGGCCGCGTTGATCTTGTCCACGGCAAGTTGCACGGCCGTGCCGATGGCCTCGCCGATGTCGGCGTTTGCGCTGCCCTGAGGAATCAAGACGCCGATGGTCAAGATCCCGTCATCGACACGGATGATCGGTGCCGTCGTGGCGGGAAGCGTTGCTGATGGGCTTGCCGTGTCGGAGCTGCATCCGACCGCCGCGATCACCAGCCCGAGGAGCGCCAGTGAGGCGACAGAACGGGGCGACGAACAGCGCATCACCGAATTGTAGGGGGCGAGGCTGGCAGGCGCTCTCGACCAGGGGTGATCGCGCACGGCACAATGCCTGGGTGATACTCGCCGAACGCGATCGCCTGCTCGCTGACGACGTCCTGCATGGGCGGGCATGGTGCGAGGCGTGGACAGCGGCGATCGACCAATGGCTGGTCGGCTTGTACGACAAGGTCTTCGCCGAGCGACGCGGTGTGTGCCTACTTGCCGTCGGCGGAACCGGACGACGCGAGATGTCGCCGCGCAGCGATATCGACGTCATGATCGTGCATCGCGGCAGCGCCAAGCAGATCGAGGCCGGCTTGGCCGATCTCTGGTATCCGATCTGGGACTCGGGCATTCACCTTGGACACTCCGTGCGCGCCGCAAGTCAGAAGCTGACCGTCGGCGCCGATCGGCTCGACACGGCCACGACGATGCTCTCCGGTCGTTGGATTGCCGGAGACCGGGCGTTGGCCGACGAGGTGTTGCAGTCCGCCCTGACCGCGTGGCAAGCCGACGCCGACGCATGGCTGAGGCTGCTTCGCGACCGCGGGCTCGATCGCCATCGCGTCGATGGCGAAGTCGCCTTCTTGCTGGAGCCCAACCTGAAGGAAGGGCGTGGCGGGTTACGCGACATGCATGAGCTGCGCTGGATCGATGCCGCTGGTCGCGGGATCGCGACGGAAGCACCGGCTGCTCTGGCCGCGGCGTACGACACACTGCTTCGGGCCAGGGTCGCGTTGCACAGCCTCGCGCCTGTCGCAGGCGAGGTTCTTCGGCTGGAGGACCAGGACGCGATCGCCGCCGCAGGTGACTTCGGCACGGCTGACGATCTGATGGCCGCAGTGTCGTCGGCGGCGAGAACGCTGTCGTGGCAGTTCGATCGCGCCTGGCATGCCGTCGCCCGCTCCGCCAAGGGCCCGCTCAAACCGCGTCCGCTCGCTTCTGGTGTCACGCTGCGCAACGGCGAGGTGGAACTGGGCATTGACGTCTGGCCAGAGCGCGATCCCACCCTGATGCTGCAGGTCGCCCTTGGAGCGGCGCGCAGCGAGTCGCCGATCGCCACCCGCGCCCTCGAGACGTTGAACGAGCGGACACCCGAGTGGCCGCAACCGTGGCCGACGGGAGCGACCGAGGAATTGGTCGCCTTGCTCCTGGAGGGGCCACGGGCGATTCCCGTGCTCGAGTCGCTCGACCAGGCCGAGTTGTTCACCCGCATGTTGCCGGAATGGGCGCCGGTGCGGTCGCGCCCGCAGCGCAACGCATACCACCGATTCACCGTTGACCGGCACCTGTGGGAGGCTGCGACGCAGGCCGCGCTGCTCGCTGACCGTGTCGCCCGGCCGGATCTGCTGGTCATTGGCGCACTGCTGCACGACATCGGCAAGGGCTATCCGGGGGATCACACTGAACGTGGCGAGGAACTGGTCGCGGTGATTGGTCCACGCATGGGTTTCGACGAGCATGACACCAGTCATCTGGTACGCCTGGTGCGTCACCACCTGCTGTTGCCCGACGTCGCAACACGTCGCGATCTCGATGATCCGGCCTCGATCGACATGGTGGCCGATGCCGTCGGAAGTGTCAGCTTCCTCGACCTGCTGCATGCGTTGACCGAGGCCGATTCGCTGGCGACCGGTTCGTCGGCGTGGAGCCCGTGGAAGGCCGAGCTGGTCGAGGAACTGGTCGAGCGGGTTCGCCTCCGGCTCGGTGCCACAGTCGGCGTGGAAGGTGTGCCGGAGCGCGGTTCGCCGTTCCCGACCGCCGATGTTTTGGCGATGATGGGCGCTGGTCAGAACGCGGTTCACGTCGACGGACCACGGATACTGGTCATCAACGTCGATCGGCCGGGAACGTTCGGTCGGCTCGCCGGCGTGCTGGCTTTGCACGGCATCGATGTCGTCGGCGCACGGGCGCACAGCGACGAACAGGGCATGGCTGCTTCGCAGTTCAGAATCGCCGAGACATCGCAGGGCACCGACTGGGCGACGGTCATCGCCGACGTCCATCGTGCGCTGTCGGGCGAGTTGGCGTTGTCGGCTCGGCTCGCCGAACGCGCTCGCACCTACCGTCGCCGTCGGCGCCCGGCAGCGGCCTCGGTGCTTGCCCCGTCGGTGGTCTTCGTCGACGCGGCGAGCAGCAACGCGACCGTCATCGAAGTGCGGGCTCCCGACTCGATCGGGTTGTTGCACCGAGTTGCCACGGCCCTCGCCGAGATGGGCCTCGACATTCGCCATGCCACGGTGCAGACCATCGGCCCGAGTGTCGTTGACAGCTTCTACGTACGCATCTCCGATGGAACGAAAGTGACCGACAGCTTCCACCGCGCCGAGATCGAACGGGCTGTTCTGCATGCCGTAGGGTCGCCGTCGTGAGCGACGCTGCGCCCAACGACTTCACTCGTGACCTGGTGCGTTGGAGTGAGTCGCTGGCCGCCATCGCCCGCACGGGTCTTGGCTTCACGGAGAGCTTGTACGAGCGCGAGCGATTCGAAGAGGTGTTGCACGTCGCTGCCGACATCAAGGCAGCGGCCGACGAGGCGTTGGAGGTACGCCGCGAGCGCGACCATTTCGTGCAGGAGTGGATGGAGTCGATCGGCGAGGGTGTGCCCGGCTACGTGACGCCGAAAGTTGCCGTCGGTGCGGTGGTCGGCAACGAGGCCGGGGAGATCCTGCTGGTGCAACGGGCCGACAGCGGCATCTGGCTCTATCCGACGGGGTGGGCCGATGTCGGCTACTCGCCCTCGGAGGTCGTGGTCAAGGAGGTGCACGAGGAGACGGGTATCCACTGTGAGCCGGTGCAATTGCTCGCTGTGATCGACGGCCAACGAATGGGCTTCACTCGATTCGCCATGTACCTGCTGTTGTTCCACTGCACGGCGACCGGCGGCGAACTCGCAGGGCATCCGCTGGAGACCGCGGGGGTGGGTTGGTTCAATCGCGACGCATTGCCGTGGCCGGTGGCCGGAGCGAACTGGTGGGGACCGATGGCATTTGCGGCCATCGACGGTCATGCGGTGACGACCGCGTTCGAAGCACCGCGCTCGCCCATGTGGCGGGGCCAGTCGGGCTAGCTACGAGGCGCTGTCGCCATGGTCGCGTAGGAAGCGCTCGACCTCGGCCATCAGTTCGTCACTGTTGAGCCGGGTGTCGTCGATCGCGCCGGCCACCTCGGCCTCGTCGTCGTCGTCATCGTCATCGTCGTCGTCGTTGAGTTGGCCACTGTCTGCCAGTGACTCGAGTCGCGAGACGTAGCCGATCAAGTCGTCGTCGTCACCGACGAAGGCGCTGACCCGAGCGTCGTATTCGCCCGCGTCGGCAACCAGTCGGGCGGTCGAGGCAGGGCAACCCAACATCTCACATGCCCGTTCGACAAGCGCGAGCGCGGCTTTCGGTGAAGGTACTTGCGACGCGTAGGCAGGCACCGCTGCCCACAACGATGCCGAGGACAGGTCGGTGTGAACGGCGGCGTCGTGCAGCACGCCAACGATTCCCGTCGGACCCTCGTAGCGCGATCGCTGCAGGTCGAAGCGGTCGATCATCGTCTGGTCGGTGGCGGTGCCCATCAACTGAACGGGACGGGAATGGGGAACGTCGGCCAGCAGCGCGCCGAGCGTGAGCAACATCGATGCCTCGTACCGGTTGGCCGCCGCCATGACCTGCTCGCTGAACATGCGCCACCGCAATGCCGGCTCGGGACCGAGCACCAAGATGACGTCGCCGCCAGGGGTCGAGGCGCTCCACAATCCGACAGTCGGCCACACGATCGAGCGCGTCATCCCAGCACTCAGGCGTACGTGCGGCCGCACTGTGGCGAAGTCGGTGAATTCCTCGGGATCGATCTCGGCCAGCGGCTGAGCGTTCCAGACCTCGATCAGATGGCGCACGCTGTTGCTGGCCGCATCGCCGGCGTCGTTCCACCCGGTGAACGCGGCGATAATTGTCGGCCGGTGCAGCGTCGGTTGGGCCATCCAGCGAACGTGGTCCATCGACGACCACACTACCGACGTACGACGCGACGGCCTACTGGTTGCGCCCCGCTGGGCGCGGCAGCATCGCCAAGGTGCCGGGTGCCAGCCGGCTCGAGTCTCGGTGGTGAGACCTCTTCGCCCTGTACATCGCCGCGTCGGCTGCCGCCATCAATGTGTTCGGGCAGCACACACCCTTGGCGCGCCACGCGGCCATCTGGTCGCAGGCCTGAATCAGTACCCAGCGGCCGACCTCTTGGATCTGACCGGTTTGCTCGAGGATAGGGATGAACTCGTCGGGCTCGACGTTGCCGACGGTCGGGTGCTCCCATCGCAGCAGCGCTTCGACACCGACCAGCGTCAGGTCATCGAGGTTGTAGATCGGCTGATAGACGAGTCTGAACTGGTTTCGTTCGATCGCTGACCGCATGTCGAACTCCAGCTCGATGCGGCGACTGACCTCGGTTTGCATCTCCGGATAGAAGGTCTCGTACCGGTTCTTCCCAGCGGCCTTCGCCTGGTACAGGGCAACGTCGGCGTCGCGTAGCAGGTCCCCGCCGGTGTCGCGATCACCGATCGCAGTGCCGATGCTGGTGTTGATCGACAGCGGCATGGAGGTGTCGTCGAGGTCGAATGGCTGGCGCATGACGTCGAGAAGTCGTTCGGCGATCAGCTCAGGGGCAACCTTCAATGGCGCGCCGTCGATCAACACCACGAACTCGTCACCACCCATCCGCCCGATCGAACACCCCTGCGGCGGTCACGACTGCGAACGTCTCGACAGTTCATCCGTTCTCCAGGTCGATCGTCTTGCCTACCGCACCATCGAGAGCCTCGCCGCTGTCGAACTGAGCCCTGGAAGTCGTGAGGACCCGACGATGCGTCGACCCTACGTATTCCGGGCCGAGCGAGCCGTTGTCGTAGGTTGAGGAGTTGTGACTGCGACCATCGAGATCATCGACCATCCGACAGCAGAAGTTGTCGAGGCGTTGACCCGCCTGCTCCCGCAGTTGTCGTCCGCCACACCGCCTGACGCCGCAGCCCTGGCAACGATCATGGCCGCCGGCTCGACGTTGTTCGTCGCACGCGTCGATGGAATGATCGTGGGCAGTCTGACGCTGGTCTTGTACCGCATACCCACCGGGTTGAAGGCGTGGATCGAAGACGTCGTCGTCGACGAAGCGGCGCGGGGCCACGGCGTCGGCGCAGCACTCAATCTGGCCGCACTCGACGAGGCCCGGCGCCGTGGTGCCAAAGCGGTGAGCCTGACCAGCCGGCCATCGCGCGCCGCTGCAAACCGCCTCTACGAACGGATCGGCTTCTCAGTCCGCGACACCAATGTGTATAGGTTTTCGTTGGGAGACTGAGCCCCGCTCAAATCGTCTCCGGGCCCGGGGTCGCCTCGTCGGTAGACTGCGTGCATGACCTCGCTCGAGCGTGTCGTGACCAGGAAGCGAGCCGGTGAGCCCGACGAGCCGTGGCGCTACTGGATGACCCGCCCGGTCGAGGAGCGCATCGACGCCGTCGAAGATCTCCGACGAGAGCATCACGGGTGGACCCATGCAACTGAACCCCGACTTCCAAGAGTTCTTGCGATCGTTCGTCGCCCATGACGTCCGTTTTCTGATCGTCGGCGGCTACGCACTCGCCGCACACGGCCACCCGCGCTACACGAAGGACCTCGACGTATGGGTATGGACCGACCCGGGGAACGCCGAGCGGGTGGTTGCCGCGCTGGAGGAGTTCGGCTTCGGTGGGCTCGGCCTCACGGCCTCGGATTTCCAGGAGCCCGACATGGTCGTCCAACTCGGTCGCGAGCCTCAGCGAATCGACATCCTTACGTTCGCGACGGGCCTGACGTTCGACGACGCGCATGAGCATCGGGTCACGGTGGACATCGGAGGTGTCGCGGTGCCATTCATCTCGATCGACGACCTACGGACGAACAAGCTCGCCACCGGTCGGCTCCGCGATCAAGCCGATGTCGCGGATCTCCCGCCTATCGACGACGAGCATTTCTGACGGGAAAGATAAGACGACGTGTGTCGCTTTGATCTCTCACGTCGGCCGAGGTGCAAGAGTTTGGTGTGAGTCGGTACTCAGCCGATGCTGGCCCGCACGACGTCTTCGGCCGCCTGGCGCACCTGCCAGTCACGATCGGTCAACGCTGCCTGCAGTGCTGCATCGACCGAGTCGCCGTCGAACGGGGCAAGTGCAAGCACGGCCCGGCGCCGCACGGCCGGTTTGTCGACGCAGCCGTGGAGGATGGTTGGCAGGCCGCGGGGATCGCCGATTGCACCGAGCGCGGCGACGCAGGCCTCGCGTACCAGCGCGTCGGTGGCACTGACTCCGAGATCGATCAAGGCGCCCAGAACGTCGTCGTCAACGACCTCCTGTTCGCCACAGGCCCAGGCCGCCGCTTCGGCGACGGTGCCGTCGGCGTCGAGCAGCACCGCGCCCAGCGACACGCCGGGTCGCTTTCCGGCGATCATCGCCGCCCGTCGCCGCACCGACGGAGCAACATCGGCCAGCGCGACGCACAGGTCGGCGTCGGTCAAAACCCCCAACCGCAATGTTGCGCCAAGTGCGAGTTCTCGTGTCACCGGGTCAGCGTCGGCGAGCGCACCCCGTGCCGCGACCGTGTCACCGGTGTGCCCGGCGAGCGCAATCTCTCTCCACCGCGCGCTCACTTCTTGAGCATGTGCGACAGCGTGACCACAATCCACGAGGCACCGAAGCCGACCAGGGTCGCGGCAATCACCCCCGTGACCACGGCCATCGTGCTGCTGGCGAAAAGCGCCCAGATCTTCTGCCACCACTGCGTCCGCCGATGCAGCGGCACCTCGGCTTCGGCGACGGGGAGACCGATCCGTGCCCGTCTCGGGCGTAGGGCGCGTGCCGGATTGGCCGTGGCTCTGGCAGGCTTACGCCAACCTGCCGCAACGAGTGCCACAATGGCAAGGACGGCAATCCAAGCAGTAGCGATGGTGAGTTCCCTGGTCGACACGCAAGAACTAATCGTAATGGAGCCACGTGCCGAGGTGCGTTCGCTGAGCCGCCGCCACCTCTGCTGGGCCATTCCGCTCGCCGTCGTCGGCTTCGTCGCGGCCGGCGCTGTGGCAGTTGCTGCCGTGCTGCCGAGCACGCTCGTTGCCAGCAAACGCGACTGCGAGGTACGCGACGCCGACGCGTGCACGAAGTTCGGCGCGTCGGAGAAGGTGCAGTTTGCGGTCGTTCCGGCTGACGCCCAAGCCGTCGAGCCGCTCCTGTCGATTGAAGGGCCGACCACCTACGACAGCGACGGCCAGGTGCTGTTCGTGACCGTGCGCCAACCCGAGCTGAGCATGCTGCAGTGGTGGGTTGGACGCGAGAATCCGGCGATCGCCGAGCGGAGCTATGCCGATCTGTACTCCACCGAGACACCGCAGCAACAGACGTCGCGGGGCCAACGAGACATGCGCACTGCGAAGGAGACCGCTGAATACGTGGCGCTGCTCCGCCTCGGATTCGACGCCAAGCTGACGCAGGGCGAGGTGATCATCGACGAACTGGTCTGCATCAAGGCGAGCGAGGACGGTCGTACGTGTGCCGAGTCGGCGCCGTCGGATGAGTTGCTCGACCCGGGTGACAAATTGATGAAGATCGATGGGATTGCGGTGTCCGTCGTGGATGACCTGGCCCCGATCCTCGCCAAGCACAAGCCCGGAGACACGATCGCGATCGAGTACGAACGCGATGGGGAACCCGGCGCCGGCAGCGTCACGCTGATCGCCTCACCCGAGGAGCCGGAGCGAACGATCGTCGGTTTCATTCCCAGCGATACTGCCGCGGTCCAACTTCCCAACGACGTCTCGATCAACATCGATACGGAGTCGATCGGCGGCCCGTCGGCCGGACTGGCATTCACCCTGACCTTGATCGACCAGTTGTCGCAGGGTGATCTGATCGGCGGGCAGCGCGTCGCGGTAACCGGCACGATCAACATTTACGCCGAGGTCGGCCCGATTGGCGGGCTGTCATCGAAGGCCTCCGCCGTGTTGCAATCGGGTACGAAGTACTTTCTGGTGCCGACCTCACAAGGTGAGGAAGACATCGCCAGGGCGCGCCTCGTGGTGGGCGACGACGTCGAGATCATTCCAGTGGCCACCCTCGACGAGGCCTTGGCCGCGCTCGACCGGATCGGCGGCGATGCCCTGCCGGCCAGTGCTACCAGCGTGCCCGATTCCACTCCGTAGCCGACCCACCGCGCCGCGTCAAGGGATTGCCACGTTTCGCGTGGCCTGCCGACCTACGCTTGCGCTCAATGGCACTTTCGTTTTCACGTCCTGATCCGTCGTCGCCCGACGCGATTGCGTCGGCGTCGTTCTCGACGTCTCGACGCGGGTACGACCAGACCGAGGTACGCGACCTGCTGCGGATGGTTGCGGCCGAAATGGCTCGCCTGCAAGAGCGCGAGAAGTTCCTCGAGCGCGAGTTGCGCACCGCGCAACGCGGCTCGACGAATTCGGTCGTTGCGCTCGACGAAGAAGTCGTCACCCGCATGCTCGGCGAAGAGGCCGCGCGCATCCTGCAGACGGCCCGCGAGGCGGCGTCGCAGATCAAGATCCGGTCAGAGGACGGAGCGTCACGGATGCTGCGCGAGGCCACCGACGAGGCGCAACGCCTGCGTGAAGAGGCCGAGGTCGAGGCCGCGCGGCGTCGTCAGGATGCGTCGTCCGATGCCGAGTCCGAATTGGTCATGGCCAAGCAGCAAGGTCGCGAGATGGTCAACGAGGCTCGTGCCTATCGCGAGCGCGTGCTCAGCGAATTGGCTCGGCGCCGGGAACTGGCGCGCCAGCAGATCGAACAGTTGATGCACGGCCGTGATCGTCTCCTGCAGGCATTCGAGCGGTCGCGTCTCGTGGCGGTCGATGTGATGGCTGAGCTGACCCCGCTGGGTGAGCCGGCGGAGTACGTCAACCTGGCACCGACCACCGGCCCGGTGCCGCTGATGGTTCCCAATCGCCAGGCACCCGACGAGCCGGTGAAGGAGCCGGAAATGCCGATTGCGGTCACGGTTGTCGAACCCGACGACGAGGTCGCTGCCGACGAACCAGTCGAGGTCGACGAACTCGTCGAGGTCGAGGTCGCCGAGGCAATTGTCGAGATCGAGCCAGCACCGGCCAGTGACGATGTCGACAGCACCGTGTTGCTCATGCGTGACATCCACGAGGTGCACGATCACGACGAACTCGACGATGCCCGCAAGGCGGCGCCGGTCGTCGCTCTGTTCGGAGATGACGACGACGAATCCGGGTCACCCGACGAATCTCAAATGGGCACGGTCGACGATCTGTTCGCTCGATTGCGAGCTGCTCGCGCCGAGTCGGTTGTCGAGCGCGCTCAACAGTCCGAAGTCGAGCAGGTGGAGACTGGCGATGATACAACCGACCGGCCCGACGCGACCGTGCCACTGACGATCGTCGAGGACCTCGCCGTGTTCCAAGCCTCGCCCGAGGCTCCCGTGGTCGAAGAGGCGCTCGACGATTCGGCGTTCGGTCAACGCGACGCATCGCTGACACCGATCATCGTTGCCTCCGCCCGCAAGTTGAAGCGCGTTCTGGCCGACGAGCAGAATGAGATTCTGCACACGCTGCGCCGCAACGAACCCGTGCGCACGATCGACGCGATGCTGCCATGGCAGACGGAGCAGGCGGCACGCTACGCGGCAGCCATCACGGGCGATCTCGAGAAGGCGGCGCTCATCGGTGCGGCCAGCATCGACGAGGGCTCGGTGAAGGAGCACAAGACCGACATCAACCGCGCCGGCGCAACCAAGGCGGCGATCGAGGCGTTGACTGCCGCGATCGTTGCGCCACTGCGCGAGCGGCTCGAGCGGGCGGTTGCCGATGCCGAAGGTGACAATGCCCAACTGGCCACGATGGTGCGCGGCCTGTATCGAGAGTGGAAGACGCAGCGGATCGATGAGCACCTCGACGACGTGGCCCGCGCTGCGTTCGGTCGGGGTGCTCTTGCCGCGGTCGTGCCCGGCACCAAAGTGTGTTGGATGGTCGACCCCAATGGCCCTGCGTGCCCCGATGCCGAAGACAATGCCCTTGCGGGAGAAGTTGCTGCAGGCCAGCAATTCCCCACCGGGCACACCAGCGCGCCGGCCCACGAGGGATGCCGCTGCATGCTTGCGTTAGCACCCCGCTAGCCTCGCCAGAGTGCGGAACCCGTCCGATCTACCGCCTCGTAGTGCTCCCTCGATGACGTCCCGTCGATTCTCCGACAAGGGTCGCATCGCGCTGATCGCCGTGGCCGTCCTTATCGTCGGCGTGCTGTTGTTCGGCCGCTTCTTCGCCGGCTTCTACACCGACTACCTGTGGTTCGAGTCCGTCGGCCGGGCCGGCGTGTTCTCGACCATGTTGCGATCGAAGCTGTTGATGTTCGTTTTGTTCGGCGGAATCTTCATCGCGCTCGCTGTTTTGAATCTCGTGATCGCCGATCGTTTGTCGCCCTCGGCGTTCTCGGCCAACACGCATCCCGTGGTCGAACGGTTCCACGAGTTCTTCGGTCATCGACTGCGATCGTTGCGTATCGCAGTGGCCTCCGTCGCCGGTCTGTTGTTTGCGGCGCCGGCCGTCGGGCATTGGCAGGACTGGCTGATGTTCCGCAACTCGCAGCTGTTCGGGATCGCCGACGCCCAGTTCGGTCACGACGTCGGGTTCTACATGTTCCGGCTGCCGTTCATCGCCTTCGTGCTCGACTGGCTGTTCGCCGCATTGGTGTTCATCACGTTGCTGGTCATCGCCACCCACGTGCTCAGTGGTGGCATCATCATCCAGCCTCCGCGGCCGAAGGTGCGTCGCGCCACCAAAGCCCACGTCGCTGTTCTGCTGGCTGTGCTGGCTGTGTTGAAGGCGGGTGACTATTGGCTGACGCGCTACGAACTGACCACCGACTCGCGTGGCTTTGTGCGCGGTCTGCTCTATTCCGCTGCCAAGGCTCAGTTGCCTGCGGTGATGTTGTTGACGTTGATCGCCCTACTGGTCGCCGGTCTGTTCCTCTCTACGTTGCGCACCAACTCGTGGCGCATTCCTGTGGTCGCATCGGCGTTGTGGGCTGTCATCGCGCTGATCGGCGGCATCATCTATCCCGCCGCGATCCAGGCCCTGGTGGTCAACCCCAACCAGCGCGACAAAGAGGCGCCGTACATCGTCCGCAACATCGAGGCCACCCGTCACGCACTTGGCATCGACAACATCAAAGTTGAGCAGGTCAGTTTTGCCGACATCTCCCAGCGTGCGCTCGCCGACGATGTCGCGCCGTTGAAGGACGTGCGTTTGCTGAAGCCCGAGGCGATGATCGGCCGTTTCCGTACCGATCAGAGCCAGAAGGCCGGGTTGACGATCAACGATCTCGATCCTGATCGATACGAGCTCGATGGTCGCATGCAGCAGGTATCCGTGGCGGCACGCGAACTCGACCTGTCGGCCATCGCCAACAAGTCGTGGCAGGGTCAGCACCTCATCAACACACATGGCTGCGGGGTCGTCACCGCGCCGTCGGGGCAGATCAAAGATCGACGTCCCGACTATCGCGAGGTCACCCTCGAGCGGCCGGAGATGTACTTCAGCGCCAACATTTCAGGCTACGCAATTGTCGACACCGGCGTCAGCGAAGAGGTCTGCCCGGGTTACGAGGACCCCGGTCCATATTCGGGAACTGGTGGCATCCAGCTCAACTCGGTGTTCAAGCGGATGGCGTTCGCCCTCAGCTACCTCGACTACAACATGATCGGCTCCGGGGCAATCGACAACGATTCGCGATTGGTGTCGATTCGGCGTGTCGAGGATCGAGCCAAGAAGCTGGCCCCCTTCCTGTCGTTCGACAATGATCCGTATCCGGTCGCGATCAACGGTCGCGTGCTCTGGGTCATCGATGCGTACACCACATCCAATCGCTATCCCTATGGCGAGAGCGGTGACCGCAATCAGCTGAGCGCCGGAAGCGGTCTGGATCACGCGTTCAACTACGTGCGCAACAGCGTGAAGGCAGTCGTCGATGCCTATAACGGCAACGTCGACTTCTACATCGTCGACGAGGAAGATCCGATCATCAAGGTGTGGCAGTCGGCGTTCCCTGGTCTGTTCAAGAGCAGTGATCAGATGCCCGCCGGGCTCGACGCGCACCTCCGCTATCCGGAGGAACTCTTCCGGGTTCAGACCGCTGCGTACTCGAAGTACCGATTGACCCCCGAAGCGTTCTTCGGCCGTACCGGGGCCTGGTCGGTGGCGCAGGCACCCATCGCGCGGCCAAGGGTTGGCGTGGTTGCGGTCGCCGACGAGCCCACCGAGGAGGACCAAGCAGCGGCCCAGGCCGATCTGGCCACCGAGTCCGGCACGGAACGATTCGTGCCGTACTACTCGATGCTGCGCTCGCCCGGCGAGAGTCAGGCGTCGTTCAAGCTGTTGCGGCCCTTCGTACCGTTCTCGACCGACGACAGCAAACGCAACCTGCAGGCGTTCATGACGGCCAGCAGCGACCCTGAGGACTACGGGTCACTGGTCGCCTACGAGGTCACGTCTGCCAATGACGGCCCGTTCACCGTGTCGAACACGATGAACACAGAGGCGACGGTGTCGCAGCAGATCAGCCTGCTCAACATCGAAGGCACTGACGTGGTGTTCGGCGATCTGCAGATGGTGCCTGTCGCCGGTGGGTTGCTGTGGGTGCGACCTGTGTACGTGCAGCCTTCGGTTCCCAGTGTCAGGGAGTCGCAGCCGACGATCGAACTCGTGCTCGTGTCGCAGAACAACGAAGCCGCGTTCGGTAGTTCGCTCAGCGGTGCGTTGGCCAAGCTGTTCCCTGGTTTCGAAGGCAACATTGGTGACGTCGTCGGCAATACGCCGGTCGAAGATGATGACGATACGACGGCTCCGCCGGCCACCGATCAAACGCCGGCCGATTTGCTCGACGAGGCCGAGACGCTGTTCGCACAGGCCGACCAAGCGCTAGCGGATCGCGATCTCGCCACCTATCAGGCCCGGGTCGAGCAAGCACGTGCCCTGGTGCAGCAGGCCTTCGAGGCGCTTGATCAGGGATGAGTTGGTACGGCGTCAGCTGTCGCCGGGACGGCCCTTGCGCAGTTGCTCGGCCAGCGCCGCCAGATCCTCACGGAAGGCGATCTCGTAACGGGCCTGCTCGTTGGCGAGCTTCACTTGCCCGCCGCGTAGGGCGTCGACAACCTCGTCGCTGACGACACCGTCGGCACCTTCGGGCACCCGTTGCCCGAGCCCGTCGATGTCGCGGCCGAGTTCGCTGAGCTGGTTGGCCAACTCGGTGCCGACGTTGGTGAGACGCTGATCGAGCACTGCCATGTGCTCGCGCACTGCCCGGGCTTCGGTGTCGTTGACGGCCGCTTTCTCCATCAGTTGACTGACCTGAGCGTGCAGGTCATCATTGCTGCGCAGACGCTCGCCGATCTCTTGCAGCTGCAGCCGGACATCGTCGTCGGCCGCGCCGCGTGGCTGTTCGGTGAGTTGGGTGACACGATCACGCAGCGCCGACAACTGGCCACCCAATTCGGCCTGGGCGGCAACGCGGGCGTTGAGCTGTTGCAGTTGCATGGCGAGCCCGTCGACCGCCGCGAGTCGCTGCTCGACGCTGTCGAGTTCGCCGATGCGCTGGTGCAGTTCTTCGACGCCCGCCACGCGTTGATGCAGGAGATCGATCTCACCCATGCGCTGCTTGAAATGGTCGATCTCTCCAAGCCGGTGGCGGATCTGATCGAGATCGTTGACCCGTTGTTGCACGGCGGCAATTCGTTCGAGTGTTTCCGGATCGGGCCCGCTCGTCGGTGGTGGTGGTGGCGTGGCCGCGGCCTCGGCGGCTGCCGCAGTTGCGATTTCGAGTTCCGCACGCAGTTGAGTGAGCTGCGCTTCGAACTCGTTTATCTTCGGCAGGTGATCTGGCAATCCGAACAGGCGGTTCTGGATTGCATCGACCTTGGCTGACAGCTCGTCGCGCGAACCGTCACCGACGGACGCGTCGCTACTCGGACCGTTGCCCGCGGAACGTTCGGCAACCTGCTGCTGAAGCTGGATGACCATGGTGGCGATCTCGCTGATGTCGTTGCGCTCGGTTGAGAACGCCGCGGCGGTCGCGTCGAGCGAGCCCAGCCGAGCCTCGACAATGGCCCGGGCCTGTTCGCTATCGTCGAGGCGAGCCCTCATCTCGATCAACTCGGAACGCAACGCCAGGAAGTCGGCGGGATCGACGGTGGCCTTCTTGCTCCGCTTGTCGGGCTTCACGGGCCGGGGCGGCGGGTTGAGTCTGGGCGGCGGGTCGAGTCTGGGCGGCATTGCAAGTTGGGGTAGGTCCGCCTCAATCTTGGGCAGCAACTCCTCCAACCGGTCCATCGCGTCGCCCTCGGCCCCTGGTTTGTTGGCCGGCTTCTGCACGATGATCGACTTCGGCTTCTTGCTGAACAGACCCATCGATGGCTCTCACTTCTTGGGGTTGTGATCGAAATGGCTGTTCGCTACCGTACATGGTCTACTCCGACGCGGGGTGGAGCAGTTCGGTAGCTCGTCGGG
>JANPBZ010000169.1:0-2716 GCA_031430695.1 Ilumatobacteraceae bacterium
GCCTGGGCCGAAGTTGCCAAGGAGAGCAGCGTGTTCCATGAGGTCGGTGGTTCCGACCTGGCTCAGCGGCACGTTCACGTTGGTGCGCACGCTGAGCCGCACGTTCATGTACTTGTCGCCATCGATGATGTCGTCAGCGCCACGACCTTCGATCGTGTCGCTTCCGCCCCCGCCAAGGAGGATGTTGCCATCTCCCCACACCGGACCCACGAGCTGGCAATAGTTGGTCACCGAGGCGGCGATGATCGGTGCCGAATCGGTGGTCAACGGCGGGACGAGCAGATCGAGACCGGTGATCCGGTCGAGTCCGTCCTGGTCGAGGGCATCGCAGCCGATGAACCCTCCGCCGCCGATGACAGCCGGAGCAATGTCATCACCGCGAAGGATGTCGTCCAGATTCCAACCCGATAGTGCTTCGACTTCGTTGAAGCGGTCGCGAACCCCGACGAGCGGGATAGCTTCGGCGAGGATCCTCTGGTTGAGATCGAAATCCTGCGGTAGCGGCTCGGCCGAGCCGATCGTCCAGTCGTAACCGGAGGCACCGGCGTTCTTTTCGATGCCCGGACCGGCAACGAGGATGTCGTCGCCGCCCTCGCTGTCGTAGTCGTCGTCGCTGCCTTGTCCAATGAGCACGTCATTGCCGGGCAAGTTGCGGTCGTCGAAGAACAGTGACGAGCTGTCACCGACCAGCCCGTCGGGCATGTCGCCGCCCTCGATCCAGTCGTCGCCGCTGTCGCCCAGGATCGCGTCCAGGCCAACGCCGCCGATGGCGAAGTCGTTGCCCGCTCCGAGGAAATGCTCGTTGGCGTTGGCGCCACCGTTGGTGAAGTCGTTGCCGTCGCCGCCCATCAAGATGTCGAGGCCGATACCTCCGTCGAGGGCATCGTTGCCCGGACCACCCTTGAGCACGTCGTCGCCGGCGAGGTCGGTGATGATGTCGTTGCCTTCGCCCCCGACAGAGACGTCGTCGCCAGCACCACCGTCGATGACGTCACTGCCTTCGGCGCCGAGGAAGGTGTCGTTGTCGTTACCGCCCATGACCCTGTCCGGTCCGGCTGTACCGCCATAGACGCTCTGTCCGTTGATACCAACCGGATCGACACTGTTGGGCGACCGGTAACGGAACTGGCCGGTGGGCATGCGCAGCAGCAGACGGTTCTCATTGCATTCCGAAGTTGGGTCGTCGTTGACGGAGACCGAGTCCGTCAAGAAACTGCCGGAGACAGCCGGCCAGGTGATGTTTCCAAGACGGAACTTGCAGTCGGCAGTGGCGAACGAGTCGGCCTTGAGATTGTTTGCCGTGGTGTTTCGACCCATCAGTTCGGCGAAGGAGTTGCCCTCGAGCTGCGCTCGCAGGTTCATGCCCGGCGTACGTGCCAGATAGTAGAAGCGATCGCCGTTCTGAAGGTTGGTGAGTTGGGTTTCGAAAACGTAGTTGAACGTCGTGCCGAGCAAGCCACCGAATGGGTTGGTGATCTCGGCCAGGCCGCCGACCCACAGGTCGATGCCGTCGACACCGGTCTGCGAGACGCTGCCTACGTTGCTCCAGGTGGGACCGGTGCTGCCCATGAACTCGGCAGCGTCACCCGGGGGCACGTCGCCGCCGGGAAGGTCCGGATTGACGATGAGGCGTGCCGCTGCGCGCTTGCCGGCGAGCGTCGTCTGGCTGGTGATCGTCGGGTGCCGACCGTAGGCGGCAACGAAGTTGATCAACGATTCCGGGTGCTTCAGCGCCAGGCCGAAGTCGATCCAGCTCGTGTACGGGGCCATCTGACCGTCGTTGGTCCTCGCAAAGATCTGCTTGCGCACGTTGTTCAATGACGGGATGCCCTCACTGCGCGCACGGGCCATGTTCAATGTCGGCAGGTCGAGCGGCAAGCCGAGCAGGTTGTTGCGCAGTGTGTCGCTGACGAACTCGTCGAGCTCGTTGCCGACCTGGTCCGACATGCCCATGATGATGGAACCGGCGGCCTGCTGTGATGTCAGCGTGCCGGCAGTGCCGCCGTCGGTGTATTCCGCCGGGTTGAGAAACCCGTCCAGCAGCGGGATGTCGTTTGTCGATCCGTCCCCGTTGGTGCGAGCGATCGTCTCGTTCAGCATCGAGTGACCGAAGCGGTACACCGCATGAGCAAACTCAGCCGTGATCGCAGGGTTGATATCGGTCTGGTTCTGCGCAGCGGGCTCGAACGGGTTGATCGCCGGCTGAACCTTGCGGGCGAACTCCTCGAACACGAGGTGTTGGTACTCCATCTCGGTCACGAAGCGTGCCGCTTGGAACAGGCGCTCTCCGTACTCGAACGTGGTTGCCGAGGTGGCTTGGAACGCGGTCAACAGATCCGGATTGGCGTTCAGCGTCAGCTGAATGTCATCGATGAGACGATCGTGCTCGCTGTGGAAGATCTGGTGGACGGCGGTCAGAGCGATGTTCTCGTTGCACCGGCCATCACCGCAGATGAAGTGGAGGTCGAGTAGTTCGTCGTCGTAGGTCCCAGCAGGAATCGGGGTGTCGAGACTTCCACCAGCGACACCGTCGTTGTGGGCCGGAATCGCCGGGATGTTATCGGCGGCCTCGTTGCCACCCACAGTCGTCAACGGGTCGTCGAGTAGGATCCCGTCCGGGCCCGGGCCTTCCGGAACTGCCGGCGTGTCGTCAGCGCATTCGGGAGAGGGAGTTGCCGTCGCGCAATCGGTGCCGAAGATTCCATCCGGACCGGGA
>JANPBZ010000170.1:0-5771 GCA_031430695.1 Ilumatobacteraceae bacterium
CGAAGTGATCCACTGGGACGAATTGCTCGACTTCGGCACATGGGCCAAGGCCAAAGAGGTCGGCAAGATTCGTATCGAAGGCAAGGACTATCACCCCATCGACGGCGATGTCATGGAGTTCCGCTTCAACGTCTAGCAGGGGTTTCGCGGGCTGCGCTCGCGTGACGCGAGTGCTCTGACCTGGTAGTTCGCGTCTGTTGCTGTCCGCCCAGTAGTACCGAGTCCGCAGAAGCTGCGTACTTTCTGCGTACTCGCGACGTGTTGCTAACCACGCGACTGATTCCGCATACGACGCGCCTCGTCAGGTCGTCTCGTACCGCGCGACCGCTGCCAGAACGTCCTCGTGTGGCCACTCCCGGGTCAGCACGTTCTGCAAGAAGTCATCAGAGCTGCTGTCGGCGTAGGGCACCTCGTCGCGGTTGCGAACCACGACATTGAGCGGCTTCGCGTAGGTCTCGGATTCCCACGGCGGCAGCATGTTCGCGAGGCGGCCTTCTAGCTTCAGACCTGAGTACTCCTCGGTCCACCACAGTTCGTACGCCTTGCGCAGGTCGTCGGGATGAACCCCGAGCCACGCACCAAACGTCACGGTGAACCCTCCAGTGAGATGCACCGGCACGAGTACTCGGACGAACGCACCGACGTCCTGCACCTGCATCAGCACGTCGCTCCCCCACGTCCGGGCCGCCCGTTCGGCGACCGGAACGTCGAGCACCGGCTCGGGCAGGGCGAAGCGAAGATGTCGGTTGTCGGCATCGAGCGGCCGCCCACAGTGAGGGCAGATCTCGGCCGGCATCGGGACAGTCTGCCGCATGAATGGCGCCCGACCTCCGCCGGCTGCAAGTGCGTCCTCCTGTCGTTGCGTCTGTCCACGAACCCTTGGTGCATGTGTGTGGGACGCACGATCTCTTCGGCGTTCGGTGCTGCGCCTGGGGCGCGATTGCCTCTGTAGGTAGGTGACGAGGAGGTCACCGATGAGCGAAGCACTGACGAACGGACCGAGGGACCCGATGAACGAGCGGCTGACGTTCACGGTGGACGAGGTGGCCCGGCTGCTCGGCATCTCTCGATCGGGCGCGTACGACTCGATCGCACGCGGCGAGATCCCGTCGCTCAACATCGGCCGGCGAGTGCTCGTGCCACGAGAGCCGCTCCTCGAGCTGATCCGGTGCGCTCGACTGCGGCGCCGTCCGGACGACCCGTGGTCGCGTGGAAGGCTGTAGGGCGTGGCGTACGTCCGCCGACGGCTCCTGAAGGACGGCAAGACCGTCGTCTACCTCGCCATGTGGCGCGAGCACGCGCAGGGCAAGGAGATGTCGAAGTCGTTCGAGCGCAAGGCCGACGCCGAGCGGCACCTCGTCGACATGCAGCACCGGCTGCTGACGGGCACCTACGCCCCGCCTCGGCTCGGCCGCACGCCGTTCTCCGAAGTTGCACTGCGCTATCGCCAGCGGGGCAACTGGCGGCCCCGCACGCACCGCACGGTCGAAGAGCGGCTGCGCTACGCGATCGCTCATTTCGGCGACCGACCGATCGCCTCGATCCGCAAGGGCGACGTCCAGTCATTCGTGAGCGGGTTGCCGCTCGCGCCGAACACGGTGAGGGTCGTCATGCAGCACGTCTCCGGCGTGTTCAACACAGCCCTCGATGACGGGCTCCTCGGCGGGCGCAACCCGTGCGACGGTGTCCGGCTGCCTCGTGTTGACGCGCCGCCGATCTTCCCGATGTCGATCGAACAAGTCGACGCTCTCCTTGCCGCGACGAGCGAGCCGTTCAAGGCGGCCATCGTGATCGGCGCCGGGCTTGGTCTGCGCCAGTCCGAAGCGGCCGGGCTCACCGTTGACCGGGTCGACTTCCTTCGCCGCTCGGTCACCGTCGACCGCCAGTGGCAACAGGCGACCGGCTCGGCGACCGGAGCGTTCACGGCGCCGAAGACGGAGGCGAGCACGCGCCTCGTGCCGGCCGATCAGTGGGTGCTCGACCACCTCGCCGCGCACATCCAGCAGCACGGCCTCGGCGCCGACGGTGTGCTCCTCCATCGCGACGGCGTGCCGTTCGACTCGGCCAAGTTCGGCTACGAGGTGCGGGCCGCTCGTCGACGCGCCGGGTTGCCCGAGTCGATTACGTTCCACGACCTGCGCCACTTCTTCGCAAGTGCCCTCATTCACGCTGGCTGCAGCGTGAAGCAGGTGCAGGCGGCTCTAGGTCACAAGTCCGCCAAAGTCACCCTCGACGTGTACGGCCACCTCTGGCCCGGCGAGGAAGATCGCGTCCGCAACGCCATCGGGCGCCTGTTCCGTCCAGAGAGCTTGCGCGTCGCCGAAAGCTGACCTGTCTGAGCGAGTGGCTCCGGGGTCGCCGAGCTTTGGTCGCCACTCGGCGCAGGTCGCGTACGCGAGAGTTGAGGATGGATCACGATGAGTCCGAGGATCGATATGACGGATTCCTGCAGCGGCATCCAGTCGGCGACCTGACTGCGGGCGAGCTGGAGACGTGGGTCGCCGCGGTGTTGACCGGTGTCGGAGACCAAGAGGGCGTCTCAGAGCTCGTCGTGCAGACGCATGAACGAGTTGCGGGTGTCGACGGAACCTACGATCTCGACGCGACGGTTCGATTCCGAGCCTTCGGGATGGACTTCCTCACTCTCGTCGAGGTCAAGCAACACCGCCACCCGATCAAACGTGAGTTGGTACAAGTTCTCCATTCGAAGGTCCAGAGCGTCGGCGCGCAGAAGGGCATCATGTTCTCGACGTCGCACTTCCAGAGCGGAGCGCTGGCATACGCGAAGACCCATGGGATAGCCCTCGTGTTCGTGACCGAGGGTCGGCTCACGATCGAACGACGGTCTGCGGATGACCTCCCTCCTCTCTCGAAGGAAGTGGCAGAGGAGTGGGGAATCGAGCCGATCGCAGGCACCTACTTCGGAATGGGCGACAGCGAAGGTTCCACGGCCTGCGCTTACATCGGGCCCGATCGGCCGGACCTTGTCACGACTTACTTGTTTCCGGTCGTGGCGACGCCGCCAGCCATCGAATAGCTGTCCGACACACGCAAGGTTCGACTGACTGGATCGAGGCTTCTCGACCCGGTGCTCGGAAAATGACATTCGATCTAGCGAAGTGTACCCCCGGAATGATATCGTCTGATATCGACGGAGGTTTTCGTGACTGACATCCTGATTCGCGACGTCCCTGAGGACGTCATCGCTGCCATCGACATCAAGGCGCAGCGGCTCGGCCTCTCGCGCACCGAGTATTTGCGGAGGACCCTCACTCGCGAGCGCGACGTCGCACCCGCCGAGGTCTCGGTCGCCGACCTTGCCGCCTTCGCCGACACGTTCGCGGACCTCGCTGACCCCGAGGTCATCGACCGCGCCTGGCGATGACCGACTGGCTCATCGATAAGTCAGCGCTGGTCCGCCTGGGAGCCAGCCCTGATGCAACCGAGTGGGCCAACCGCATCGAGCGGGGACTCGTCCGCGTCGCGAGCGTGACGCTGCTCGAAGTCGGCTTCTCCGCTCGCTCGGCTGCCGACCTTCGGCACGCCCTCGGCTCCGCTCCTCTGCGCTCGATGCCCGTGGAGTACTTCACCCCGGCGATCGAAGATCGCGCCATCGAGGTCCAAGCCATCCTCGCTGAGCGGGGCCAGCACCGGGCACCCTCGATTCCCGATCTGCTCATCGCCGCCGTGGCAGAACTGGCACAGCTCATTGTGCTGCACGTGGACAAGGACTTCGAGCTCATCGCCGAAGTCACCGGACAGCCCGTCGAACGACTCAGCGGAGCAAGCTGAGAACGGTGTCCGGTCACCTTCAGCGATGGGCGGATGCCGTGGAACGGCACTTCGGGTTCGTCGACGCGTTCGGCTTCCGTTCCTTGGGCGCCGAGGAGCGCTCTCAGTGGGAGACATCAATCGTCTACAAGAGTCGCCAGGTCGCCCTGAAGATCTCCCTCAGTCGTGAGTTCAGTCGCGCCGAGGTGAACCTCATCCGCCTCGTCGACGACCGAGTACCGCCGTATCCGATCTGGATCACGGAGGAGGTGCTCAACTGGACGCTGCTCGACAACGTCATCGAGGCACGGAGGCCAGACCTTTCGGCTCAGATCCCGTCCGGCGGATTGCAGGAGGACGAGCTCGAGCGCCAGCTCGAAACCTGGGCCGAACTCCTGCGGCTTGTCGCTCCAGAGTTCCTCGAGGGTGACCCGTCGGCCATAGATGATGCCGCTGTTGTGATCCGACAACGAGTAAGTGAGCACCCGCAACAAGTCACGGTTTGGCTCCCGGAGGACACGCCCTCGAATGCCGACCGCGACCTCGTCGGCGACGTACGCGGCAGTGTTCCGCCCAACGTCGATGTCAAAGTTGCCCACTACTCGAGATGGCGCCGCAAACGGTCAGGCTGACTCTGGCGCGAAAGGGATCGGCTCGGCGAGCTGCGTACTTTCTGCGAACTCCTCCACGCGACTGAACTGCAGCGTCGCAGGTCAGAGGCCACGAATCGACCGCTCTCCGACGTTCCGCTTGAACGTCTAGCAGGGGTTTCGCGATCTGCGGTGTTTCGGCCGCAGTGCCCTGACCAGGTCTTTTGTGTCCTTCTAGGTACGTTCAGTTTCGCCCTGTTCGTTTGGAGGAAGGACCTGAGACGGACCAATCCGGGACCAAGCCGGTCGCGAGGGCCCGGCGCGAGGGTCAGCAGCCGAAGGTCCAGCCGGGCCACTCGGCCACCTCGACGAGTTCCAGCGCCCGCTTCTTGAGGCGGCCCTTGATGGGCTGTAGCTCGTAGTCGAAGACGCCCAGCGGCCCCTCCAACTTCTCATCGACGATGTGCACGTCCATGATCTCGCCGGTCTCGATCTCCAGCTCCACCTCGACGGGCACCCGGTACGTCACGTATACGACCATCGCGGCCTCCTTGTCTGTCGACGGCAAGCCTCGCTCGAGGGTGCGACAATGTTGCGAGGTCGGGACGATCGTGTAATCAGCCCTGGGACGATCATGCAAAGAGAGTTGGGACGATCATGCAAGTTGGCACGGGACGATCCATCGGTTTGAGCTAGGGTCAAAGCGTGATCCCGACGATCGAGCACGTGGAACGGTGGGCCGATCCATTCATCGATGGCCTGCTCGACGAGGAGCCGGCCATCCTGCTGGAAGGCCCTCGCGGCTCCGGCAAGTCCACGCTGCTGCGCTCGATCGCAAGGCGGCGGAACGCGCTCGTGCTCGACCTCGACGACGACAGCGTGCTCCAGCTCGTTCGTGAGGACGTCGGTTCCGCGCTGGCATCGCCAGGACTCGTCGCGATCGACGAGTTCCACCGCGCCCCCGAGGTGCTGTCGTACGTCAAGCGCGTCGTCGACCGCCAAGGCGGGGCGGCCCGGTTCCTGCTCGCCGGGTCGGTGAGCTCGTTCCTGTTGCCGCCTGGAACCGAGACGCTCACCGGTCGAGCACATCGACTCTCGCTCATGCCGCTCACCGCCGCCGAGATCTTCGGTGCGAAGCATCGGTGGTTGGCCGACCTGCTCAGCGACGGCGAGCCGCGCAACTTCCGCACGACCCTCGAACGAGCCGACGTCTTCGACGTGGTCGCCGCAGGGGGCTACCCGGCAGCCCTCCGGCGTACCACACCGGCCCAACGAACCCGCTGGTTCGCGAGCTACCTCGCGACCGTGACCGATCGCGATCTGCCCGACCTCATCGACGTCCGCCACTCGGGAGCGCTGTCACGGCTCTACCGGCTCATCGCCCAACGGACCTCATCGACGGTGGTCAAC
>JANPBZ010000171.1:0-28146 GCA_031430695.1 Ilumatobacteraceae bacterium
CCTGCAGTACTCCGCTGCGCCCCGAGCTGCTCACCCGACGTATGCGCCGACTGCGCAAGGAGCTCGGCCTCACCGACACCAGCTTCGATGCCACAATCCTCACCCAAGCGCAAGTCGACAACGAGCGAACTGATCGACGCCGGTTCAATCCCGCCGCAGTCAACACAAGTCAAGACCGCACCGTGCAGGTGATGCCCCACCACTACTCGACCGGTCGTCACTCTGCCGACACGGCTGAACGAACCCACGGCCACGAGGCCGAGAAACATGGTCCTGTGGCCCGCATAGCAAGTGACCTCCCTCGCGACCTGGTCGTCGACGTCGTCGCGGACGGCCTCACCGAGGACGAGATCGCGGCTCGATTCGAGGCTTGGCTGTCCGACCTCGACTCCCTGCCGACGGTTGACCTTTCGGTCAGCGCGTCCGATGAGCTGCGCCGCGCGTACGACGACTGACGGGGTCATTGACGCCTCGGCCGCTGTCGAGATGCTCACACGGACAACCACCGCAACAACATCACGTTCACCGACGCCTGCTACATCGCGCTCGCCCGACGCCTCGACGCTCCGCTTCTGACGAGTGACATGCAACTGGTTGCGGCGCCGAACCTTCCTCCAGTCCAATTCCTCCACGTCTGACGCTTCCCCAACGCGACACCCCCCTCTCGAACGTGTAGGCAACACAGGCCAAGCCCGTGATGAGGGACGGTCGTGTGTCAGACCAGCCGGTGCGGGTCGCACTAAACGCCGGCACGAGACGCGCCCAGACGCGCTTCGTTCGGTGCGTCTCGCTCGATGATCACCACCTCGCCCAGGTCGAATGGTCGGGTCCAGCTACACGGCTCGGATATGGGGCCGTGCGACACGTCGACCGCACCGACCACGAAGCGCTTTTGCACATCCGATGCTCGACGCCTAACGCGGTTCCGTCGACGACGAGAGCGAGGACATCGACGATTCGACGGGCGCGATCAGCCATGAACGGGATCTGGTGCTCTGACCGTCGTGCTCGGACTGCTCGCCGGCATGGCCGCCAGAATCGGCCGGTCGTGGTGGTGGTCAGGGCGTGGCGCCCTACGCGGTCGGGTCTTGGTAGGCCCCACCGTAGATGCTGGAGTTGCCGAACGACACGGGCGAGCCCTGAACACATTGGTTGTTCGGTCCGGGCCGGATAGCGGACGAATGAGCCAGCGGCACCTCGCTCGCAGCCGCGCGATCTCCCCCCCGATCACCGACGATCGGCTGGGCGCCACCGCTGAGCACGTCGTCGACAAAGGCCTGCCGGTATGCGTCGATCGCCGGGCAGTCGGCACCGTCGCGCACGTCGTTCCACACGGCGGCGCCGTAGGTGCGCGTCGCCACGGCGTAGTTGTAGTCGCCGAGGAACTCGGCGGTTAGCCCGTTGGTGCTGGAGGCGCGAGCATCACCGATGACGCCTCGGTTCAGCGTCGTCAACGCGCCGTTCGGCGCAACGTGGTGGACGACGCCGAGCATTCGTCGCGGACTGGCGGTGGTCGCCTGCCACGGGTCGAGGTACGCGTTGTAGACGATGTACACGTCGCCCCCGTCCGGGGCGATGGCGACCGCCGGCTGGTTTGCCCGGTCGCCAGCCGCCGACACGACGCCGGGTGAGGTGTAGGACAGGCCACGATTGCTCGAACGGATGAGGAATGCCTTCTCGTTGTTCGTCCCGGCGCGGTCGTCGGACCAGGTGATCACGATCTCGTCGGTGGCATCTGCCCCTAACGGCGCGCCGTTGGCGATGTCGATGCTCGGGAAGTTGTTGGTCCGGGCGCCGGCAACACCGTCGATTGTGAATCTACCCTGGACGGGGTCGAACTGGCCGATGCCGGCGACGTCGACGATCACCTGCGGACGTTCAAAGTTGGCTCCACCGTCAAACGAGCGTGCCTGATAGAACACGCCGGTGTTTCGCGGCTTGTCGAAGCCGGCCCATACGACGAAGACGGCGCCAGCACTGTCGGTGCGGACCGCGCAACCCTGGCGACCACCGGTCTGGTTGTTGTTGGTTGCTGCGGTGAGCTGGCGGGTACGCCACGTGTTACCGCCGTCGGTCGAACGAGCGAAGAACACCGGCTCGCTGCCGGCCGTCCCGCGGAAGCCAACGTTGCAGACGTAGACATTGCCGAAATGCGCGCTGCTCGCGGCGTTGTCGGCCCAGATCTGCTCCTTGTCGCTGAACAGGGCACTGTTCTGTTTGGTGACGATGACCGGCGGCCTCCACGCGGCCTGGACACCGGCTGCTGCGGCGGCAACGTTGTCGGTGCGGGAAACGGCGATCGCCCCGTCGCCGTTGAACGCGTTGGGATCAATCTTGGTAGCAATGTTGGCGTAGTAAAGCCGTTCGCCGTTGGCCCACGAGAACGTGCCATCGGCTGCCGGAACGGGACCAAACGCAAGTTCGGGATCACCGTTGGAAACCAGGCCCGCTTCGTAGTACCACGGCAACGTGCCGATCGGGCCGACGGTTGGCACGCAGCCGGCCGATGAACCCGGCGCAGGCCGGCACGAAGCGTTGCGTGCCGACAAACCGGTGTAGGTCGGCTGTATCCACGTGTCGCCGCCGTTCAGCGAGAATTGAACTCCGGACACGCCCACGCCCGGAGTGAACGGGCAGGTCTTCGGGTTCCCTGCGTTGCACTGCTCCAGGTCCACGTTGTCGTTGGCCCCAGCAGCGAGAATTTGCGTGTGGACAGGGTTGACGGCCAACCCAGGTTCGTTCTGCTTGTTGTGCGAGAAATATCGATCGTCGCTACCAACCGTGACTTCGGTGTCGCCACCGTGCTGGGCTGTGACCAGCCCCGGCGCAAGCGACACCACGACCGAGAGAGCAGCCAACGAATACACGAATCGGCGTCGCCTCATCACTACACCTCCAAGTAATCCCGGAGGCCCCCAAGCAAACGCCCTCCCCGGTCATGTGGAACATAACCGCCAACAAATCAACCGTCAAGAGGATCTGTTCCAGCACTCCCCTGCCTGCGGTGCCGACGCGAACGCGAGGAAGCACAGCAATGATCGCCACGTCGAGGGATATCACCCGGCAAGCGAATAGCCCCAGACGTGCGTAGGTCTGGCGAGTAGAGCCTCAAGAACCCTCCACGGACATTCATGCGCGCTGCCATCTCCCGTACATGCCGGCCCGCCAGCCTTACAGGGTCGTTTGACCGGGGACTGTCCTCAGCCTCTGGACTGCGTTGTGCCACTCGCCTGACCCTGTTCGCTCGCAATCAACGATTCGAATGCCAGAGTTGATCGCGCATTTCCGGCTCCGATTGGCGAGAGTCCCATAAACACCGATCGACCCGGGCCCGCGCGCACGCCTGGAAGCGCCTGCTTGAGGCTGATGGATGGCGCGACGTTCTCGTAGCGTCGTTGAGGCCGCTGCCGGGTGGCTCACGAAGTGCCTGCCGTCTCGGCTTGTCTGGGTCTGGCTTTCGAACGAGGTGGACCTCGGCCGCGGCTTCGCCGTGATGTGGCTCGAGAGAGGAACGAGCACGAAACGTCCTCAAGTAGGAGTGCTCATCCGCGCATGCTCACAGCACCACCCACAACCACCTCGGACCCCCGAATTATCACCCGTACATTAGGCGTTCGGCGCTTCCCGCCGCATCCCATACCGCTCGCCTCCGACAGGCCGCTGTTGGCCCGGTCCGAAGCGAAGAGTTGCGGAACTACCGAGGTGGAAACGCGGATCAATGTCGATGATGGTCTACGTCCGGGTCGACATTTCGAGACCTGCGGATCCGCGGATCCGCAGGTCTCGTCATCCCATCTTTCATCCCATCTATTCGCGCGACAGTCGTCGACACGGAAACGGTCAGCGACTGAAACCCTTGGTAGCGAGCCTTTCAGGGACTGTCAGCGACGGTCAGAAACGGATCTGAAGAGACTCTTAATCCGCAGGTTCTGGGTTCGAAACCCAGGGGGCGCACGGAGAAGTACCAGGTCAGTAGCACTTTCTGAAATCGATCGAGAGTCGATCGAATGAGCTAGGCACCAACAAGTACCTAGACTTGCGCCATCGAAGTTCGATAGACTTGCGTGATGCCGCTCGACAGAGCCGACTCCCGTCCTTCCCCACTGGGTCCTTACAGAGGGGGAAAGGCTTGAAAGGACCGCGGTAAGGGCTACCCCAACGCCGCTGTCCGTTCAGCAAGGGCCTCTCAGCTCGCGAGCGCGGCACCATGCCGACGTGGCGCGCATGGAACCCGCCGACGTTCATCGAGCGGCTGGCGACCACGCGCGCCTTGCAGCGGTCTGTCAGCGACCTGGCGTCGGTGAGCTGTCGGTGTTCGGATCTGTCGCACGGGGTCGGGATGAATCTCTCTGACCATGAGCTGCTCTCCATCGAGCTCCCCACCCGATCTTCGGCGGGGTCCCATCAATGCGCTGGACCTCGGCGATCAGCTCGGAGAGCTTGAACGGCGACCGGCCGTCGACGTCGAGTTGCCGGGCAAGCCCGAGCACCGGCTCCAGGTCGGTCGTGCGTCCTCGATCGGGCGGACCGGAGCCGGAACGGACATCGCTGACGCCCTCCTTCTGTTGGGCTTCCGTGCGCGAGGGGACACCGAGGTTTGTCGTCGCCGGTCGAGGCCGGGGCCGGCCTCCAGAGGCTCGGTGACTCTCGGACGATCACCGATCTCGTGCGCGTGTCATCGACGCCCGGGCGACCCGTCGTTCGCAGGCAGGTGCGCCGACCCGACCGGTACCTGCGGGGCGCCAGGCGGGTCGACGGCCGCATCCCGTGCGTACCCTCATCGTCCGCCATCGCCCGCTCTAAACGGCGCGCCCGATGCGCCGTTCGGAGCGCGAAACGCCACTATTGCCAGCCGCAAACATGTGCTGCAGTTATGGGCGCTGGTAGGGCAACCACTACTAGCTAGTTGCCGGCGGCGTTTGATTGCGGGGGTGTGACCCCTCCGGTGAGCACGCTGAAGGCCTTGGTCAATTCGCTGACGGAGTTGTTCGGGAACTGCGGGACGTTTCGGGCCTCGAAGCCCATCAGACCCCAAGCGACAATGCCGGCGAGCTGTTCTGCACCCTGCTCGCCCGACGGCATTTCGATACCACCCCACCAGACGGTCAGGCCACGCATCTTGAGGAACGCTTGGCGGTCGACGGCACCCGAGGTGTCGTCCCAGGCGTGAGCGAACTCGTGAAGTGCCCTGTTCTTGTTGATTCGACAGAAGTCGATCGAGCTCTTGCCGACGTGATACAGCGCACCTTTCCCCGAGCAGATGACCGGGAACGAGATCTCCAGATCCGGGAGTTGCAGACCGGCGTCGCGGTATCGACCGACGGCCCAAAGAATGATGTCGCGCTCTTTCGGTGTCGGTTGATCGACGAATGTGATCCGAGGCTCATACCAGGCTGGGCGCCCGACGGGTACCGATTGAGGGGTTGCATGTGCCGCTGTCGTGCTCACTGGCGATGTCTGGGCGTTGCTGCTTTCGCCGCCACGGCCGATGGTCAACATTGACAACCCTACTAGGGCTGCGACCCTGGTGAGAGGGCGGAGTCGGTTCGGGTGTGATCGGGTGTGTCGGTGGCTGGGTTCGGCTGTGGGAAGGAGTTGGGGTGCGGTCATGCCCCAACGGTCGAACTAGCCGTCTGCGCGTCGTCAGCGAACGCGGCTCAGTGTTGCAGTTCGTCTGCAAGCGTCAGCGACTCAGAGCCGCGGTGGTGCTTCAGCTGCTCGGGCAGGTCTCCCGGTATGTCCCGGTCCACAACAGATAGGTGTCCCATTCCTGCTGGGTGAGGTTCCGGCCGGCGAGTGCGCAGGCGGCGGTCGCCCAGTGGTCGGAGTCGAGGTCCCAAATCGAGGTGCCGGCACCGCTGCCGAGCGCCATCTCCAAGCCGTCAGGACGAATGTCACCTTCCACTGCAGGCCCGTCCAGGTGCATCGGCTCGCCGATCCTGGCAAACGTGTTGAGGTCATACAATGCGACTGAGGCGTCGGTCTCGGTGTTGAAGGCGAGGACCTGCAGCATGCGTCCGTCCGCGCTGACTGCATACTGCACCGGAACGCTCCCCGCTCCCGTCAAGGTGGCGACAACGGCGAGGTTCGCCAAGTCCCTGACGATGATGCCCGCTCCGGTGGTCAGGAGGTACTTGTCGGTGACGAGGATGATGAAATTGTTCTTCAGCGGTTCTCCAGTCTCGGTGCCGGTTGTGGCGTCGTAGATCCGGACAACGTCGATGTCCCCGACGAAGATCTTTTCTCCATCGTTGGTGATTCCAGCGGTGTAGCTGTCGCGATCGAGCCCACCGTTCTTGTCCACCGTCTGCACGAAATGAACGACCGGATCGCTGAATTTCCCGCCCGCGATGTCTACTCGCCACACGTCGAGTCCGGTGTCACTCAACAATCCGACCACGGCCCACGCGTCGTTCGGCGACACCGCATACGTCCCGACCTGCCCGGCCGGCAGGCGCAGCGTCAGCGTGTCTCGCTTGAGACTGGTGTCATAGGCGACGAAATCCCCAAACCTTCCACGAGAGACGCTACGGACTCCGAAGACCACCGGGGCTGTCGATGCGGCTTTAGCCCACTCGATCCCATCAAGATTGTCGATCGTCGTGCCCGACGCGGCATCAACCAAATCTGAATCGAAGAAACTCCCGAGGACGAGCTTGCCGTCGGGTAGGAATCCGGCGACGCCGGGATTCGCGCTGGTCAACGGACGGTCGATCGGGCCGCCTCCGTCGATGCGCCAGTGAGCGACGCTCGGTGAAAGACCGCCGAACGCCACGAACTGGTTTCCATGGTCCATCATGGCGAGATCGCTGTCGCTGGTTCCGTTCTCTGTGAGACGGACGCCTGTCGGTTGTCCATTGTCGACGTCGTATTCCGCGACCCCATGCTGTGCGCAAAGGAAGCGACGGCTGCGGGGCACGACAACGATGGAACCGCACCGGGGGCTGGATTCACCACCCCAAACGATCGACCCGGTCGACGGATCGATCCGGCTGACGTGGTCGACGTCCCCGCCGATGGCGAGCAACAGCGACCCGTCGGGGCTGAAGGTGAGTGATCGGTTGGCCAGCCGTGCCCGCTCGGGAAAGCTTTGGACGACCTTGTAGGTCTCGGGATCAACGACCCGTAGGTCTCCGAGCTCCGAGCCGATGAACAGGCGCCCGTCAGGGGCGTAGGCGACCGACCCGGTTGAGAAGGTATCCGACGTCACCCGTTGAAGCGATCCTCCGGGCAGCGTCGCCAATCGCAGGCCTTCTGGCACGGAATACACCTGCGCCTCGCCGAGTGGGCCTCCGATCACGACCAGCCGCTTTCCGTCGGGACTGAAGGTTGCGTCGTTCGGCAGCCAGGGCAAGACGATCGGGGGGACGACCAGTTGTCCGGTGTCGGTGTTGTAGATGCCGATCACTCCGGTCACCCCGCTGGGTTGGTCGGTCGAGGCGATGTTGCCGAACTGTGCCACGAGATGGCCGTCAGCGCTGGAACGCACCATGTCGAACCCGCGGAGGTCGTCGCGGAGGGGCTCGAAGGTTCGTTTGACGGCACCGGTGTGGATATCGATGCGGGTCAGTCGAACGCCATCGCCGAGCACGACGGCGTCGGGTCCATCGCCGAGGACGGTGCCGCGTAGCGAGCGACTTGCTCCCTCGATCGGGTGGTAGCCCAAGAACCCTGGGGTTTGGGTGAGCGCTGACCAGAGCGCGCCCTTGCTCTGGGCGTCGGGCGAGCGGCGGTAGGCCTCGACCGCGAGCAGTGCGGCGAGGTCGCGTTGACTGTTGCGCAGATTCACCGACTGTGCCGCCAACGACTGGAGTTGGGCAGCGGTCCGCTGGTCGAGCGCTTCTCGGCGTTGACGGACTGCGATCGAGCCGCCAACAAGGGCGAGTGCGAGCGCTATCGCGGTGGCTTCGAGGAGGCGTCGTGACCGTCGTCGGCGAATGGCGTCACGACGTATCGATTCCTCGCTGGCGTCTCGGCTCGACGTGAGGAAGTCCTCGTCGAGCTCGCTGAGGCTCTCCATTCGTTGATCAACCGCGGCCGAGAGCAGAGCCAGTCGGGGACCGCGTAGCAGTTCGCTGGGCTCGCGTCCGCTGGCATCCCATGAACGTGCCGCCGACGAGAGTTGATGCACTTGCCCGAGCCAGTCGCGGTCGACGTCGAGCCAGCCCTGTAGCCGTGGCCAGGAGCGCAGGAGCGCTTCGTGAGCGACCTCCACGGTCGGCTCGCGGCTTGACGGATCTACGTCCACGGTGAGCAGCCGGTGGGCGGCGAATCGTTCGGCCACCTCTGCCGCGTCAACGGTCAGTTCGCTGCGACGGGCCCGCCGACGGACATCGTTGCCGCCCTCGCCGGGTGTGACGAGACGGGTGAACAATCGGTGGGCGCTCTGCTGCTGGGTGGGGTTGAGGTCGGCGAACAAGGCTTCGGCGCGAGCGACGATTGCACCGTGGATGCCACCCATCCTCTGTGCCGCGGTAACCGGGATGGTGTCGCCGACCCGGTGCTCGAACAGCTCGGAGAGGGCGAACTGCAGCAGGGGCAGGCTCGCCGGGTGCATAGCCATCTCGGCGACGATCTCGGCTTCCAGTGCCGGTTCGAACGACACCCCCTCGGCGGCCGCGGGTTCGGCCACTGCTGCGGCCAGCTCGGCCACGGTCATCGGTGTGACCCCGAACGAGCTCTTGGCGACGACTGGTCCGAGTAGCGGATGACTGAGTGGTCGATCGAAGAAATCGGCGCGCAGCGTCGAGACGACGCGAACGCCTGGAGGAGGAGAGGCAAGCATCAACAAGAACCGTTCGCGTTCGTCGTCGTCGACTGCGAGCGTCCACGCTTCCTCCAGTTGATCGACGACGAGGGCCAGTTGCGACGACGCTTCGCCGGCGACAGCGGTGAGTTCCGCGATCGGTGAATCGACAGGGGGAGGTCGCACCGCTACCGCCCGGAGGGCGCCGCGGAGGTTCGCCGATGGATGCTCGCCCGGTGTCATCGTGGCGACACGCGAACCGGTGGCGCGCAGCCGTGGAACCAGTCCTGCTTGCACCAACGAGCTCTTTCCCGATCCCGACGGACCGACCACCATCACGAACTTCGACTGTTCGACGACAGCCACCAACTCATCAGTCAAAGCGTTGCGACCACAGAAGTCTCTGGCATCGGCCTCGGCAAACGGGCGAAGACCCTTGTACGGGTTTCGGTGGACCGTTGTCTTGGAGTGCGGTACCCCTTTCACCGCCTCGTGCCATGCCTCGACAAACTCGGCGACTGACCTCGGGCGCCGTGCCGCGACAACGTCGGTCGATCGGCACAACAGAGATTCCAACTTGGCAGGCAAGTCCGTCACCCCGCCGGCCAGCAATGCTCGGAGCATCGCCGCGAAGCTGTACAGATCTGACTGTGGCGTCGACGCTTCTCCTACCAACATCTCTGGACTGGTGTATTCCATGGAACTCGGCGATCCCTCGGGAAGCCGCTGGTTCTGGGCGGGTGCGGGTTGGTCGAGCGAGGTGGCGATACCGAAATCGGCAAGGTACGACCGACCCCGCTCATCGAACAGCACGTTCGCCGGTTTGACGTCACGATGAACCACACCAGCAGCGTGCGCAGCAGACAATGCACTGCCAATCTCGTCGACCAGTTGGGTGGCTCGCTCCACAGCCCACGGACCCTCCGATCGTAGCGACTGCTCCGCATTGCCGCCACGCAACAACCGAAGCACCAAGTACGCGCCGCCCGGTTCGCGCCAGAAGTCATACAGCGGCACGATATGGGGATGCTCAAGCTGAGCGATCAGTTGCGCCTCGGCCTCGAAACGCTCCACGAAACGGGCATTGTTCGCAAGATCAGCGCGGATTACCTTGATCGCCACTTCCCGGCCCACACCCGGTTGTCGGGCACGATGGATTGTCCCTGAGGATCCCTCACCGAGCACTTCCCCCAGGACGTAACCGCGTACCAGCGGACCGTCGGGTGCGAGCAATGGGTCATCACCATTCAGAATCGAGCGTTCCAACGCGAGCAGTGCATCAGACGGCGCCAACCCGATCTCATCGGCCAGATACTTGCGATGCGAGGCGAACACACGCAGCGCCTCGGTCTGACGTCCACTCGACCGCAACGCCCGCATCAACTGGCCAACAGCGCGTTCCCGCAACGGATGCTGCGAAACGAACGCCTCCAGATCCGACACCGACCGCTCGTGCTCCCCAACAGCCAGGAGAGCCTCGAAACGCTCCTCGGCGGCCACCAGCCGCAACTCCTCCAGCCGCAACGAAGCCGGGCGAGCCCACCATTCATCCGCGAACTCCCCGAACGCCTGCCCGCTCCACAACGCCAAAGCACCATCGAGCAAACTGATCCGCAGCGTCGGCGCAGCGCTTCTCGCCTGCGCCAACCGCTCCTCGAACAACTCCGAATCAAGGCTCGCCGACCCCAACCGAACGAAATAACCCGCACCAGAGTTGAAAATGCGGTCGTCGCCAAGGACTGCTCGAAGTCGAGAGACATAACTCATCAAACTCCGACGAGCACCATCCGGCGCGAGACCGTCAGGCCACACAACCTCCACCAACCGCGCAATCGGAAGCACCCGACCCGGCTCGATCAGCAACGCGCCCAGCATGCGTCGCTGCTGCGCGCCACCGAGCTTCAAGACCTCCCCATCGCGACGGACCTCGACCGGGCCCAGTACATGAAAGTCAATCGCCACACGGACCTCCCCGGGCTCGACAGACCTTACAGCCCCTTGACATCTGGCGACAGAAAAGCCGACCATCAATCGCTGGCGGGTACTACTTCACCCCGGAGGACGTCGAGTTCCTCTTTATCCCTGGGATGGGTTGTTCGGCCCACTTCTGCAAGTTCCTCTCAAGTTGGTCACTGTGCGGCCGATTCAAAGGTGTCGATTTCGTCCAGTGGGCGTCGCGGCAGCCGAGAGGCGGGAAGGAAAGTAATGAGTCGGAGACGGAAGGTCGCTGCCATTGTCGCTGTAGGAGTCATGTTGACCGGTGGCGGGATTGCCGCCGCGTTGTGGTCGGCCAACGGCAGCGGTCCTGGACAGGCCAAGGCGTTGTCGGCGCAGGCATTGACGGTCACCGCGGCAACGGGTGCTGCAGATCTCTACCCCGGCTTCACTGCTGGTGATGTGTTCTTTACGATCACGAACCCGAACCCGTATCCGGTGACGTTCACGTCGATGACCGCTGGGGCGATCGTGTCGAGCAACCCGGCGGGTTGCCCGTCGTCGAATGTGACCGTGGCCAATGCCACCGGTTTGACCTTGGCGGCCGCCGGAGGCTCGACATCGGGCACACAGTCGATCGTCGACGTCGTGACGATGGCAGCGGGCGCGCCGGACGGATGCCAGGGGGCAACATTCACGATCAGTCTGACGCTGTCGGGTTCTCAGTCCTGACACGACCCCTCGTGGGTCGGGCGGCGGTTGCCACACTGTTGGCATCCGTCGCCTTTGTCGCGTTACCGATGCGGGTTGCG
The DNA here is from genome assembly GCA_031430695.1 of Ilumatobacteraceae bacterium. GTDB lineage: Bacteria > Actinomycetota > Acidimicrobiia > Acidimicrobiales > Ilumatobacteraceae > JAENVT01. The sequence goes on from JANPBZ010000171.1 coordinate 11,494, forward strand.
TCAGCGGCGTTCTCGGCTGGCGGGACTGGCTTTGGGCGTGCGACGTTGCAGTCGATCCCGGAAGCGGGCTCTCCGGTTGCGGTGGCCAGCGGTCGTGAGGTGACGGTGTCGTGGGCGATGACGACGCTGTCGGGCGGAACCCCGGCAGGCGCCTACACGGTGCGGCGTTACAACACCTCGAGTGTCGCCCAAACAATTCTCGATGCGTGTGTCACGGTGACGGCCACGAGCTGCGTCGAACACAACGTGCCGGTCGGGACATGGAAGTACTCGGTGCAGGCCCGAATGGGTTCGTGGACCGGCACCGAAAGCGCTCAGAGCGCGGCGATCACGGTGTCGACTTCGTCGTTCGTGCTCGACTCGACGGCGCCGATCACCGTATTGCCGGCAACTGTGACGGGCACGATCGGCAGCTACTTGCTGGCTGAGACCTTGACGTATCACCTCGATTCGACCACCGGGCCGGTGCTGTCCGGTTCGCCGTCGACGGTGACGAGCAGCACTTCGATGGCCGTCAGTGTGACGGTGCCTGCCGGCACGTCCGATGCGTCGCACAGCGTGTTCGTGGTCGGTTCCGGTGGGTCGTTCGCCGCGGCAGCGATCGACATCGTCATCCCCCCAGTGCTGCAGTCGATGCAGATGCGCGACATCAACGGCAACGGCAAAATCGATCAAGTGACCGTCGTGTTCGACGACGCCCTGAGGGCATACAGCGCCGGGATCGCACCATGGACTCTGGCCAACGTACCGTCAGGCGGGTCGTTGTCATCCGTGACCGTCGCCGGGAACACGGCGACGCTGACCATCGCCGAAGGACCAGGCGCCGCCAATACCGCCGTCGGTTCGTTCACCGTCGCTCTGACAGCGAACTCCGCCGGGATCCGCGACGTCAACGACCACACCACGTCATTTGCCGCGACCGCACCGACCGACGTCGCTCCACCGGCGGTTCTGGCATTGACGATGAAGGACGCCAACGCGAATGCCAAGATCGACCAGGTGACGATGTCGTTCAGCGAGGCCCTCGCCGCCTATACCGCGCCGACGACGATCTGGACGCTCTCCAACGTACCCAGCGGGGGCTCACTGGCCTCGGTGACGGTGGTCTCACCAGCGGTGACACTGGCGATCACCGAAGGAGGCGGCGCTGTCGACACGTCCCCCGGGTCGTTCAGCGTCGCCCTCGCTGCCAATGCAGCCGGTATCCGCGACGCATCCGGGAACCTGGCAACCTTCACCGCGGCACCCGCCGATGGGGCAAAGCCGATAATGCAGTCCCAGGAGATGTTCGACGACAATACCGACGGCAAGATCGACCGCGTGCTCGTCAAGTTCAGCGAAACTCTGGCCACGTTCACCGCTCCGATCACCGTCTTCTCGCTCGCTTCGGCTCCATCTGCCGCGACGCTCAACACCGTCACCGTTTCGGCGAACCAGGCGAGCCTGGCGCTTAACCAGGGCGCCAGCGCAGCGACCACCGCGGTGGGCTCGTTCAAAATCACCCTGACCAGCAACGCCCTAGGTATACGCGACTCGGCCGGCAACTTGTCGAGCTACACCTCGACCGCGCCGACAGATCGTGCTGCTCCGGCCCTCGTCACCCTCAGCCTGCTCGACAACAACGGCAACGGCAAGGTCGACCGCGTAACCGCACTGTTCAGTGAAACACTGCAGACCTACACTGCCGCAACCACACCGTGGACACTCACCAACGTGCCGTCCGGCGGGACTCTGTCGACCGTCGCCCTGTCGTCCGCGACCCTGACCTTGACCCTCACCGAGGGAGCCGGCATCGCCGACACCCTCGTTGGCACGATGACGGTGGCGATGGCCGCCAACGCCCTCGGTGCCCGAGACGCCATCGGCAACCTGGGCACGTTCGCGGCAACAACGCCACTCGACAAGGCCAAACCGGCCGCGGCGACGATCACCGACACCAACGGCACCCTCGACGGCAAAGCCGAACCGGGAGACACCATCGTCATCACCTTCAGCGAACCCCTCGCCCCGGCATCTGCACCAAGCTCGACAACCGTCACCCTCACCGATCCCGTCGGCACCGGCAACGACACGTTGACAATGGTCGGTGTCAGCAACGGAGCACGCACCCTGGGCTCCAACAACTACATCACCGTCGACAACACGGCCGCCGCGTACGCCAGTTCCACCGTCGCACTCAGCAACGCCAACCGCACGATCACCGTCACGATCGCAGCAACCTGCACCGGAACCGGATGTGCAGCACTCGGACAACAAGCAACGAACGTGACCTACTCATACGTCGCCGCCACCACCCTCACCGATATCGCCGGCAACCTCGCCGCAACCCAAGCCAAAACACAAAGCATCCGCCTCTTCTAAGCCCAATCCTCAACGCGCAGGCTTTGGTGACGTGCTCGGCGTGTCAACTACGCCACGACACACGGTCGGGTGAGGCAGAGATACAGGACTGGAAAGCTGTGCGGAGGGTTGAGCCGCCCACCGACTATGCGAGCCCCGCCGTCGACACGCTGTACCGATGTCTCGCCGGTTATGGTCCTTGAGCGGTCACGCTGGCCGCCTAAAAATGCGAGGTGTCCAACCATGTCCAAATTTCTGGTGACGGCGAGCTACACCGCCGACGGTGTCAAGGGGCTCATGCAAGAGGGCGGCTCGAAGCGGCTGGCTGCCGCGACAGCCGCGTTCGAGTCGGTTGGCGGTTCGGTGGATTGCTTCTACTACGCGTTTGGTGCTGATGATGTCGTGGGGATCGCCGACTTCCCCGACGACGCGAGCGCGACGGCTGTGTCGTTGATGATCAACTCGACTGGTGCCGTCAAGCTCAAGTTGACCCCGCTGATGACCGTGGAAGACATCGACGCCGCTGCATCGAAGACAGTTTCATATCGCGCGCCCGGGAGTTGATCGCTTCGCCTCGGGCACTTCACTTCGTTCCGGCTGACGAGCCATATCCGGCGAAGTCGCACGCTCTCGGCACCGCTCAGGCACACCCATAGTCACCTCGCTCGACCTCGTTCGAGCCCGATCTCAACGGCACGTATGCGGTCGTTCAGGGGTCCCAGAACGTGCGGAGCGGCCACTCTCCCCCGATGTCGCCCGCCGAGGCCTGCGGTCATCCCATCTGTCATCCCATCTACTGCCGGACGGTGCAGGACACTGAGGGACTGTCTGGGACGATTCTGAACCGACTCTTGATCCGCAGGTTCTAGGTTCGAAACCCAGGGGCACACATTGAGCCGTATCGCGGGTTTCCGCGCCGAGGAGGCATGTCGGTTCGTGGGCGTGGGCTACTGCGTGCCGATGGGCATGCCCTCCGACCTGAGTGCAAGTGCGCACACGCTCGCCCCGTCGGTGCGTCCGCACAGCCACGCCAGGGCCTGGCGTAGGTCGTGAACGAGGACGACGCGAGCTGTTCCTGGATGGCCGGCCGCGACTCGGCCTGCTTGCTCGTATCCAGCGACGTTGAGCCATTCCCCCACGGTGTAGCCATCTGTTGGGATGCGCTCCTTTTGAGATTCGACGATGGTGACGTTCTCGACCGATGTCGGTGGTTTGGTCACGAAGATCACGTCGGGTCGAGTCAGCATCGCGGTCGCAATTTTGACGTCGATCCCTTTCACTGGGAAGGCGAGCCCGTCAGGACGGATTCCACCGGTGCCGGCCACCCGCAGGTCGCCGACCAGCGCTCCTGGTGTGAGCAGATCGATGTAGGCGAGGGCCATCATCAATCCGGCCGAGGGTCCGTCGGCGTTGCCGGTCCGGACGTGCGCCCAGAGTGGCAAGTGGTCCGATGCGGTTGAACGGTTCTCCGGTTCGACCACTTCGTTGGCCAGCCGCCAGGCGATGGTCTCGATCCGCATCATGTCCGACTCCGGGCCGACGGTGGCGACAGGCGAGTGCTCGAAAACTTGCAGGCGGGTACCGCCGTCGAGGTAGGCCAGCCGGTACCAGGTGGACATTCCGTCGTAGAGCTCAGCGTCGTCGAGCTCAATCCTCGCGGCCTGACCCCCTCGGCGGACGCCGTCTTCACTGTCCCAGAACCCTGGGGACGGCACATCGACGACCGAACGAATGTGAGTGCCAGCTGTACTGGCGGCCTCGGCTGGGACGTTCCCTGCGAGGCCGTCGCCGACGAGCAGTGTGAACAGGGTTGCGACGGAAACGAATCGGGATGCCATGCACCGCACTGTCAAGAGCGAGACTTAGGGGCGACGGCGAGGGCCTTCATTCGGCCTTCGTGCGCCTTAAGGGCGACTTATCAGAAGAGCCTGTCAACCCGCTGCTGAATGGTCAGCCGGAGCGTTCGAGTTCGAGCCAGGCAGCTTCGATCCCGTGGGCGATGTCGAGCGACAGCTGTGCTGCGACGATGGCGCTATCGTGCAGCGAACTTCGGGCTAGTCAGCCGCTGCTGAATGGTCAGCCGGAGCGTTCGAGTTCGAGCCAGGCAGCTTCGATCTCGCGAGCGATGTCGAGCGACAGCTGATCGAGGTTCTCGGCTGAGCCCTCCCGGAACAGCCGCACCATCCCTGCCCAGAAGGCGCCGGCCCCGATCTCGGGGGGCATTGCGTCGGATGCGTCGAATCGGAAGTCATCGGATTGGATCGCAGCCTGTAATTCTCCGACGATCTCACCCATCACCGGGTTGGCCATCTTGGTGGTGTCGAATCGTGCATTGGCCGGCAACCCCTCGGGCCAGTCGAGCTGGGCCGCTGCGGCGCCGAAGTCCGCTGATGCGAGCGCGGCCATCACGGTGCGGACCTCCGGACGGTCCGTGATAGCGACTGCTAACGACCCGGCCCCCACGACAGCATCGTCATGGCCGAGACCGAACGCCGGGAACGCGAAGACCCCCACAGGCTTGTCGAGCGTGTGCCCGATATTGGTAGGCATGAAGCTGGGGAACGGAGTCATCAGGCACCGTGACTTCTCGGCAAAGTCGTTGAGAGCGAAAGTGAACAGTCGGTCTGCGGCCTGGGCGGGAGTCGTGTCGAGGAACCCTGGCGTGTGCACCATCTCGCCGACAGTGCGAATGGCATCCACGACCAGCGGATCGTCGAACGGCACCTGGTGGTTGATCCACTGGTCATAGAAATCGGCGCCCGCCGTGCGCAGCACGACCGTTTCGACCCAGTCGGTCACCGGCCAACCATCGGCGAAGCCGCTTTCGATCCCGAGGCAGAGCGGGGTCTGGCCGTCGGCCACCATCTCGTTGGCGAGACTGATGAACGATGGCCAGTCAGACGGCGTCTCGTAGCCGAGATCGGTGAACTCCGGCTCGTTGGTCCATATCAGCGACTTGGACCCCAGGTTGACAACCACGCCGTGGATCGCACCGGTCTCGCTCGGCCACTCGCCGTTGTCGCCGATTCGAGAAAGCGACACGAGATGGGGGCCGTAATCGTCGAGCAGGGCCGCCTCGTCAACGAACGGGCGGAGATCGACCAGTCGGTGGACGGCGGACAAGTTGGGCAGTTCACTCGGACCGATCACCAAGATGTCGTCGGTCAATCCCTGGCTGACCATGTCGGAGGTTCGCCGGGCCACGATTCGGACACCGTACTGCTGGCCGAGCGCTTCGAGATCGCGTGCCAACTCGTCCGAGCCGAACCCGCTTGTCACGACGACTTCGGCTTGATCGAGCGCGACCGCCTTGGTGTACGCGTCCATCCCTCCGAGGTACTGGAGCCCGGCGACCGACACTTCGACAGGGCAGCCCTTGTCACTGAAATAGCGCTTGCACTCGTCGGTTGAGAACGTTCGGACAGTGCTCGCCTGGGCGAGGGTCATCAGGTCCTCGACCGGCAGTACCCAGACTCCGTGAACTCCGGCGGGCCCGAACCGGGTAGCGGTGAGCGTGGCGGGCGCGACGTCGTATTGCACGCCCATCCCCTGCAACGCCCAATGGACGGCATCCACGGCCTCGGGCATTGCGTAGCCGAGCGTCGCGGTCGACCGGACCGCGACCATGGCCAACAGAAGTGAGAGCTCGGGGTCGCTGGAGAGCGCCGAGCCGGAGAGGCCGGCGAGGCGCTGCGCCTCCTGGGTGCTCGCTTGCTCGGCCTGGGTGTCGCGGGCGTCCTGGCGCTGCACCCAGGCCAACGTTGCGAGGGCAGCCACCAACGCTGCGGTCAATGCTGCGATCCACAGTTGCCGGCCGCGCCGACGCGCTCGACGTTCGGCATCGGTCGTTCGCCGCTGCTCGCCTTGGCGGACCTGCTGTTCCTCGGTCCGCGCCGCGAGGCTGGCATCGAGGAACTCGTGCTCGGGCGGCCGGAGGCCCATCGTGGTCGTCTGGGACCACGCTGCGATCGAGTCGAGCCGCCCACCCTGCAAGAGGAAGTCGCCCGATCTGCCGGAAGCCAACCAGGCGTTCATCTCGACGGCAAGGTGGCGGTGGGTGCGGAGATCGTCGCGTGCGGCCTCGATCCACTCGCGCAGTTTGGCCCATTCTGTGAGGAGGGCCTCATGGGAGATCTCGACCGTCGGGCCACGCGTCACCGGGTCGCGATCGAAGCTCAACAGACGGTGCCGCCCGAAGGTGTCGAGCACCCGCTGCACCCGTCCGCGCTGGTCGAGCTCTTCCACCTCGGCGACCAGCGTGCGCCGTCGGGTCGGGACGCTCGTGCTGTCGTCGTCGAGGCTGACGAGGCGGAGGAAGACGTGCCGGACCGTTTCGGCCGCGTCAGGACCGAGAGAGCTGAGCAGCGAGTCGGCCCGCTTCGCCAACGTGCGCGAGACGCCGCCGCCGGCACGGTAGGCGCCAATCGTGATCGTTCGGTCGACCCGCGCGTCGAACAGTTCCGTCAGCGCGTACTGCATCAGCGGCAGCGCCCCTGGGCGGTCGACGATCTCGCCCACCATCTCGGCGACCACGAGGGAGTCGACGTTGACGCCGGCCTTCGCGGCCGGGCCGGTGATGGCCGCCTCGAGCTCTTCGATCGACATCGGCGTGATCACCTCGGTGCCGTCGCGGAGCAGTTCGCCGAGGCCGCGATGGCGCAAGGGGCGGTCGTAGAAGTCGGCCCGCAACGTCACGACGACCCGGGTCCTGCTGCGAGGCGCGGTGATGAGCTCGACGAGCTCGTCGATGAAGCGACTCGCCGTTTCGTCGTCGACCTGCGTGAACAGCTCCTCGAACTGGTCGATCACCAGGAGCAGTTGGTCGCGTCCGTCGGGGAGAACCCGCTCGACGGCCCGCCGGACACCACCGGGCGAGAGGACGATGTCGAGCATCGAGGGCGGAGCTTCGATCGCCACTCGACTGAGAGCTGCCTCGAGCTCCTCGAACGGGTGTGGCGCCGGTGTCATCTCGACTCGGAACCAATCCTGCGACATCGGCAACGCGCCGGCCGCCAACGCCGGCACGAGGCCGGCCCGGACGACACTCGACTTGCCGCTGCCGCTCGGCCCTACGACGGCTATGAAGCGTCCACGGGTTCCGGGCTCTCCGAGCCGGGCGACGAGCCGCTGGACCAGTCGCTCACGTCCGAAGAAGTCGGCTGCGTCACCTGCCGCGAACGCCCGCAGCCCCTTGTATGGGTTCTCGATCGCTGCATCGTCGAGCAACGCCGTGGGAGCGACGCCGAGCGCTTCGGTCAAGGCCTGACCGAAGACCGCTGCGCTCGAGTACCGGCGGAGAGGGTCTCTGTCGGTGGCGCGGTCGAGCACCGTGCGCACCGTGGCGGGAAGAGCCCCGCGGACGGCCTCGTAGTCACCGGTCAGCCCGGTGAGCGCCCTCGCGGCGACGACCGCCAAGCTGTAGATGTCCGAGGCGGGCGACATCGGATGTCCACCAAGCTGCTCAGGCGATGCGTACGGCGCGTTGAGCGATGCGCCGGTCGCCGAGTTTGAGGCGGCGATGCCGCTTCCGCCGTCGGACGCGAGCGCCATGCCGAAGTCGGTGAGGTACGCGTTGCCGTCGCGATCGATCAGGATGTTCTCCGGTTTCACGTCGCGGTGGACGACGCCGCTGCGGTGGGCAGATTGCAACGCGCTGGCCAGCTGGGCGAACACGGTCGCGGCCCGAGCGGGAGGCAACGCGCCATCGGCGAGCGTGTCGGCCAGGCTGTCGTTGCCGATCAGGCGCATCACGAGATACGCGGCGCGTGGCTCGCGCCAGTAGTCGTACAGGGGAACAATGTGGGGGTGTTCGAGCCCGGCAACGATCTGGGCCTCGGCCTCGAACCGGCGGATGAACCTCGGGTCGTCGGCAAGCTCGGGCGCAATCACCTTGATCGCCACCTCGCGCCCCACACTCGGTTGATAGGCGCGATAGACAGCGCCGAACGCGCCGCGGCCGAGCTCGTCGCGCAGCTCGTAGCCCCGCACCGTCAGCCCGGTCTGTGGCCGGTTGGCGGGCGCAGCAGTGTCATGGGCGAGCCGTAACACCTCGTCATCAGTGAGGATCTGCTGTTCCAACTCTTGGATCGAACGCGACGGATCGACTCCGATCTCGGCGACCAGCCGCTCTCGGAACGCGGCGAAGGCGCGAAGAGCCTCGGCGGTTCGGCCGCATCGATAGAGGGCCAGCATCAGCGAGCCCACGAACGCCTCGCGCAACGGATGTTGACGAACCAAGCCCTTCAGCTCCGAAACGACCTCGCCCGACAACCCCAGCCGCATGTCGGCCTCGACTCGCATCTCGGTCGCCTCCAAGCGCAGCTCCTCGAGACGGGAGATGTCGGCCTGGGCCCACCCTTCATACACGAACTCCTCGAAGGCATGACCCCGCCACAGTGCTAGCCCGTCGCGAAGAGTCGCCGCGGCCGACGCGGGATCGGTCCCGGTGATGAGCCGTGCCTCGGCGACGCAGCTCTCGAACCGTCCGATGTCGATCTCCGCCGGGTCGACTGAGGCGACGTAACCGGGGCTCCTCGTCAGCAACACCGTGCCCTCTGAGCGCTTTGGGCGCTCGGGCTCCAAGGCGCCACGCAGCCCGGACACGTAGACCCACAACGAGTTGTGCTTGTCGGTTGCACCGGCATCTCCCCACAGCTCGTCAAGGATCCGATCGGTCGACAGCACCGTTCCGGCGTTGGCTAGCAACAGGGCCAGCAGCGCCCGCTGACGCTGGCTGCCGAGATCGACCGCGACGCCGTCGCTGAGCACCTCGAGTCGCCCGAGCAGTCGGTACTCAATGCCCATCGAATCACCTTCCGTGCCGGATCCTACGCCTGGCGAGCGAGCTGGAGAACGGACGGTGCACCCGCCGACTTAACTCTGGCTTAGCCGCTGCAGTACGCGCTCGGAGAGCGGACGGCTCACACGCCGCGCGAGGCGGAAGGCGCCCGAAGCGGTAGAGAGAGGACGAACGAGGCGCCTAGACCGAAAATCACGGAGTAATACCCCCATGGGTATAGTGGAGTTGATGAACGACCTAGTATGAGCACGATCCAAATGGTGCTGATGGAAGACGACGACCCGGATCGAGCGCAACCGCATCGCCGGCTGCATCCGATGGTCAAGCTGAGCATCGGATTGCTGGTCGGTGGTGCCGTCGTTTGGCTGGTGCTGTCGATTGCCGGTGGTGTTGGCGACGCCCGGCGGCGACGAAACCGATGAACACCGGTACCGCCGAGCAGGAGCAGAATGACCACCCCGAGCCCTGCGGCGGAGCCGCCCTGGTGCGTTCCAACGACACGAAGCTGCGCAAGATCGTCACGACGAAGATCACCCGGGAAGTGCGATCTTGGTGATGTCGTAGAAGAAGAAATGAACGGAACCACCCAACCGACTTCCGGACTCGAAGCCGACATTGTCGTACACCACCCTGTTCCAGAAGGACAGGTTGTAGTGATACAGCAGTCACCACACGACACCACCGACGGCGACCGGACCCCACTGACGTGCTATCGATTTCGGCGACGGCCCGCTGGGCGTGCTGGTCGCAGCGGACCCTTCAGCGATGCGAAGATCACTCATCGTCAATCAACGACAAGCCATGGTTTGCGGCTCGCCAAGGGTAAAAAGTCAGACACCCTGGTCAGCGCGGATCTACATCGCTCTCCGAGGCGTCATCTTCCAACGTGGGATCCCCGACGATTGAGTGCTGGTCGGCCCAATCAAGATCATCGATTTCTGCGTCGGGCCGCGCCTCCACATGTTGCCACGTCGCGGATTCCTCCGGATCGGGTCGATCAGCCTCGAATTCATCTGGCCCTCGTACGGTCTCGAAATCCTTGTTCCGGGCTGGCCTCCTCTCGTGTTCGGCGGGCGTGTCGATCCAGTTGATCCCACCTCATCATGAGTTCCGTCGAGGTGCCTCACCGGGGCCATTTGACCCAGCGGTCTGACGCTTTCACTCGATTCAGCTCAATCCCCACCCTCCATGTTGCGATCGAGTGGTCCTTACTCTCCCGGTCATGCATAGCGATTTTCTGGGTCGACAGGCGGACCTGTCGCGTCGACAGGAGAGCCTCGCGGTGAGCGAGAACACTCTTGTGTCCCCACGCTCAGAACGTCAAGTGTGTCATCCGTCAATGAACAGCTTCGGTCGAACCGGGCAGCCCCAGAAGGCGACGTAACGAAATGGGGCTGCCCAGTTCATCGGTACCCAGCGCCGAGAGGCAGATCGGGGCGGCCTGGCCTCCGTCGGAGTGTTTCCATGCACCCCGGGTGGGCCGGAGACACTCCGATGAGCCGCAAACACTCGGACAACAGCGAGGTAGCGAATTTCCCGATATCGAGCGCGTTGGCAACCGAAAGCCGCCTCGTCGCTATCGTGTCGCCGCTCAACTGGAGACCACTCGATCTAGTGGAGAATTCACCCCCATTCATCTCACCTTGCTGCCGAACTCATTCGACGTTGGCGGCGAGCAGCTGTCAGTTCAACGTCGCGACGCCATATCGGCGGCACCCATCCTCGCGATCGTCGACGACATGTCGTTGAGCCCCCAGGGTGGGAGCGGGTTGTCGTCGGTGAGCGCCGCAACGGCCGTGGCTGCCAGTTCCACCCGTTGGCTCCCGGTCCACCACGTCCCCGGAAGCGCGAGCGCATCCCAGGCCTGTCGATGGGCAGCAGCGAGATCAGAACGAACGTCCAGGTCAACGATGGTGGACACCGTACGGCAACGTCAACCTGTCGAGCGCGCCGGGCGCAGGTACACGAACCAGTAGGTCAGTCCGACCAGCAGTGCCCCGCCGACGATGTTGCCCAAGGTGACGGGCAGCAGATTTCGAGTCACGAATCGAGGCCACGTGATCGACCGGTACGAGTCGGCACTCGCGGCTGTGGTCTCCCAGAACGCGGCTTTGGCGAGCAACCGGTGGAACAACGCCACAGGAACGAAGTACATGTTGGCGATGCTGTGCTCGAATCCCGCGGCGACGAACGCGGCCACCGGCGGCACGACCGCGATCACCTTGTCGGTCACCGACCGAGCCGACATCGACAGCCACACAGCGAGGCACACCAACGAGTTGGCCAAGATCCCCGAGAAGAACGCATCGGGAATTGCCAGATCCGCTTTCACCGTGGCGATGTCGAGTGCTCGCAAACCAATCGAACCGTCACCCGCCTCGAGTCGGCGAGACAGCACGACGAGCATCGCCGTGGCCACCGCCCCCACCGCGTTGCCGACGTACACGATGCCCCAGTTGCGCAACAGGCGCACGAGCCGCACCCGCCTACTGGCGAACGCCATGATCACCAATGTGTTCCCGGTGAACAGTTCTGCGCCCCCGACGACGACGAGCACCAGACCGAGCGAGAAGACCACACCACCGACCAGTCGCGAGACTCCCGGCGACGAACCTGCGCCCGCTGTCACCACCGTGGAGAACAGTGCGCCCAGTGAGATGAATGCTCCGGCCAAGATCGCCAGCACGAACAGGCGGCTCGCCTCCATCTCGGTCTTGGCGACACCCATCTCCTCGGCCTTGCGGGCCATCGACGCGGGAACCAACGCGTCAAGCGTCGGCGTTGTTTGGGAGAGAGGCTGATCCACGATCCCATGATGCACTTCAACGTCAGAGGTAGCCAGGGACCTCAGTCACCATTGATCTGACGCCTGCGAGCGGCGGGTTGGCGTGGCCGAGTTGTCTGGCGATCGGCGGCACGAACAGCACATCGCGATGGTGCGCACCACCCGACTCAGTTCCACAGTCAACGGACTGGCCGGATGGGGTGTCAAGGTCGTCAGCCGGGCGATGTCTGCGAGGCGTGTCGACGATCCAATCGCGGTGACGACGGCGTCGCCCTCTCCTTCGACGACGAACGTGCCAGCGTGCAACTGCTCTCCCACCTCGAACGTCGTCGGCTCGCTCTCGCCGGTCAGGGTCGAGGTATCGATGAGCAGCCGTTCGGCGTGCAGAATCTGCGCATCGGCAGGGATGCGATCGCCGGCGACCAGGAGCAACAAGTCGTCGATCTCGATCGGCAGGCCCGCGTCTGACCGTCACTCGGCGTGGCAGCAGGGCGCTCAATCGTTCGGAAGCCCGATTGGCCTTGCTCTCCTGGCCGAACGCGAATGCCGCGTTGACCACGATGACCACGAAGATCGCCACACCGAGTTCCGGAAGCTGGGCGAGGAGCGACAGACCTCCGGCGACCCACAGCATCAGCGCGAAGAAATGCACCAACTGCTTGGCAAATCGACGCGCGCCGGATGGAAGCTTCGGTGCGGGAAGTCGATTGGGCCCGTCGCGGGCACGCCGTGCCGCGGCCTCGTCGAGGGAAAGGCCGGCCGAGGTGACCCGGATGGACTCCGACACGTCAACGATGGTCGCCCCGAACGGGCTGTCAGACCAGGGTCCGACGTCCCGATGTCGCCAATTGGCCCGTGTCGACGAGGGCCGGAGGGCCCTAGAAATTCGACGCCGCACGCCTCATTGTTGAGCATGAGCCGATCGGACTGGAGCTGCGCTCGGCTGATCTAGGACCACGAGAATCAAACGAAACAGGTGACCCGAAATGGAAACTCCCGATCTGATCGATGTACTCGTCGTCGACGGACACATCATGGTCGCCAAGGGACTGGCGCTGCTGCTCGGCGCCGACCTCACGATCAAGGTCGTCGGTACGGCCTCAACGATCGCTGTGGCCGTGGAGCAATGTCGAGCCGGATTCCCGGATGTCGTCGTGATCGACGTCGATTCCTCCGAAGGAGGCGGGATGGCCGCGATCTCGGCAATCCGCGCCAGTGCACCGAGCACGAAGATCCTGGTAGTCGGGGGATCAACGGGCGACGACGCGCTTGCGGTGGCAGTCGACGCCGGCTGCGACGGATACATCAACAAGTCCGCCGACGTCGAGGAGTTGATCGCCGCGATCCATTCGGCCGTGGCCGGCCGGGCCCACTTCTCACCGGTCGCGCTGGCCCGCCTGCTGCACGACCGCCGACTGAGGTCGGGGGGCTGTCAGGCGGTGTCGGAACGGGAGCGTGAGGTGCTGCAGCTCCTCGCTGACGGCAGCACGGTCGTCGAGATCGCCGCCCGTCTCGATCTGTCGACGCACACCGTTCGCAATCACCTTCGGCGGGCGATGAAGCATCTCGGCGTGCACAGCCGACTCGACGCCGTGGTCACCGCGGTACGTGCGGGCATCTTGTCGGTCGACGATGCTCACCCGCTGAAGGCCATGAGCGGCTGAGCATCCCAAATCATCGGTCCGCTGCCGGGTAGGTGCGGAGGATGTCGACGACCTCTGCGGAGCTGACAGCGTCGAACGTTCGATACCAGGTGCCGACCGACCAGAACGGGTCGGGCTGCTCCAGGCAGATCACCGTGTCCGCGTCGGCTCGCAGCTCGGCGACCACGTCGGGGGGAGCCACGGGAATGGCGACGGCAACGGTGGTGGCGCCGCATACCCTGGCCACCTGAATCGCGGCGCGGATCGTCGCTCCAGTGGCGATGCCGTCGTCAACGATCACTGCGGCGCGACCAGCCAACGGCTCACGCGGTCGAACCCTCCGGAGGGTCTCAACCCGTCGCTCGAGTTCGCCGCGCTCACGGGCCTCGACCGCGCGGAGTTCATGCTCACCGACATGTGCGTAGCGAATGACACCATGATTCAACACGAGCGCGCCGTCCTCGCCGACGGCTCCCATCGCCAGTTCGGGTTGATTGGGCACACCGAGCTTGCGGACGACAATCACATCGAGAGGCGCCCCGAGCGCACGAGCGACGGCAGCGGCGACAGGAACTCCCCCACGCGGCAGCCCCAGCACGACCGGATCGGCGAACTCGGATTTGGCCACTTCCATCCCCAGGCGCAGCCCGGCGGTTCGGCGATCCGCAAAGAGGTGACGGTTCACTATGTGTCCTCTCGACTCCACCATTCTCGCGGCTGTCACGGATGGCCACCAGAGGCATCCGACCCGCCAAGGGAACTGCAGCTCGCAGGTTACGCGGCGGCCGACCAGGAGTAGTGGCCCGGTCGCGAGGCCACGTCGCCACCCAGGCAGATCTCGAGGGCGTTGCGCGCCCATTCCAGGTCGGAGGGCACCTCAGCCGAGGCGATGGACACGATTGCGACGAGGTCAGCGCGCATGTCGTCGCGCTCGACAGCATTCAGGAATCGGATGTCGTCCAGTCGATCAGCAATCGCCCAACTGACGCAATGTCCCTGCGTCAGCATGCTCTGGTCGCCGATCCAGCCGAGACAGCATCGCGTCAGGTTTGACTCAGCGAGAAGATGCACTGTCGACCATCGCAGCACGGAATCGACAATGTCGAGCCGGGAGAAACGGCTCGCGTCGAGGCGGTGTCGTCCGATGTCGTCGACGACGACCTCACCTGCCACGTGACCACTGTCGAGCGCTTCAAGGCCTAAACGGCTGTCAGCCGCTGACGAGGTCGGCGTAGATCTTCCAACGGTTGTTCGCACCGTCGCACGTCTGCAGCAGCAGTCGAGCGGCACCGTTTGCCGCCATGGTCGGAGCGGATGATCGAGTCGAGCGTCGCAGCACCTGTGGCGTTGCCTGCAGCATCGATCACCCTGTCGTTTCTGATACGACGTAGAAGCGCCCGACGACTCGATACGACGCCGTGAACGTCTCGTCGGGTGATGGTGACGATCGCGCCCTCGGCGAGATCGGTACCTCTGCAAACGCGCCGCCATGAGAGGTACGGTGCCCGGCAATCCACAACACACCGGGGCCACCGGGATGGTCAGCGAGCACTTGCCGAATTGCTTCATCGGTGATCTGGGTGACTGCCCCGAAGTCGAGCATCTTCTGCCCGCCCGCGTACACGGGGCACGAGTAGGAGATGTCTGGAATCGTGATCGTCATCCCGGCGCCGCTGAGATTCCCCGACAGGTCGATCGGTTCACGGGTGCAGGCACGTCCGCGACGGTTGCGACCGGAACCGCGACGGCGGGTGCCTGCGCGATGTGTACGTCGACTGCGGGCGTCGGCGGATCAAGGCGCTCGGAGGCGAGATGAGAGCTGACATCTTTCGAGCTTCCCTTTCCGGTAACGCGGCACGACGGGCTGTCGACGACTGCGATGCCAAGGGGTGGCCCCGAACCCCAACCAAATGTATGACGCCATGAGCGCACGGGTATATGGCATATAGGGCAATCGGAATCTCCCTTGTTCTTCCGTAGCGAGACCCCTACCACCAGGACCTCGACCGCCGGACCAAAGACAGGAGGAGCAGCATCATGACACGACCAATCCACCCCCGTTCCACGGGTACCCGCCTTCGGGTTGCATGCCGGCTTGCCGTCCCGGTCATCGCCCTCAGCGCAGCAGCGTTGATCACCACGAGCCAGCCGGCCAACGCAGGAATCGTACCGACGGTCGGCCTCGCAACCGCAGCCAGCTATTCGGTGCTGGCCGGGCAGACAATCACCAACACCGGCCCGAGCGTTCTCGACAAGAGTGCTGGCCTGGCGCCCGGAAGCGCTGTCGTCGGATTCCCCCCGGGCACCGTGTCGGCCCCAGGCACCATCGAGGTGGCAAACGCGGTCAGCCTGCAAGCGCAGAGCGACCTCACCGCTGCCTACCTCGATGCCGCCGGTCGTCCGGTCGAGTTCACCCAGACCAACCCGGATCTGGTCGGTCAGGTCCTGGCACCAGGCGTCTATGCGGCTACAGCCAAAGCGCCGCTGAGTTTGAGCGGACAATTGACGCTCGACGGCCAGAACAATCCCCTGGCCGTGTTCATCTTCCAAACGGACTCGACACTGATCACTGGATCGGGCAGTCAGATCCTGCTCATCAACGGCGCATCGGAATGCAACGTGTTCTGGCAGGTCGGTAGTTCTGCCACGCTGGGAACAGGCTCGACCTTCGTCAGCAACATCTTGGCGCTCACCTCGATCGCTGCCCAGACCGGAGCGAACATCCAGGGACGAACCCTGGCACGCAATGGTGAGGTCACGCTGGACACCAACGTCTTCACCTCCACGGCCTGCGCCCTCGGGCCGGCACCGGCACCGACCACCACCACCATCCCGGCGGTCGTCGCCACAGTTCCAGGACTCACTGACATCACATTGCCACGAACAGGCCGCAGCAATGTCGGTTCCACGACAGCCATTGGCAGCGCAGTGCTCGCCTCTGGTGCGATCGCATTGATGCTCGCCCGGCGTCGCCGCCCGGTCGTCTGACCCAACTGCATCTCGATTGATTCCGGCGTCGGGACCTTCGCGAAATCGGTGCGGCTTTCGGTTGCCAAAACGCGCTCCATCAGGGCATTCGGCGCTAG
>JANPBZ010000172.1:0-2934 GCA_031430695.1 Ilumatobacteraceae bacterium
GCCGAGACGACGATCCCGTCGAGCACCGATCCATCGCTTCCCATACCCGTAATCGTACACCAGTTCGACTACTCCACAAACCGGAGAACCCATATTTCATATAGCTTCCAGCGATAACAACCGACCCAACATCACCCCAACCGATATCCCGCTAGGTCGAGCTGGCCCAGCGAGCTAGGCAACATTCGCTGTTCGAGAACCCCAGTCAGGAGTCCAAGTTCGCCATGACGTGCTTGATGCGGGTGTAGTCGTCGAGGGCGTAGGCCGACAGATCCTTGCCGTAGCCCGATTTCTTGAAGCCGCCGTGCGGCATCTCGGCAACCAGCGGAATGTGGGTGTTGATCCACACGCATCCGAAGTCGAGCCGCTTGGCCATGCGCATCGCCCGGCCGAAGTCCTTGGTCCACACGCTGGACGCCAAGCCGTACTCGACGCCGTTGGCCCAACCGACGGCTTCGTCCTCGTCGGAGAACTTCTGCACCGTGATGACCGGCCCGAAGATCTCGCGCTGAATCATCTCGTCGTCCTGCCGCAGCCCGCTGATCACCGTCGGCTCGAAGAAGAACCCTTTGCCACCAACGGCACTGCCTCCGGCGGCGACATTGGCGTGACTCGGCGCCCGGCTGACCATGCCACCGACATGGGCGAGTTGGTTGGAGTTGTTGACCGGCCCGTACAGCACGTCCTCGTTGTCGGGCATGCCAGTCTGGGTGCCCTTCGCCTGCTCGGCGAGTGCCGCGACGAAGTCGTCGTAGACACCGGGCCCTGCAAGCACACGAGTGGCGGCCGTGCAATCCTGCCCGGCGTTGAAGTACCCCGCGATTGCGATTCCTTCCGCAGCAGCAGCGATGTCGGCGTCGTCGAACACCACCACGGGAGCCTTGCCACCGAGCTCGAGATGGCAACGCTTCAGGCTCTGCGACGCTGCAGCGGCGACTTCCTGCCCGGCGCGCACCGAGCCGGTGACGCTGACCATGCCGGGGATGTCGTGCACCACCATGGCCCGGCCGGTATCGCGGTCACCGCACATAACGTTGAACACACCCGCAGGAAAGAACTCGGCGGCGATCTCGGCCAGCAAGGTGGTGCTGGCAGGCGTGGTGTCGCTGGGCTTGAGCACCACGGTGTTACCAGCGGCAAGGGCGGGCGCGAACTTCCACACGGCCATCATCATCGGGTAGTTCCACGGCGCCACCTGCGCGCACACACCGATTGGTTCACGACGGATGAACGACGTCATGTTGCGCATGTACTCGCCGGCGCTCTTGCCCTCGAGATGGCGGGCAGCGGTGGCGAAGAAGCGGATCTGGTCGACCATCGGCGGGATTTCTTCGCTGCGCGTCAGGTGAATGGGCTTGCCACAGTTCTCGACCTCCAACGCGATCAGATCCTCGGCGCGGGATTCAACGGCGTCGGCCAGTCGGAACAACGCCAATGATCGCTCGCTCGGCGTCGAATCTCGCCAGGTGTCGAACGCAGCCGACGCGGCCTTCATCGCATTGTCGATGTCGGCCTTGCCCGACAGCGCCGCCGTCGCGTATTGCTCGCCGGTGGCCGGATTGACTACTGCCGTCGTGCGCCCATCGGCTGCGTCGACGTACTGACCGTTGATGAAGTTCTGGAACGCCTTCATGCTCTACATCCCCTTGTGGTGCGCTCGCCTCGTTGCAAACGGTGGCCGATCTTGACCTATCCGATTACTGGACGCAACACGAACTTGCTCTCGGTCCGAGCAACGCCGCCCTCGGCCTTCAGCCACCGAATGAAGCCATCCAGGCCCTCCGCGCCCACGCAGTCGACGATCACGGTGTAGTCGGCCGGGCCCGTCACGTACAGCGCCAGTTCGACCTCGTCGCGCTGAGCGAGCCGACCCTCGAACTCGGCCGGATCCCCGCCGGCGGGCAGGCTGACGTCGATCACCGCACGCACATCGCGGCCAAGGGCGCCGGGGTCGATGCTGGCCCGATATCCACGAATGACGCCCGCTGCCTCGAGGCGCCTGACCCGATCCGCGACCGAGCTGGACGCCATGTGTACGGAATCGGCTAGCTCGCGCCAGCTGATTCGACCGTCATGCTGAAGGAGTCCGATGATTCGATGGTCAATGCTGTCTAGCACCAAATCTTTTTCGGCCATCGGCACATTCTGCCGTAGTTTTGGCTGTTGATCAACGGTGTCGTCAGGTGCAGGATTCGATCCATGACCTCACCCGTGATTCGAACCGTTGGCGTGCCCAAGGAGATCAAGAACAACGAGTATCGGGTGGCGATGACGCCGGACGGGGTGCGCGAGTTCGAGCGACTCGGGATCAAGGTGTTCGTCGAAACTGGCGCTGGCGTCGGAGCCAGCTTCAGCGATGCCGACTACCGCTCCGCAGGTGCGCAGATCGTGCCGGGCGCCGCCGATGCGTGGTCGCAGAGCATGGTCGTGAAGGTGAAGGAACCCAAGGCCGAGGAGTTCGCATTCCTGCGCCCCGATCTGACCCTGTTCACGTATCTGCACCTCGCCGCCTATCCGGTGGTGGCCGAGGCGTTGATCGATACACGCTGTACCGGGCTGGCCTACGAAACGGTGCAGCTCGACACTGGCGCACTCCCGCTGCTGGCACCGATGAGTGAGGTCGCCGGACGCCTGGCCCCACAGATCGGTGCCCACTATCTCGAGCGACACAACGGTGGCAGGGGCGTGCTGATGGGTGGTGCGCCAGGCGTACAACCGGCGAAGGTCGTGGTGCTCGGCGCCGGCAACGTCGGCTGGAACTCGGCGTGGATCGCGGCCGGCATGGAGGCAGAGGTCGTGCTGTTCGACAAGAACCTCGACAGGCTCCGTTGGGTCGACCAGATCAACAAAGGACGGATCGTCACGTTGGCTTCGAACCGAGGCGCTCTCGAGCGCAACATCGCCGACGCCGACCTCGTGATCGGCGCGGTGCTG
>JANPBZ010000173.1:0-2862 GCA_031430695.1 Ilumatobacteraceae bacterium
GCCGAGACGACGATCCCGTCGAGCACCGATCCATCGCTTCCCATACCCGTAATCGTACACCAGTTCGACTACTCCACAAACCGGAGAACCCATATTTCATATAGCTTCCAGCGATAACAACCGACCCAACATCACCCCAACAGATACCTCGATCCGACCAACACTGAGCTTGAAATGCAAGACGCCCTTGGCCGGGGATTCCCCTCCGGATCGTGACAGTCGGTCGAGAATTAGGTCGTCAGGGTGACGACGTGTCGGCAGCCGCAGTTGGAGCCGAGCTGGCTGGTCTGATGACTAGCCGAGGGCTCCCACAGTTCTCGGTGCTGGCTGTTGTCGTACCCGTGCGTGTCCATTCCTCGGCGTGGTTGTGCTCGAGAGCACCGGCGATCTGCTTGAGTTCCTCGAGGGTTGCTTGGCCCGACAGCAAAACCGCGTTTGAGCCGTCTTGCCAGATCAGAGAGTTGGTTGCAACGATCGTCGACGAAGCCGGACCCGGCTCCGAAGTTGACGAATTTGTTGATACGGCACGGCAACGAGGTCGCGGGTCCCACGAACGCGAGACCGGTTACTCTCCTCCCCGCAGCCTTCCCAGACAGGGCGAGAAATGGCAGTCGGTTCCCCGGTCGACGTCTACCCGCAGGCCTCAAAGGCGTTTGAGCGGAGCATGTCGGTCGGTACCGAACGCACGGCCTTGCCCTCGATCAAAGGGCTGGTGCGCGGGCATTCGAACATCGCCATCACCCCTGCAGCCCTACTCGCACCTCCTGCCAATCATGCATGACGAAGCCGCAGCGACTTTCGCAGCACAGTTCATGCCGCCTTGACGACGCTCGTCATCCTGGGCCCCGATCGGCGCTCGCTTCGAGGCGCACAAGAACTTTGTTTGCCCGCTGATCGCGCAAGGCCATGAAGCCATCCTCGACCACGCGGTCAAGTTCGATAGTCGTGATCCAGTCGTCAAGTGGATAGGCGCCGCGCTGCATGGCTTCGATCACCCAGGCGATGTCATCGGCGTCGTAGATCGAGCTCCCGGTCAGGGCGATCTCGCTGAAGATGAGGTGACCCGACCGAAGAGCGAGCGGTTGGTGGTGGTGGGCGACCAGCACCACCGTGCCGTCCGGTCGGGTGCTTCGCAAGGCAGCCGCCAGGGAGGACGGAACTCCGGCGGCGTCGATGGCGGCATCTGCTCCCAACCCATCGGTGAGATCGCGGACTGCTGCTGCAACATCGTCGCTCGCCGGATCGATGACAGTCTGTGCGCCGAGCGCACTGGCCGTAGCCCTGCGCTCCAGCGATGGGTCGACGGCGATGACGTTGACGCCGCAGTGGCGCAATGCCATCACAGCACCGAGCCCAATCGGTCCGGCGCCGTGTACAACTACGAGAGCACCCTCGCCGGCACCGGCACGGCGAACCGCACGACGGGACACGGCCATCGGCTCGAGCAGCGCACCGTGAACAGCGGTCAACCCGGTCGGCAACACGTGCACCATATGGCGCGGCACTACGGTGAGTTCGGCCAGTCCACCGCCGTCTCTGTTGTAGCCGTGGAACGCGATCTGTCGGCAGAGGTGTTGGTGGCCGCTCAGGCACCGTGGGCACACACCGCATGTCTCGATCGGCTCGACGGCCACCAGCTCGCCGATGCCCAGATCGTGGACGGCGATACCGACTGCTTCGATCCGACCGGAGAACTCATGACCGAGCACGCAGGGGATCGAGCAGCCCGTCAACGGGTGCGGCTCGAGAGTCGTTGCCGCCGGCCCCTTGAAGTATTCGTGCACATCGCTGCCGCAGAGTCCGTTGTAGGCGACACGGATGAGCACTTCGCCGGGACCCGGAGACGGCACCGGCAACTCCTCCAATCGCACGTCGCCTCGACCGTGATATCGAAGGGCTCGCACGAACCTCGACGGTATCTAATCATGCGAGCGTGATGCTGACCCAAAGTGAGACGATTCCACCGGGCCGAGTCTTGCGAGGATGTCCGGATGCCGCAACCCGCGCAGGTCGATCTGGTCCGTGGTCGATCGATATCGATCGCGGAGCTACAACGCCGCGCCGATTGGATCCGCTTGCAGACGATCGAGCTCACCGAGATCGCTGGAAGTGGGCACTACGCGAGCACCTTCTCCTGCGCAGAGATCTTGTCGGTCCTCTACTACCACGCCCTCCGATTGCGACCCGCCGAGCCGTCGTGGTCAGACCGCGACCGGTTTCTTCTCGGCAAAGGTCATGTCGCCATCGGCGTGTATCCGTGCCTGGCCGATCTGGGGATGCTGCCACCCGAATGGCTCGATGGGTACACCCGACTCGGCAGCCCATTGGGAGATCATCCAGACATGACCAAGGTGCCCGGAATCGACTTCAGCTCGGGTTCGATCGGGCACAACCTCTCGGTTGGTGTGGGCATGGCGCTATCGGCCCGCCTCCGCGTCACCGACTACCGGGTGTTCGCCTTGTTGGGCGACGGCGAGTTGAACGAGGGCCAGGTGTGGGAGGCAGCGATGTCCGCAGCCCACTACGGCCTCGGCAACCTCGTCGCGATTGTCGACGCCAATGGCACCTCGTTGGACGGGCCGGTGAGCGAGGTCATGGGTGTGGAGCCGATCGACGCCAAATGGCGGGCGTTCGGATGGCAGGTCACCGAGTTCGACGGCCACGATATCGAGTCTCTCCGCAGGTGGAGCGACACCTTGCCGCCTGCCGATTCCCGCGTGCCAACGGTCTTGGTCGCCCGCACGACGAAGGGGAAAGGCGTGTCGTTCATGGAATCCGATCCGGGTTGGCACCTCGGCTACCTCGGGCCCGAGGATCGCCGGCGTGCCGTCGCCGAGATCGAAGCCAGACTGCCATGACCCG
>JANPBZ010000174.1:0-9190 GCA_031430695.1 Ilumatobacteraceae bacterium
ACAGGAGAGCACTACCCGTCCTCGACCTCGGCGAGGAGGTCGGCGCTCAGGGCGAGCGCGGCGGCGATCACAGCCGCTCGCTGGATGACCGTCGTGAGATACCGGGTCGCCTGGGAGGCATGCAGCATCGGCGGGTCGCCGAGCGATCGCAGCAGCGCGCCGGCCTCGTGCGGAACGGCGATTGGTACGAACTCGGGCAGCGCGCCGGGCTTGCTCCAGACATCGATCGGGGCGGGTCGCTTGGCCTGGGGACGGCGGGCCTGACCATTGCCCCTGCGGGGCGCGCGGCTCATTGTTCGTCCTCGGCGAGCAGTTCGTCGGGGCGCAGCCCCAGCGCAAGGCGGAGTTGATCGTTGTTCAAATCGGCCAGCGAACTCGATCGCGGCAGCACGACATTGGCGATATGCCGCTTGCCGGCCACGACCTCTTCCACGCGCTCGTCGATGGTGCCCGGGCACACCAGCCGGTGCGAGATCACCGTGCGGCTCTGCCCGATGCGCCACGCCCGGTCGCGGGCCTGGTCTTCGACGGCGGGGTTCCACCACCGGTCGTACAGCACGACGTGATTGGCTGCCGTCAGGTTCAATCCGGTGCCACCGGCCTTCAACGACAACACCATCGCCCCAGGCCCTTCCTCGGTCTGGAACTGGGTGACGAGTCGATCACGGACGGTCCTGGTCAGGCTGCCGTCGTAGCACGCGATCGGACGACCGGTGACCTCGGTGAGGTGGTCGGCCAGACGTCGGCCCCATGTCGCAAAGTGGGTGAAGATGAGGATTCGCTCGCCGGCGGCAAAGACCGACTCGACGATCTCCTCGAGTCGTGCCAGCTTGCCGGATCGCCCGGCAAGCGGCTGGCCGTCGTCGCGATATGCCGCCGGATGGTTGCAGATCTGCTTCAGGGCCGTGATCGCGGCCAGGATCGCACCCTGCTTGGCATCGACGAGATTGTCGGAATCCGCCATGCTCTCGACGAGCTTGTCGAGCACCGCCTGATAGAGGCCGATCTGCTCGGGTGTCATGGTGCAGTGGTCGAGCTCGTCGATCTTGTCGGGCAGCTCGGCAGCCACTTCGGGCTCGGTCTTGGTGCGGCGGAACAGCAGCAGGCCGTTCAAGGCGCGAAGCGCATCCTCGCCATCACCCGACATCTGGGCGATGAACGACGGCCGCGACCCGACAAGGCCCGGATTGGTGAAGTCGAGGATCGCCCACAGATCACCGAGACCATTCTCGATCGGGGTTCCTGTCAACGCCAGGCGGGTGTGAGCGTTGACGCGGCGCAGTTGCTGCGAGGTGTCGCTGGCCGGGTTCTTGATCGCCTGCGCTTCGTCCAACACGATCGTGTGCCAGGTGAGGGCGGCCAGCGCGTCGACATCGCGCACAGCGGTCGCATAGGTGGTGATCACCATGTCGGCGCCGGCGATCTCGGCCTCGAGTTCATCGGCCGACGCGCGTGCAGCGCCATGGTGAACGACCACGCGCAACCCCGGTGTGAACCTGGCCGCTTCGGCCGCCCAGTTGCCGACGACGGCCGCCGGCGCGATCACCAGCGTCTTGCCTTCGGCACCCTTGCGGGCGAGGTGGGCAAGCACCGTCGGAGTTTTTCCCAGACCCATGTCGAGCGCCAGGCAGCCGCCAAGCCCCGCCGCATCGAGGAACCCGATCCACGAGACTGCCTCGGCCTGATAGGTACGCAGCGTGCCCGTGAACCCGTCGGGATGCGTGATCGGCGACATCGACACGTCAGCGGCGCTGCGCATGATGTCGTTCGCCCAGCTGTTGCCATGTACGACAACACCGCCGGAGAGCGCCGTCCCGCCGAGGCCGACGCTGTGCTGCAGGATCTGCGCGCCCGTGAGCTGCTTGACCTTCTCACGCTCGGCGAGCGCCACGGCTGCCTGTTCGACATCGAACCGGTCGACCTCCACCCAGCGACCACGCGACTGAACGAGGGGACGCGCTTGGCGAGCCAGCCGTCTGACGTCGTCGGCCGACAGTTCGACATCGTCGAACAGCACCGACCAGGCGACATTGCTGAGCTGATGTGCGCCGACGACGGAGTTGGCCGGCGTCTCGGCGAACAGTCGCAGCGACGGTCGCGCCTTGCGCCGCGACAGCGCCGGTAGCCGTACATCGAAGCCGACTTCGGCCAGCGTGGGGCCGCCGACAGTCATGAACCGCCACGCTTCGTCCTGGCTGATGGCAACCTGTCCGCGGCGAGACACGCCAACGCGATCAAGCGCCGGGAAGAGCCGTCCGAGACGCTGCCATTCCGACAGCACCGGTCGTCGACCGCCGTCGGTGCGCAGCGCGGTATCGATCGGCACCAGGGTGCCCTTCCCCGACGACGGAGCCGAGACCGAGACGAGCCACACCCCGCCTTGCGACGGCGCATCGAGTTGAACGACCAACTTCGGACGTGCGGCGTCAGTCACGGTACGGGACCACTGCTCGAGCCGTCTCGCCGTCGCCGACGCCAGACTGACGGCGGCCTGGAAGGGCGCACCGTCCATCCGAGCGATCACGGTGTCTTCCAGATCAATCGGCGACTTCGCGGTTGGTGGCGGTGCGGGCAACTCCGTTCGCTCGATGCTCTCGGCGACGATCGCCTCGACCGCTGCAGCAATGACCGCCGTAGCAGTCGCCCGTCCGTTGCCACCGCCGACAGCGACAACAGCGCCCGGCATTGCAGTCGCAAGCGAGTTGACAGTGGCACTATCGACCAGTGCGGGCACCCATTGGACCGACGCCTCGACGTTGCCGCTCTCGGAACGTGACGCAACCTGCAGGCTCGGCACGACCGACCCACGTGCCACCAGCCGAACGCCCTCCAGCGCGGCGCGGCCGAGCCACAACACGCTGGGACCCACGCCCACATGGCCGTGCCCGCCGCCGATCGCGACGAGCCACCCCAGTGCGTCCTTCATCGGGATCGCTACTGCCTCGGCACGCATTCCTCCCGGCAGCGGCACGCCGGGGTGTAGCTGCCAGCCCACCGATGGGCCACCGATCGCTTCCAGCCGGGTGGCCAGCGCGTCGTTCCCGTCGGCCGGCGAGCCACGGCCGGCGGCCCAGACCACCACCTGCCCCGCCGCCCACGATGCTTGGAGCTGCACTTCCTCGGGCTCCAGTGGCTCCCAGGCGATCGGCAGAACGTCGTCGAGGTGCGGTGCGCTGGTTGCAGGCGCCGGCGGGCGCAGCCGCGCCGCGGTTGAGCGCAATCCCTGGAGGGTGTCGGTGAAGTCGGCCACCACTTGCTCGCGTTCGTCACCGGTCAGGTTGCGGACCGAGGCGAGATCCTCCTCGGCCTCGATGATCAGACGATCGAGCAGGCTGAGTGACACGCGCTGATCGGCGCGCAGAAGCTCTAGCTCGTCGTCGGATCCCCTGCCTTCGGAGATCGACCAGATTGCCGCTTCGAGTTGTTGTGAGTCGAGTATCAAATGTTGGTCCTGCGCTGGCAGCGCGGTACGGCACGTTGTCGAGCGTGCACGCCGGGTCCCCGCGGCATCGTCGCTTTCAGGGTCGCCGACCCTGACTACCCATGCTACCCCTTGCGGCCCCTATCCAAACAGCAGTTCCGTCCGCCGATCAGAAGGTGACCAGTTCGAACGCAACCGCATGCAGCACACCGAACCGTGTTCCGGTGCTTTCGGCGCTCGAGCGGAGGGACTCGCCCGGATCACCTGAGTCTCCCCCGAGGTTGGCGAGGTAGAGCTCGTGGCAGCGCAGCGACTGGATACCGCGTTCGAGGTAGCCGGTGACGTCGACGGCGTGGGTGGACTGCGGCGAGGAGTTGAACGCTACGAATCGAACGCCGTCCCACGGCGGGCCCGCATCCGGGAAGATCCACGGGTTGGCGGCGTCACGCACCGCGTCGAGCAGTGCCCGGCCGACCGCCCGGTGATCAGCGTGGTTCCAACTTGGCCCGCCCCAGCTGTCGCGGTGGTTGATCGACAGGATCGCCTCGGGTTGGTGCCGACGAATCGCCCCGGCAATGTCCCGGCGCAGCGCAAGGTCGGCTTCGACCAGCCCGTCGGCGTGATCGAGAAACTCGACGACGGATACGCCAACGGCCCGGGCACTGCGTCGCTGCTCCTGCTCACGTGCAGGACCGACCTGCTCGGGTGGCATCGTCGATATCCCCGCTTCACCGCGTGTCACGAGCAGATAGCGCACGTCCTTGCCATGATCCGTCCACCGCGCCACGGCGCTCGCCGCGCCGTACTCGAGATCGTCGGGATGGGCGACGACGCCGAGCGCCCTCGTCCAATCCTCGGGCATGGGTTCCAGTCGATCGGCGGTCACCGCGACATCAGATCACACCTCGATTGGCCCGGCGCGCCAGGATCTGGGCGCCATACGTCGACAAACTCGCACGTCGTGAGCGAGCGTGGCGCCCAGATCGCTGAGACCCGGGCGAGGCGAGGCTGCCTGCCTGCCTGGGTTGTACCTTGCCGGACGTTGGTCAGGCGGGGGGCGGGGGCATGTAGCCCGGTGGCGGCGGGGGTGGCGGCGGGGGTGGCGGCGACGTCGACGACGCTGCGGCCATGGCTCCTTCGCCGAACTTCGGGTAGGTGTCGGTCATCAGCAGTCCGTACGACTGCACCTGCAGCGTGAAACGCATGACCTTCAGCACGAAGTCCCACATGCCGCGGGACTGCTTGCCGGTGATGACGATCGAGAACCACGAGATCACCACAACCACGAACGCAGCAATGCCCATGATGGCGCCGATGATCGCTGCCGGAATGATCCAGATGAGTCGCAGGGCACTCGTCAATCGGTTGGCCGATTCCTCGTACGAGATCGCGCTGCGCACAGGGACCGTGCCCGGGTCCGTCCCGAAGGCCGGATACTGGTCATACAACAGCTCTGTGTAGCCCATGACTCGGGCGTAATAGCTGAGCCAACCCTGCTGGAGGTTCCACATCCCCTCGTTGCGCTTGCCGGTGAACAAGATGACGAACCACTGGATGAATGCCAGGATTTGGGCGAGATAGCCCCAGACCTGCGACACGATCAGGTGCGGTATGGCCAAGAGGATGCGGAACGCAACCGTGAGCCGGTTGCGACCTTCCTCGTACCCCACGTCGTACGTGAATGACGACATTACGCCCTCCTTCGGGATTAAGTCCCGTTGACTTGCGCGCATCGTAGCTCTCGGTCACGAGGCCATCGGCGACCCTACGCGTGCTACACCTCGTCGGACGCGAGCAGTGCGTAGATCTTGCGACGGGTCTCGTCGAGCAGTTCGGTCGCCCGCTGACGCTGGGCATCGGTGCCGGCCATCGCAACCTGCTTGGTGGCCATCATCAAATGATGGATCGCATGGCGCAGGCTGGGGGCACCTTCGCCGGCGTCGTTCGACGCTTCGTCCCACGGTGCAGTCTTGGTCGATGCGAGTTCTTGGGCGGCAACTCGGCCTGTCTCGGTGAGACTCGACACCTTCTTGCCATCCTCGTCATGCGTCGTGATGAGCCCTTCGTCGCTGAGCAGCTGGATCGTTGGATAGATCGCGCCGGGGCTAGGGCTCCATGCCTCGCCGCTGCGCTCGCGGATCTCGAGGATCATCTCGTATCCGTGCATCGGGCGCTCGAGCAGTAGCAGCAACGCCGCAGTGCGCACGTCGCCACGCCCTCGGCGCGGTCCGCGGCCCATCGAGCCGTCGGGTCCATATCCGAAGCCACGCCCGCGCCGGCCGGACCCTCGCTCGCGGCGGCCGCCCATCGGGCCGCCTCGGCCCCGGCGGTTGTGGTCGTGATCGTGTTCGTTGGATCGGGGATCCATGTTGTCTCCTTGTTGATGTTTCTCTCGGCATGTCTTGATGCAGTCACGATATATCGTTATTGCATCGTTGACAACCTGTCATGATGAGGACATGGCAATCTTTCGCGACCACCCCTACGAGGGCTCCAACTTCCTGGTCGACCTCGGGATCGGTGACCCCAACGACATCCGGTCCCAGTTCTTTCGGGTTGAACTGCCCGAGGCGATCATCGATGAAGTCGCCTACCGCAGCGGCAACGAGAAGACCCAGGACTCACGCAAGCAGCCCGGCCTCGCCAAGTACAGCCACCTCGTCGTGAAGCGTGGGCTGCTCGGATCCACCGATCTCTGGGACTGGTGGAAGCAGGCCCGTGAGGGGCAGTCGAATGTCGACCGCGACGTCACAGTCACGCTGCTCGACGAGGAACGCTCACCCGTGTGGAGCTGGCGATTTCGCAACGCGTTTCCTGTGAACTATCGCACCACGCCGCTCGATGCGAACTGCAGTGACATCGTCGCCGAAGAACTCACCCTGACGTTCGACTCGATGGACGTGGCGTGAGCTAGCAGCAGTCGTCGCCGGCCCACGCTTCGCGGCCCTCCCGTATGGCAAGGACGGCGATCCCGAGCGCCGCGACCGGGTCGGCCCACCACCAGTTCAAGGTGGCGTCGAGGAGCAGACCGGCGAGCAGGATCACCGACAGGTATGTGCACAGCTTCGTCTCCGCGGCATCGGCGATGACGGTGCGATTGCCCAACGCTTTGCCGGTGCGCGACTTCGCGACGGCCAGCACCGGCATCACGATGAGGCTGGCAATCGCCAGACCGATCCCCACTGGTGATGTGCGCGGGTCGCTGTCGCTGATCAAATCGCGGATGGCCTCGACGGTGACGTACGCGGCGAGCACGAAGAACGACACGGCGATGAGTTTCAATGCGTGTTGCTCGCGCGCTTCATCCACACCCCGGAGCCTCCACAGCACGACAATGGCGGCGAAGACCTCGATGGTGGAGTCGATGCCGAACCCGACCAGCGCCAGTGAGGCCGCGACCAGACCAGACCCGATCGCCACGATCGCCTCGACCACGTTCCACACAATGGTCAACCACGCCAGCCGGCGGGCCCGACGCTCCAGCACCGAACGTTCGGCAGTCAGCAGCACTTCGTCAGCCTGCATGGTCCAGCGCCACCGCGCAATAGGTCTTGTGCCACCGGTGAACACGGGGCACCGCCGGTAACCTCTCCACTCCATGACCAAGATCGCCGTCATCGGAACCGGGTACGTGGGCCTGACCACGGGGGCCTGTTTCGCCCACATGGGTCACGAAGTGGTGTGCGCAGACATCGATCCGGCCAAGGTCGAGAGCCTCCGCCGCGGCGTGATCCCGATCGTCGAACTCGGTTTGCAGGAACTGGTCCAGGAGGGGATCGCCCTCGGTCGACTGTCGTTCGTGCTCGGTGCGGCCAACGCCGCCAAGGATTGCGACATCGCATTCCTGTGCGTGCCCACTCCCCAAGGTGATGACGGCTCGGCCGACCTGAGCTACATCGAGGCCGCCGCCAGACAGATCGGTCCGGTCCTGCCGTTCGAAGCCGTCGTGGTCAACAAGTCGACGGTGCCGGTCGGCAGCGCCAAGGTCGTCGAGCGGGTGATGGGTCGCCCCGACGTGAAGGTGGTCTCCAACCCCGAGTTCCTGCGCGAAGGCTCCGCGGTGCAGGACTTTCTCAAACCCGATCGAGTCGTCGTCGGTTGCGACGACCAGGCAGCGGCACTGAAGGTCTCCGGGCTCTACGACGGCATCAGCGCCCCCGTGATCGTCACGGACCCGGCGTCGGCCGAGACCATCAAGTACGCGGCCAACGCCTTCCTCGCCACCAAGCTCAGCTTCATCAACGCGATCGCCGCCATCTGCGAAGGCGTTGGCGCCGATGTCAACGACGTCGTCGTCGGCATCGGCTCCGACAAGCGCATCGGCCAAGACTTCCTGCGCCCCGGTCCGGGCTGGGGTGGGAGTTGCTTCGATGGCGCCGAGACATGCATCGTCCGTGACAGCGACGGAGCCCGGCTGACTCGCTTCGACAAGCTCGCCGACCTGTCGCTCGACGGCCTCGAGATTCTCAGCTGGTCCAACGGCCAAGTCATTCCGGAGTTCCAACGCGCACTCGCACTGACACAGCGACCGTACGACGGCGACATGGTGCAGATCCACACCAAGATGGGACGTCGGCTGACGGTCACGGCCGATCATCCGATGATCGTCAGGTCGGCAGACGACGAGGTCGCCGTCAAGCTCGCCAGCGCACTCACCACCGACGACTGGTTGCCGATCTCGCTCGGCTCGCCCCTGGCCGATGCCTTCGGCCCCGAGCACGCTTCGATGATCGAGGCCATCGTTCCAGCCGCCCTCACGCGAATTCCAGACATGATCTGGAGCGCTTCCGAATCGGCAAAGCAGGCCGTCCTTCGTGGGTTGTGGGCGGGTGACGGCTCGTGGTCGCTGCAGAACGGCGGCCCATCTGTCGCGCTCGAGTACGGAACCGTGTCCCCCGAGCTGGCGGATGGCATGCTTCGGTTGCTCGGCGAGTTCGGCGTCGTTGCCCGCCAGAAGGTCGCCCGCACAACCAGATCGACGGTCGACACGCATTGGTTGGTCATCTCCGGCGCAGATCAAATCGAAGACTGTCTGTGGCTACTCGAGCCTCACGAACGTGAGCAGGTGCGACACCAACTCAATGCCCAAGCAAAGCGAATCGCGCCGACCGGCTATCAACGCGATCGCAAGGGGACGGCGTGGGTGCGAGTGGTCGATGTGACCAAACGGCACAGCAACCAGACCGTGTATTCCGTCGAGGTCGATCGCAATCACACGGTGGTTGTCACCGGTGGTTTGGTGGCACACAACTGCTTCCCGAAAGATTCTCGGGCGTTGTTGAAGATCGCGCGCGATGCCGGGTATCACTTCGATCTGCTCGATGGTGTGATCGCCATCAACGACCAGCAGTTCGAGCGGGTCACCGACAAGATCCGCGTCGCTGCGGGAGGCGACCTGAGCAACGTCACCGTCGCCGTGTGGGGCCTCACCTTCAAGGCACGTACCGACGATCTGCGCGACTCGCCGTCGCTGGCGATCATCAAGCGCCTCGTTGCCGCAGGTGCCACCGTGCAGGCGTTCGATCCGACCGTGGCTGGTCACAAGCCGGGGCTACCGACCGACATCACGATCGTCGACGATGCATACGCCGCCTGCAACGGCGCGCACGTACTGGCAGTACTGACCGAATGGGACGAGTTCCGCTGGCTCGACGTCGCCCAGGTAGCAGCCGCAATGAAGGGCCGAGCGATCGTCGACGCACGCAATCTCCTGGATCGAAACGACTGGCGCAGAGCTTCGTTCGATTACCAGGGCATCGGCCGCTGAGA
>JANPBZ010000175.1:0-22752 GCA_031430695.1 Ilumatobacteraceae bacterium
TCGTGGTGCGGCGCCGACCGCGGGCGACGCGCAGGCCTGCTGAACGAGCGGATATGGGTTCGTTGCCTCGTCGCCGGTTCGTGTCTCGAAGTGGAGGTGGTTACCCCCAGCGTTGCCGGTGCTGCCGACATAACCGATGACGTCACCCGCTGACACGCGGCGACTCGAGCCTTCGAAGGCATCGAGGTGGGCGTAGTAGAATCGCTGTCCAGACGGTGTGACAAGCCAGATCGCGTTGCCGCCGAGGTTGCTGCGCTTGAACTCTGCGTCACCAGCGCGAACGGCGAGCACCGGTGTTCCGCGTTCTGCGGCCATATCGACGCCTTCGTGCCGGCGTCCACCTGAGCGTCGGTCACCCCAGCTGTCTGCATACTCGCTCTTGCCGCCCATAGGGCAGGCGTCGAGTGAAGTCAAGCGGGGTGCCGATGCTGGGAGCTCGACGACGTGGGCGGCTGCGGAATTGGCAACGAGCTGAGCAGCACCAATCATTGAGATCACCGCGAGAACGCGCCCGGCTACGCGCTTGGGGAAAGGCATACCGAAATATTACGGAATGATGACGAACAGGTTGCAGTTTGGTGACGACAGTCACGTTTGAAAGCGCAGCGGCCAATTCGTCGATAGCCCCGAGTCCGGGTCGGGAGCGTGGCGTACGGTAGTGGCATGAATCCAAAGCATCTCGAACTACTGGTCTCGGAAGATTGGCGGATGCTCCTCAAGGACTACCTCCTACCGTTTGCGTTCGGCGATCGCAGCCATGGAGACCTCGGTGACGACGTGCTCGAGATCGGCCCGGGCCCAGGATTGACCACCGATCTCCTTCGCGGTGATCTCGTCAAGTTGACCGCGATCGAACTGGATCCGAAGTTGGCGGGCGCACTGTCCGATCGTTTGATGGGAACAAATGTCGACGTTGTCGAGGGTGATGCCACGGCCATGCCGTTCGAACCAGCCCGATTCACGGGTGCGATCGCTTTCACAATGTTCCACCATGTGCCAACCGTCGAGCTACAGGATCGACTGCTCGCAGAGATCTTCCGAGTCCTGCGGCCCGGAGGGCTTCTCGTGGCCAGTGACAGCGTCGCGAGCGACGACTTGGCCGCGCTCCACATCGACGACGTCTACAATCCCGTGGATCCCGCGACGCTGTCTGATCGCCTCGCGACGATCGGGTTTGCTGACATCGAGGTGGAGACCAACAGCTTGGGTTGGAGGTGCCACGCTCGCCGATCGCCCTAGCGGTGGCGTGGCTGATCAGCCGATTCTGGGGACAAGCTGGTGACGTAGCAGCAGAGCCACTGCGGCGACGAGCGCGCCCAGCCATCCGAGCGCGAGGGCCAGTTCACCCCACGCATGGAAGCTGGTCGAGAAGCCTCCGTCGACGACGACACGAGTGGCGCCGTAGTCGGGCAAGAACCTGGCAACTCCGGTTGGGGTGCCGCTACCGAACATCGGATTGAGGACTATGCCCATCCCGAGCATTCCGTAGAACAGCACGACATAGGTAGCGCCGAGCTGGCCGATCAGGGCTCCGGCGAGTACTCCGACGCATGCGTAGGTGAGCCCGACGAGCAACGTGCCTGCGGCGAACACCGGCCAAGAACGGGGTGTGAAGCTGAGGGCTGTCACCGTCAGCGAAGTGGCGAGCACGACCACCGTGGCTGCTCCGAGAACCGCGAGGCGAGGTACGACTGCTTCGATGGGACGAAAACCGGCGGCGACAAGTCGGCGGTCCGCTTGGCGGGCCGAACGGACGATGAACGCGCCGCACAAACCGGCGAGAAAGGCGACGGTGATCGCGGCCATCAGCGCGCCATGAATATCGCGCATCGTGGTGTCCACCTCGCCCCCACCGGGTAGACCGATGCGACGCGGCAGAGCTTGCGTGGCGGCGATGGCCCGGCTGATGAAAAGGAACGGCAGCGCGACCAGAAGCACAACCAGGAACGGCCGGCGGGCTTGTTCAACAAAGCCAAGGCGGGTGGCAGTGACGATGCGGGCGTTCATGAGCGCCGCCGCGCCGACAAGACGAACACGAAGAAGGCGGCGCCGAGAGCGGCTGCGGTTGTCAATCCGACGCCAACCCAGTCTGCGGTCGGGGAACCTTGGCCTATCCCTGCCGCGATGAGGACGTTCGCAGCTTTTCGGCTGACAGCCCATGGCGCCGCGCTGGCCGCCATGCCCGGTCCGGAGAACACGTCGAGGATGAAGATGAACACCACGATGAGCGAACCTTGGAGGGGGTCGGAGAAGATCGAGCCGACGAGGACTCCGATGCCCAGGTAGAGCCACGCGAATCCGAGCACGGCGACCGCGGCGTGCCACGAATGGGCGACCCCGCTTCGGACCTGGAGGGCGACGAACGCTGCAGCGGCGGCGACGGTGGAGAGCACGATCGAGGCGGCGATCCGGGAGATGGCCACCTTGGCCGAACCGAGTCCGGCGAGCGCCAAGCGGCGATCGGCGCCACGAGATGACGCTGCCTGGAAGAAGCCGAGGGAGCCCGACAGGAACGCCGCCGCCCACCCGGCCGACAGCCCCACGGCGGCGCTACCCGCCAGGGAGCCGCCCAACGCCTGGGCGAAATCGCGCAGACTACCGGCAGCCGCGACGACGAACACGACGGGCACGCCAACGAGCAGCACGAGCGTGAACGGGGATCGCAACTGCTCACGCGTGAACACCAGCGTGCGCGTCACAACAATTCGACCTTCCCTTCACGCAGCTCGTACACACGATCGAGGCGTTCGCGCTCGGCCAGGAGATGGCTGACGATCAGGATCCCCATGCCCTGCTCGCGACGACGGACGCTCATCTCCCAGAACTTCAGATAGGTCTCCCAGGCGAACCGCGAGTACGGCTCATCGAGGAGGAGGAGCTGGGGCTCGTGCATCATGGCGAGGGCCAAGTTGAGCTTTTGGCGAGTTCCACCCGACAGCTGCTCCACTCGATAGCCGCTGTAGCGAGAAAACTGCAGCTCCTCCAACATCGAGCTGGCTGCGGCAGAACCCTCGGTTTCGGTCATCGAATAGGCGGTGGCGAACAATGCGAAATGTTCGGCGACGGTGAGTTTGTCCCACAGCAGCGGTAGCTGCGGGCAGTAACCGAGGCGCTCAGGCCTGTCGATGCTGCCCCGGTCGCGGCCAACCAATCCGACAATCACCTGCATCAGGGTGCTTTTGCCCGACCCGTTCTCGCCCACCAATCCCACGAGCTCTCCGGCGCGCACCTCGAGATCCAGCCCGTCCAACACGTCGATTCGGCGACGGCGCCACGGAGGGCCGGCATGAAACCGCTTGGAAACATCGCTCACGGCGAGGACCACTGCACCATCGCCTGCTGCAATTGGCGGCGCGACATCGGCCCTCTCGCTTGGCAGGCTCACCCTGCCGACATCGACCGAGAGCTTCGCTTCGCTTCCGGGCCTACAAGTGATGTCGGTATGTAGCCGAGACGCTGATAGAGCGGGCAGTGCCCGAGAGCGCCGGTGACCAGGAGGTCGAGTCCTGCAGCAATGAGAAGCAACTCGAGCACCACCGCCAGGGCCGAACCGGCGGAAGCGAGCAGCACGACACCGACGATGACGGCGGCGAGTCCGATAGCGATCCGGCCGCCTCGCTCGATCGGTGTGATGTTTACCGAAAATCTGGGCTGACGGCGAAGCCCCGAACCCGCGTTGTCGCCGGTCGCGCCGCGTGGGGGCTGCGATGTGAGGCGTGCGGGGGAACGTCCCGTTGTGTTCATGATGAACTCCGGGCCAGCTCGGAGTGTTGGTCGCGCTCGTTGGACGAGGGGGTGTCTTCGTGCGTTGCTCCGCCGCAGCACGCTGCGGATTCAGTAGCCGCCGGAGTGTGGACCGCGAGCCCACTTGCGCCGTGATGCTCGCGCCTGCCCTGTTGATCGTCGTGATGGCAGCAGCAGCCGCCGTCTTCGCCAGTCATATGTCGCTCCTTTGTCGATGACCAAGACTTCTGCTTGGTGTGGTCATCGTGAACCCGATCGAGGTCGGTGACATCCGCGACTAGTACGCATTCCCACTTCGGTTGATCCGCAGGTGACGGCGGTGACGGGTGCCGATCGCGCGTAGAAGCCCGCACCACAACAGTCAGTACACACGGATGTGAACTCCCGGTGAGCCGCTGATGATGTCTCTATGCAAATGCACCAATCGAGCCGGCCCGACATACCTCAGACGTTGGTGGGGATCTCCTTCGAGAACGCCTTCCGTGCTCACGAGTTTCTTGTCGCGGCGAGCGGCCTCGCCTCCTCTGGAAAGCTGAAGATCAAAGACGCAGTCACTGTGGTCAAGGACGACTCCGGTAAGACTGTCGTTCACGAGACGATCGATCCCACACCAGCCCGCGCAGCCCTATCGGGTGCCGTGTGGGCTGGTCTGTTCGGTCTCCTCCTCGGTGGACCGGTCGGCTGGATCGCTGGTCTAGCCGTGGGCGCCGGCACGGGGGCAGTCACTGCAAAAATGGTGGACGTCGGCGTTCCCGACGCATGGGTCAGCTGGTTCAGAGATGCGGTCCAGCCAGGCACCGCGACCGTTGCGTTGCTGGTCGAGGACCTTGACCGGAACGCGCTCGTCGCCGAGGCAGCGCGGTTCACCGGTGCCGAACTCGTCTACGCCAATCTCGATGACGCAACCATCGCGAGGGTCAAGGACGCGTTTGCCGGCCCCACGCCGGTCACCGACAGCGCTCGTTGAAACACGAGGCACGGCACATGGCGCCGCGCGGAGCTGCGATCAAAGAAACCACCGAAGAGCGCTAGGTTTGGTGACATGCTGATTACTTGTGCGGACTGCGGCTGTCTCGTTGAACAGGGTGTGATCGTCACGCCCTGCGCTCTATATCCCGACTGCTGCTGCGCGGAGCTTCCGGTCGGCCCCTCGGAGTAGGGGATTGACGACGAGATGAAGCAACTCGTGCGCCAACCTTCGGGATAGCCACAGCAGATCCGACTGGGACAAGGGGTGATCTACGGATGCGGCCCGGACCGGCCGGGCGTACTGTCACCGTCAGGTCCCCAATTGACGGTCTGTCTGCGGGCCCCGAAGGAGAGGACCATGGTCCACGAGCACGATCACCACGGAGCGTCGACCGCGACTGCTGTCATCGAAGTTGGCGGCATGCAGTGGGCAACTGAGAAGCACATCGTCGAGAAAGTGCTGCGGCGTCGGCCTGGGGTGGTTGGCGTCGATGCCAACCCTGTCGCGCAGACGGCCACTGTCACCTTTGATCCGGCGCTCACCACGATTGTCGATCTGCGAAACTGGGTGCGCGACTGCGGGTACCACTGCCGCGGCGAATCAGTTCCTGCCCACGTCTGTGATCCCCTTGCTGGACCCACGGCCGGCGAGAAGCACAACGGTCATGAGGACCACGAAGGCCACGAAGGCCAGGAGGGCCACGGAGCAGGGGCTCTGCGATCTCCGCACGAGATGATGGGCCACGGTGGCCACCACGCGGGGATGTCGATGGCAGCGATGGTCAACGACATGCGCAATCGATTCTTGATCGCAGCGGTCTTCTCGGTCCCGATCCTGTTGTGGTCGCAGATCGGGCGCGACGTCCTCGGGTTCGAGGTGGCCGCGCCGTTGGGGCTGCGCGACGACGTCTTCCAACTGATCTTGTCGCTGCCGGTCATCGGATGGTCGGCGTGGATCTTCTTCGATGGCGCGGTTCGGGCGCTGCGTGCCCGGACGCTCGACATGATGGTGCTGGTTGCTGTCGGCGTCGGATCGGGTTGGCTGTACTCGCTCGGAGTGACCCTGACTGGAGGCGGCGAAGTTTTCTACGAGGCCGCCACAGTGCTGACTGCGTTCGTGCTGCTCGGCCATTGGTTCGAAATGCGGGCGAGGGGCGGGGCCAGTGACGCAATCCGCAAATTGCTCGACCTTGCGCCGCCTCAGGCAGTTGTGATCCGCGACGGCGAACCGGTGGAAGTTCCAACGGCAGAGGTTCAAGTGGGCGACCTCCTCCTCGTTCGGCCGGGGGCCAAGGTCCCGGTCGATGGTGTGGTCGAGGAAGGCGAGAGCGACATCGATGAGTCGATGGTCACCGGCGAAAGCCTCCCCGTGCACAAGGCGGCGGGCGACGTGGTGATCGGCGCGACCATCAACACCAACGGCAGCCTCAGAGTCCGGGCCACCAAGGTGGGCTCCGACACCGCACTGGCACAGATCGTCAAGCTGGTCCAAGACGCCCAGAACTCCAAGGCACCCGGTCAGCGCCTCGCCGATCGTGCCGCGTTCTGGCTGGTGTTCGTCGCTCTGATCGGCGGCACCCTCACGTTTGCGGTGTGGACGGTGCTCGCCGGTCGCGGAGCCTCCGAAGCATTGCTGTTCGCGATCACCGTGGTTGTTGTCACATGCCCTGACGCCTTGGGATTGGCGACACCGACCGCGATCATGGTCGGCACCGGTCTTGGCGCCGGCCGCGGTGTTCTGTTCAAGCACGCCACCGCCATCGAGACTTCCGCCCGCATCGACACCGTTGTGATGGACAAGACGGGCACCCTCACCAAAGGCGAACCCGAAGTCACCGAAGTGATCGTCGACGGCTTCGACGAAAACGAGCTGCTCCGCCTCGTCGCCGCGGTCGAACGCGAATCGGAACACCCGCTCGCCGAGGCTGTCGTTCGTTACGCCGACGAGCACGGCATCGAACGCTCCGAAGCGACTGCCTTCGAAAACGTACCGGGCCACGGAGCACTGGCGACTGTCGACGGTCACAAGGTTGCGGTCGGTAACCGACGCCTGCTCGAGCGCGAAGGCGTCGAGCTTGCTGGATTGGCGGATCGCCGTGAAGAGATCGCCAATGGCGGACGAACTGCGGTGGGCGTCGCGATCGACGGGCGTGCCGTCGCACTGATCGGCATCGCCGACGCAGCCCGCCCAACCGCGGCCGCCACCGTCAGAGCTCTGCACGAACTTGGCGTCCAAGTCGTGATGCTCACGGGCGACAACGAGGCGACCGCCCGCCGCATCGCTGGGAAGCTCGGCATCGATACCGTCATCGCCGAGGTTCTTCCCGGTGACAAGGCAGCCAAGATCGCCGAGTTGCAGGCCGCGGGTCGGCACGTCGCCATGGTCGGCGACGGCGTCAACGACGCCCCTGCCCTCGCCCAAGCCGACCTCGGTATCGCCATCGGAGCTGGCACCGACGTCGCTATCGAAACTGCCGACATCGTGCTCATGCGCTCCGATCCCCTCGACGTCGCCATCGCCTTGCTGATCGGGCGGGGGACACTGCGCAAGATGCGCCAAAACCTTGGTTGGGCGATCGGCTACAACGCCATCGCTCTGCCCATCGCCGCCGGGGTGTTCCAACCGGCCTTCGGTCTCGTGCTCCGACCCGAGATCGCCGCATTGTCGATGTCGGGCTCCAGCCTCATTGTCGCTGTCAACGCCCTGCTCCTCAAGCGCCTCCGGCTTCCGGCAGCGGACGCGCCGCAATCGAGTTCGCCACTGCCGACGGCCGTCGAGGAGCAGCAGCGCGTCACCACAGCATGAACGACGTCTCGCTGGCCCGGCCGAGGCCGACACGGATGTTGGCTATCACAGCAGCGTGGGGCGCTTGCTTCGTTGCTATCCACTGGGGTCTACGCGACGCCCCAGTCGTGTGGTTCGCCGCGCTGAGAGCCGTTCTCGCTGGAGTCGTGCTGCTCGGGGTCGTGTACGTCCAACACCGGCCGCATCCCCAGGGAACGAAGGCGTGGACGCAGATCGGTGCGCTCGCCTTGTTCAACGTCACCATCGCCTTCGCCGCCATGTTCGCCGCCGCCGCCGGACTCACCGCTGGGGTCGCGGCCGTCTTGTCGAACGCGCAACCATTGCTCATACTCCTGCCTGCATGGTGGTTCTTCGGCGAGCGTCCCAGGCGACGCACGGGAGCAGCCGCAATCGTAGGATTGATCGGCTTGGCAGTCACCGCTTCGCGATCAATCGGAACCAGCGCTGGTGCCAGCCTCGCGCTACTCGCCGCTGCCGCGATCACCATCGGGACACTGCTGGCTCGCCGGCTCGATCGCGTAGACGTCGTCGTCGTCAGTGCATGGCACTTCCTCATCGGCGGTGCGGGGCTCGTGGTGCTCGCAACCATCCAAGAAGGAACCCCGAACATTCACTGGACCCCTCGATTCATCGCCATGCTTGTGTTCCTCGCCGTGGTCGGGACCGCAGGTGCGTTCGTCTTGTGGTTCGAGGAGATCAGACGAGCACCGCTCGCATCGGTTGCACTCTGGACGTTCCTCACGCCCGTCTTCGGTCTTGCCTTCAGCGCGGTGCTTCTTGACGAACTGCCCGGCGGCCGTGAAATCACTGGCATAGCCCTCGTCCTCGCCGGGCTCGGCGGTGGGCTCGCATGGCCCACCGGACGCGAGCGCTTGAAGCCGGCTTCGGCACCGACGGGCTCATCGCCCGTACATGGCATCAATCCGGTGGATGATCGCGTCGGGTTCCGTCAGCGGAAGGTGATGGTCGCCGTTCCAGATCTCGAGACGGACGTTGGGGTGTCGGGCTGACAACGTCCGGAGCCATTCGAGGTCGCAGGCTGCGTCGCGATCGCCGGCGATCAACACCACGGGCACCTCAATGTCAACAAGCCACTCGCCGGCGTTGCTCGTCAGCACCAGCCCCTTGAGCGTTTCGGAGTACGAGTTCCAACTGTGTTGCACGCCGTCGCGCACTATTTCGGCCGGTAGATGGCGCATGCTCAGTACTGCGAGTTTCGCTGCTGTGCTTCGGTGGTTGCAGACCCACCGGCAGACGATCTCTGCAAAGTGCCCGTCGTTGGCGAACAGTCGCGCCATCGCACCCAACGCCGCGAGATGTCGATGCGCATCCTGTGCGTTCCGGTAGAGCGGTGGACCGACGGCGATCACGGCGCGCACAAGGTCGGGTCGCGTCGCCGCGAGGCGGAGCGCGACGATGGCACCGGCAGAGTGCGCTGCGAGCACTGCTGGCTCTCGCACCTTCGCGGCGTCCAGACAAGCAGCGATCATCGCCGCGTGCTCGTCGGGCCCGTAGCCGTGGTTGGGTCGAGGCGACGCGCCGAATCCCAGGAGGTCAGGAACAACAAGTCGATGGGCGACGCTGAGTTGGTTGTATGCCGAGCCCCAGTAGCGGCCCGACGCGCCAAGGCCGTGGAGGAGGGCGATCGGCGGACCGTCCCCGAGCACTCTGGCGACCAAAGGCTGCGACACGTTCGGCGCAGCGGGCGGACTCCATCGAACCAGGGGACGGCGGTCGAAAGCGCGTAAGCGACGGAAGCCGATCAATTGCCGAGCATTGTCTCCATTTCGGCGATCTCGCCTTGCTGTGCGGTGATGACCTGGTCGGCCATTGCCATGACGTCGGTGTTCGACCCGGAGGTCTTGACCGTCTGGGCCATCGCGATCGCGCCTTTGTGATGGCGAATCATCATCTCCGCCCACATCGTGTCGAACTCCGCGCCTTTGCCTGTGCGGAGACTGCTCATTTCGTCGTCGGTCATCATCCCGTCGGTCATGGGCATGCCTCCACCCATGCTGGAGTCCATTTCCATCGGCTGCCCCCACGACGTGAGCCAGCCGGTCATCATCTCCATCTCAGGCTCTTGTGCGCCCTTGATTCGTGTAGCCAGATCGACGACCTGTGTGCTTGCCCCCACGGCTGGATCCAGGGCGATGTCAGCCATCTCGACAGCCTGTTGGTGGTGCTGAATCATGCTCTGAGCAAAGTCGATGTCGGCCGTTTGGAGTTCAGACGCGGCCGGCGTTGACGCTGCGCTAGGCACAGTCGACGCCGATTGCGATGCGCTGTCGCTGCTTCCGCAAGCGACGAGGCCAACGGCGCCAGACGCGGCGAGGATCGTGAGATGGCGTAGTTTCATTGGTCGTTGGACCTTTCGAAATGGGGGTCATGACTAACTACGACAGAGTGTAGATGTGTATTTTGAGTTCTGGCGTGCAGCACGACTACGACATGTTGTAGTAGATAGGATAACTGCGGTGGCATGCCGCCCCTTCGACACCCGAGCTGATCGTTGCCCACCGGCTTCGCTCGTCGGAAAGGAACATCTCGTGGCACAGGAGCGCAGTGGAAAGGCGATCGTCTCGGTGATCGTCGTGTTGTTTGCGGGCGTGGTGCTGTACTTCGCTCTCGGGATGCCAGGGATGGATCACGGGACAGGTGCATCGATGGCCGGCATGGACATGGCCGCGTCGTCTGGTCCCCACCGCCTGGTCGGGCCGAGGGAGTTCGAGACGTTGCTCGAGGACCCATCGGCGACAGTTATCAACGTCCACGTGCCATATGACGGCC
The DNA here is from genome assembly GCA_031430695.1 of Ilumatobacteraceae bacterium. GTDB lineage: Bacteria > Actinomycetota > Acidimicrobiia > Acidimicrobiales > Ilumatobacteraceae > JAENVT01. The sequence goes on from JANPBZ010000175.1 coordinate 10,310, forward strand.
AGATCAAGGACACCGATCTGCTCGTGCCCTTCGACGCCATCGACGCCTCAGTTCTGCCCGCAGACCGAGCAGGCGCGCTGCTGGTGTACTGCCGCAGCGGCAACATGTCGGCCATTGCATCGACCACCCTCGTCGAACTCGGTTACACGAACGTCGTGGAACTCGGCGGGGGCATGCAGGCTTGGACCGAATCCGGGCGGCCCCTGATCTACGGCGGCTGACCAGGTGCCGCCTCGGCTGTCGGGGCGGACTGATACATGCAGGTGTCCCGGGATCAGCAGGCCTGGCGGACCGTCGGGTACGGGTTCACCGGTGCTCCACCACCGGGGTGTATCTGGAAGTGGAGGTGATTGGCAGCGGTTTGGCCAGTCGATCCGACGTAGCCGATCACCTCGCCGGCGCTGACGCTGCGAGGGCCTCCCTCCCATGCCGAGAGGTGCCCGTAGAAGTACCTGTTGCCGTCAACACCAGCTAGCGAAACGAGGTTGCCACCGAGAGTACTGGTCTTCATCGTGATGGTGCCGGCGACAACAGCGACCAGTGGCGTGCCGAGCGGGCTCATCATGTCGACGCCCTCGTGCTTGCGGCCGCCTGGTCGAGGCGCCCCCCACGTGTCACCGAACGCTGTCGGGCCGGCCACCGGACAGAACCAGCCATTCCCCGACAGCACGGGCGCCGGGGTCGCCACCGGTTCAGGGGTCGGCTCGGGATCGGGGATCGGGTCGGGTTCGATCGCCGGGGTCGGTGGCTGCGCAGCGGGAGTTGCCGCTGGGGTTGTCGGGGCCGCCGATGACGGGACGCTCGGCTCCGTTCCACCTCCCCTGAACTGCGCGACCGGTGTGGGCTGAGGCGCCGGCGCCGCCTGGGCTTGTTGCGCTGCCAGGTCGCGACGCCTCTTGGCAACCTGGTCCTCGTAGGCGCGCTTCACTTCCTCGTCCTTGAGATGCTCGCGAAGCGTCGCCAGTTCGGAAAGCTGCTGTTCGATCTCTGTCTGGCGCGAGGTCAGCTGTTGGGCGATCTGGTCGCCTTCCGCCCGCAGGCCAGCGACGCGCTCGCGATCTCTGTCGAGGTCGCTACGAACCGAGTCGACCAGGTCGAGGTCACCTGCACCCTGGTCGAGGGCGATGTCGAGCAGCACGTTCTTGTGCAGTTCTTCCGCCGGGTTGCCGAAGACGACCAGCATCGTGTTGTGGGACGCTCCTGTGAATCGATTGACCGCGATCTGCGTGAGGTCAGTCTCGATCTGGCTGTACTGGGCTGCGGTCTCCGCCAACCGGGCTTCCGCTGCCGCCAATTGCCCGGCGAGGTCGTCCAAACGGCGTTGTGCGTCCGCCCAAGCCTGCGCCACCTGGTCAGCCTTGTCCTGTACCCGCAGGATCTCGCCCGCCACCTGTTCAGAGCTCAGGCCCGAGTCTGCCGCGGCAACCGACCCCACCGGGAGCATCGATGTCGCAACAAGTGCCACGAGGCCAATTCGGTGAAACCGCCGATGCCAAGAACAGCCAGGGGGGCAATGTTGCAGTTTCATGACGGAAGCAATGTAGTTGTTCGATCGTGTAACAACACAGCGGGAAGTCGCCGGACGCTGGAAGCCGGTCAGCTTCGCATCAGGCGGGCGATCGCCGCTGTCGCTTCGTCGATCTTCTCCTGGGCTTGTGGTCCACCCGCGTGAACGGCGTCGACAACGCAGTGTTCGAGATGATCGTGCAGCAGGCCGAGCGACACCTGATGCAGGGCCTTGGTGATTGCCGTGACCTGGTCGAGGATCTCTATGCAGTACCGGTCCTCATCGACCATTCGGGCGACGCCGCGCACTTGCCCCTCGATCCGAGCGAGTCGCTTGGCGACGTCGGCCTTCTGCATGTCGTACGCAGCCACCTACCTACCTCCTGAATGTCTGTGGATGCTCACCGACGTGAAACGGCGGAGACGGAGGCTGTTGGAGACGACGAAGACGCTGGAGAACGCCATCGCCGCACCGGCCAACATGGGATTCAGCAGTCCCGCAGCGGCCAGTGGCAGCGCGGCGACGTTGTAGGCGAACGCCCAGAACAGGTTGCCCTTGATCGTCGCCAGCGTTCGGCGGGACAGCCGAATGGCATCGACAGCCGAGCGCAGGTCACCGCGGACGAGAGTGAGATCGCTGGCCTCGATCGCAGCATCGGTGCCGGTCCCCATTGCCAGGCCGAGGTCGGCCTGAGCGAGCGCGGCGGCGTCGTTGACACCATCGCCGACCATGGCCACGACCCGGCCTTCCGATTGGAGCCGACGGATGACCTCGACCTTGTCGGCCGGCAGCACTTCGGCGATGACCTCGTCGATGCCGACCTGCGCTGCGACGGCGTTCGCCGCCCTGGCGTTGTCGCCGGTCAGCAGCACTGGGCGCAACCCGAGACCGCGCAGGCCGGCGATCGCCTCAGCCGAGGTGTCCTTCACTGTGTCGGCCACGACGAGCATGCCGCGAACGGCACCGTCCCAGCCGACGTACACCGGAGTTCGGCCGGCTGCCTCGGCTGTGTCGCGGGCGAGGCGAAGCTCGTCATCGAGGTGCAGCGACCAATCCGCGAGGAATCGTTCCCTGCCGACGACGACCGCGTGACCGTCGATGACACCTTGCACGCCGAGACCTTCGGAGTTTCCGAACGACTCGACGCCGACAAGCGTGACGCCACGTTCACGCGCTCCGGCTGCGATCGCGACCGCAATCGGATGCTCGGATGCGTCCTCCAGCGATCCTGCGAACAACAGCACATCAGCGACGGAGGTTCCCGCTGCGGACACCACGTCGACGAGGGTCATCCGGCCGGTGGTGACGGTGCCGGTCTTGTCGAGCACGATCGTGTCGACGCGTCGTGTGGACTCGAGCACCTCGGGACCTTTGATCAGGATGCCGAGCTGGGCGCCGCGGCCGGTGCCGACCATCAGCGCCGTCGGCGTCGCCAGACCCAATGCGCATGGGCAGGCGATGATCAGCACGGCCACTGCCGCGGTGAACGCAGTGGTGGCATTGTCGGTTGCCGCGGCAGTGAGCCAGAACCCGAGCGTCGCCGCGGCGATCATGATCACCACCGGGACGAAGATTCCTGACACTCGGTCGGCCAGACGCTGCACCGCGGCCTTCCCGGTCTGGGCGGCTTCCACTAATCGCGCGATCTGGGCGAGCGCCGTGTCGGCGCCAACGCGGGTGGCGCGCACGACCAGGCGTCCGCCGGCATTCACCGTTGCACCGGCGACGTTGTCGCCGGGCCGAACCTCGACCGGCACCGGCTCGCCCGTCAGGAGCGAAGCGTCGATCGCCGACGTGCCGTCCTCGACGATGCCATCGGTGGCAACCTTCTCACCCGGACGGACGATGAACCGGTCACCGACGACGAGTTGGTCGATCGGGACTCGAACCTCTCCGCCGTCGCGCAGCACTGCGACGTCCTTCGCGCCGAGTTCCAGCAGAGCACGAAGGGCGGCTCCGGAACGACGCTTCGCCCTCGCCTCGAAATAGCGGCCGGCCAAGATGAACACCGTGACGCCCGCTGCGACCTCGAGATAGATCTGGCTCGAACCCATCCCGCGCTCCGGCGTGAACGAGAACCCGTGACGCATTGCAGGGTCGCCTGCGTCGCCGAGGAACAGCGCATACAGCGACCATCCGAGCGCGGCGAGGGTGCCCACAGAGATCAACGTGTCCATCGTTGCGGCGCCGTGGCGAAGATTGGCCCACGCCGCGCGATGGAACGGCCATGCACCCCACATCACCACCGGCGCTGCGAGCGTGAGTGACAGCCACTGCCACGAGTCGAATTGCAACACCGGGACCATGGTGAACAGCACCACGGGCAGCGACAGGATTGCCGACAGCACCAACCGGTGCCAGAGGGCAATCGTCTGATCATCACGGTCAGCCGGTGCCGAAGCATCGGCGTTCGCCGGTAGCACCGCTGGGCGCGGAACACTGGCGGTGTAGCCGACGCCTTCCACTTGGGCGATGAGGTCGTCGATGGTCAGCTGGGCGTCAACGATCGTCACCTTGGCTTTCTCGGTCGAATAGTTGACCGTCGCGGTGACGCCGTCGAGCTTGTTGAGGCGCTTCTCGATCCGGGCGGCACACGACGCGCAGGTCATCCCGCCAATGTCGAGTTGCACGTCGGTTGACTTCGGTTCGGTGGTGCTGGCGCTCATGGTGTCAGTCGCCTTCATGATCGGGCATCGTCTCGGTGGACGCGGAGTCAACTGGCCGGCTTGTCGGCACCTCGATGGTGAACGATGCCGTGTGAACGGCCTCGCCATGGGCGAAGTCGAAGAACAGCCGATAGGTGCCTGACGTGGGGAACTCGGCAGCGAAGCGCACCGTGCCGTCGGTGCCGTCGGTGCCGTCAATGGGGTGGACGTGGAGGTAGCCGAGATCGCCTGTTCGGATCACAACCAGATGGCCGGCTGCTCCGAGGTACGGGTTGGTCGTCACGGACCTGCCGTCGCGGACGGCGCTGAATTCGATCGCCGTCGACCCGACCATCGGGAGGGCGGACAGCGTCACTTGGTAGCCGTCGATCTCGTCGGTCGTCGACACCGCTGGCATCTCAGCAGTCGGGACGAGACCTGCGACCTGTAGATCGGTGCCGAGCGTGACCCGGTCGGCGCCGGTTGCCTGGAAGTCTGCGTACACCCGGTACGAGCCGGACGTCAGAGATGGGAGATCGACGCGCCACGACCCGTTGTCATCCATCGATGGATGAAGATGGAGGTAGTCGATCAGATTGCGCGACAGCACGATGAGGTGCAATCGGCGTTCGTGGAGTTCGTCGAACTCGGTGAGCGGCGAGCCCTCGCTCGTCTCGATGTGGAAGGTGAACGACGACGGCTCATTCGCGGTGAGGTTGACGACGTCCGGGACCAGTTGGAAACCGTCGGCAGCCACGCTCAGACCGGAGAGCGCCGCATCCTGAACGCTTGTATCGGTGTGGGTCGGCGTCGAGAAGTGAACGGACGACGCTCCGACGTCGAGGGGACCGACGCCGGCACCGGCGGCAGCAGCAAGGCCGAACACTGCGACCACTCCGAGACCGTAGGCGCCAAGTCTCGAAGCGGTTCTCACGGAGCTACCGCGAAACCGGCCTCGTCGATCGCCGCGGCGAACGACTTCGGATCGACGGGGTGGTCGGATTCGATCGAAACCACACCTGCGACCAGATCCACATCGACGTTCGTCACCCCGTCGAGCTTGGCGACCTCAGCCTTCACCGAAGCCACGCAGTGGCCGCAGGTCATCCCAACAACTTTGAACGATTCGACACTCATGACAACTCCTCGTGCATGATACCCATCCGGGGTATATCTCACAGTATAGGTACCCCCTAGGGGTATCGCAACCCGTTACGGTCACGCTCGATACGAGAGCACCGTCGCCATGCCTGTTTCGAGGTGGTAGGTGTTGTGGCAGTGCAGCATCCACTGGCCGGGGTTGTCGGCAGCGATGTCGACCTCAACCGCAGACATCGGCAGCACGTTCACAGTGTCCTTGCGGGCGCTGCCATCGCCGACCATCTGGAACGTGTGCCCGTGTAAGTGGATGGGGTGGAACATCATCGTGTCGTTGACCACACGCAAGCGCAGTCGCTCGCCATCGCGCACGGTGATCGGCGCACTGTCGGGGAAGCTCTGACCGTCAATCCCGTGGACATATCCCGACGAGTTGGCTGTCAGGTGGATTGTCTCACTCCGATCGGGTGATATGAACGGCAAGCGCACAGCCTCTGTCGCAGCAAGATCGCCGTATGCGAGGGTTCGCCCGCTCAGTTCGGCCGGTCTCGATCCAACCGCCGGCATGCTCGTCGAGTCGCTCGTCACAAGGAGTGCTTCGGCCGCAGAGTCCGTCTTACCCTCCGGCACCGCGACGATTGGGAACGCGCCTGACTGGGCGGTGACCATCACGTCGTAGCGCTCACCCATCCCCAACACGACGTTGTCGATCTCGACTGGGGTGACCGGGAACCCATCGGCGTGCGTCACCGTCATCCGGTGCCCGCCGATGGCCACACGGTAGGCGGTATCCGATCCCGCATTGATCAGTCTCAACCGCACCCGTTGCCCGGGTTTGGCGGTAACCGTGTCGCGCTCGGACGGAGCGCGACCGTTGATGATGTGCAGCGGATAGGTGACGTCGCCGGTCAGGCCGCCCATCATCGAACCCATCCCTTCTCCCATTCCGCCCATTCCGCCCATTGATGAGCCGCCGCCGCCCATGTGTCCTGACTGCCCACCATCTTTCTGTAGGTCCGCCAGCACCTCTTCTTGGGTGGGGCCGTGCCCATCCAACCAATCGTCCAACATCAGCGTCACGTCGACATCGAAGTCAACCGGGTCGTTTGGGTCCTCGACGATCAACGGCGCGTACAACCCCTTGTCCAGCTCGAGTCCCATGTGCGGGTGGAACCAGTACGTGCCGGCATCGGGCACGGTGAACCGGTACGTGAACTGCCCGCCGGTGTCGACAGCCGGTTGGGTCAGGTCGTGCACGCCGTCCATGTCGTTGCGCAGCGCGATCCCATGCCAGTGCAGCGTGTTCGCCGACGGAAGGTTGTTGATGAACGTCGCCTCCACCAGATCGCCGACGTTGGCCCGCATCCCACCGGTGCCCGGTCGGTCGCCGAACGCCCACGTCGCCACCTCCCGACCACCGATGGTCACCGTGGTGGGCGCCGCGGTCACGTTCGCGGACACCGTCGTCGCGCCCGGCCTACGGCGCGGTGCGTCGCGACGCTCGACTGCAGGATCCGTCGGACCCACCGCAGCACCACCGATAGACGACGGTGTCTTCGCGCCACACGCTGCAAGCAGCAGAACGCCGCCACCCGTCACCATCAGTTCTCGCCGTGACCACACTCTCATTGTCTCGTCCTTCCTGCGCCGAATTGGGGCGCGCAACATCAGCAGTCGCAACGATGCCGGAGCGATATGGAGATCGTGTGGAGACCAGATGAAGGAGCTCTGCTCTTCACGATGTCGGAGCGAGAACCATGCTGAACGGCTCTACCGTGCCGAGGAGAACAACAAGGAGATTCGTCATGAACAATGGAGACTGGCATTACGGGATGGGCGGCGGAAACTGGTGGTGGATGCCGATCATGATGTTCGCCATCTTGGGCGGCCTCATCTGGATCGGGATCACACTCGCTCGATACGGAGTCCATGCCCCGCACCCGCAGATACCGGGTGGTGTGCCGACCCCGCCGGCGAGGGCAACTCCACAGGAAGTCCTCGCCGAACGACTCGCCCGCGGCGAGATCGAACCCGACGACTACCGCCAACGCCTCAATGCGCTCCAGGCGACACCTCGGGAATAGCACATGGACCGGATGCCCCGGCGATTGCTGAATCGTGAGCTAACCAGGCCTCCATCGCGGCCTGTCCATTCCGGCAGCTATTGGCGGGACCTTCGGCACTACTACGACAGAACGTAGGAGATCAAGATGGGAAAACTGCGAAACCAGGCCTGACGTCGGCTCCCGAGAGCGTGCGAACCGGCCAGACATTGGCAGAGAACACCATGTCGCCAAAGAGGAGATTTGCATCATGAACAATGGAAACTATGGAATGGACGGCGGAAACTGGTGGTGGATGTCGATCATGATGTTCGTCGTGTTGGGTGGATTGATCTGGCTCGGCGTCACACTCGTCCGCAACGCCAACCGCACCCCACACACGCCGGGAACGTCGACCGCACCAACGAGCTCAACACCACAGGAACTCCTCGCCGAACGACTTGCCCGTGGGGAGATCGAACCCGACGACTACCGCCGACGTCTCGAAGCGCTCCAGGATCCTACGAAGTGAATTGACCCTGTCAGCGTGGCGTAGCGTCGGTGTTCGGCCGCCGGCTGGTCAGCCGGCCAAGGAGATGATCAATGCGCCGCATTCTGGCAATCGTTACGTCGTGCGTCTGCTGACCGACGACAGTTACATCGATCTCGCCACCTCGAGAAGATTCACGATCGACTGATCGTCGGCGCATCGGGCGCGGAAACACGCCTCGGATGGCCAGAATCGCGCCCGAGCAGGTCCATCGACCGCCTCCCGTGCCGTTGCGCTGTAGGACTTTGGCCTCTAGACGATCTGGCGCAGCGTGGTGCAGGGTGATCTCCATGAGGGGGTCCTGCGACGCAAATGGTTTTGTGGTCCTTGATCGGCAGGCTTGCCTCGAGCGTCTTGCCCAGCACCGAGTGGCGTCGTTGGCGATCACGGACGGTGCGCTGCCTGTAGTCCTGCCGGTTCTGTATGTGCTTTGCGGCGAGGATGTGTTGATGTGCGCGGAGCGAACTGGAATCCTCGGTCGATGCCTTCCCAACAGTGTCGTCTCCCTGTGCGTCCACAATCTTGACAAGGACCTGATCGGCGGGTGGACGGTCTCGGTCACGGGTCGGGCGGACCCACTGGACTGGTCGGCGGACCTGGCCAAGAACGTTGATCTCCGTCCGTGGGGCTCTGGAGACTCCACGCAGGTCCTCGTGAGCATCGGTACCGAACTCATCTCGGGGCGCCAGATCGTCCGAGTGTGACGCCCCGCTTGATCGCAGCCTCAGGTGTTCGTCAGCTATTCCAACCGGGTGAGGACCTCGTCGACCAGCTTGATTGAGTAGGCCCTGCTAGATGTGTTGTCCAGCAGCGCCCTCGGCATGATTCGAACATGCGACACACACGGTGTCGTTGACGGCCTTGAAGTCGTCGAGATCGATGAAGGCGACGGCGAGCGCCTTGTCGCAGCGCTGTGTTCTTGCCAGGGCCGTGACGAGTAGCTCGTTGAGAAGGCGGCGGTTGGCCAGGCCGGTGAGCGGGTCATGGAGGGCTAGAGCCGCCAGCTCCTCCTGCAGATGGCGCAACTCCGTGACGTCGCGGCCGACACCTTGCAGGCCGCCATGGATGACGGTGTTGTGCATCTCACCGATCACGATCGAGCCGTCCGAGCGACGAAAGTGAAAATCGCAGCGATCGGGAAGTGGTTCGCCGGCGAGGGCGCGCTCGATCAGTCGTCTGCCTTCGTCGTTGAGGACGTCGAGGAACCTGGTCGCGTCCTCGACGAAGAACTGGGGCGGATATCCGAGGATCCGCTCGACGGACGGGCTGACATAGTCGAAGTGGGGGTATGGGTCGACAACGAAGCGCCACACCACATCGGCAGACTTGTCGGCAAGATCGCAGAAGCGGGCCTCGCTGTCGGCCAGATTGAGTTCGGCGATGTGACGTCCGGTGACGTCTCGGCCGACGGCGAGCACCTGAGCGCCGTCTTCGCCGGTCAGGTATTGATCAACCCACTCGACCCACTGGCCGGGGGCATTCGGAGCCGGGCGAGCGATGTCGTCAGCGAGCAGTGGGTTGTCTGGACCGATGCGGGCGAGTTGCGACTTGAGTCCGGCCCTTTCGCCAGCTGACAGGAACTCTTCAATGCTGTGGCCGATCACGTCCGACGGTGTCGCCGCGTGCCCCGCAGCCCACGCCCGGTTGCAGTAGACGACAATGAGATCGGGGAGCCGATAGCGCACCACGCGCTCCGGCAACGCGTCGAGCATCCCAGCGACCTCCCTGAAATACTTGTCATCGAAACTCGGCATCATGACGGCGACCCTGGCTCCACCGGTGCACCGAAACCGCTCTCCGTAGCCATTGCATCACTGTGCACAACTTCGAGCTGACATGGCAGGGCCGAACGTCCCCCGGCTGTGCACTCATCGCAGACATTTCACGCGACGAAAGCCAGCAGTTGACCGGCAGCGCCCTCGGCAGGATTCGAACCTGCGACACACGGTTCCGGAAACCGATAGCCCAGCATCGCTAGCTGCTTGAACGCTCGGCCTTCTCTCGTTTTACGCTTGCTCGCGAGGTCTGGGCGGCGGCAGCAAGCCCTCTGCTCTTGCCTTAGCCGGACGCTGCCGAAGAACGTCGCCGTCCACGTCGGCCTCAACGCAGGCGAACCGGAGCCGTTGTTCTTGAGGGTGTTGTGTAACTCGGTCGTCGGCATCGTGCCCGGTCAGCTTGCCGCGGGCGACGACGACATTATCGACGCCGAGATCATCGGCGACGCCGAGATCACGTGGGAGAGGTGAGGTGGATCGCCTGCTGCATCGGTTCCGGATTTGGTCGCTCAGACCAGCTCAACGGCGGTCGTGTACTCGGGCCCATTCCGGTGCTTGAGAAAGCTCTTGCACGAACCTAGGGCTTGAAGAATCGAGGCTCCGAGGCGCGAATTCGAGGGTCCGCAAGAGAAGACCAAGAGAAATGAGCAACAGAAAGACGGGCAAACACGAAGTACATGCGGCGTCGCAACGCTGGCCGTCGGTTCTCTAGACCGATCGTCGCTCGTGGAGTACCGTCCGAACTAGCGAACAGATGTTCGATCACGATAAGGAGAGATCATGGCCTCGATAGTCAAGGCAACCCGAAAGAAGGGCGTCGGCTACGTCGCTCGTTGGTACGACGCCAACCACGCGCAGCAGACGAAGACGTTCCCGACGAAGGAAGCCGCGTTGCGTCACGTCCGCAGCGAAGAAGCTCGGGCGGCGAACGGCGATCTCTTCGACCACCGAGCCGGGAAGACGAGCTACGAGACGGTCAGCGACGAATGGCTCAACTCGAAGGTCTTCCCGAAGGAACGCACGTAGCAGGGCTACGACTCGTTGCGCAAGACGCACGTCGTCCCGTACTTCGGCAGTCTCGCCGTTGGTCGGATCACGAAGCGCGATGTCCAGACGTGGCTCAAGGAACTCTCCGACGCGGGTGTCGGCGCGGGAACGATCCGCAACGCCTATCGAAACGTGTTGAAGCCGTCGCTTGACTTCGCCGTCGACCACGGTTACCTCCGAGCGAATCCGGCGATCAACCTCAAGCTTGCTCGAAGCGTGCGAAGTGAGATGGCATACCTCTCCGCGGCGCAAGCTCGATCGCTCGCCGACGAGATCTCGCCCCACTATCGGTTGCTCATCCTCACGGCCGTCTACACCGGCCTTCGAGCCGGAGAGATCGCGGCCCTTCGAGTCGGCCGACTCAACCTGATGCGACGAACGATCAACGTCGTCGAGTCCGCTTCCTCCGTCACCGGTCAAGGCATCGTCTACGGGCCGACGAAGACGTACGCCGTTCGCACTGTGCCAGTGCCGAGCTTCCTCGTCGACGATCTCGCTCTGTACATCGCCGACCGAGCGTCCGATCCGGAAGCATTCGTGTTCACGTCGCCGACCGGTCTTCCGCTCCATCACGGCAACTTCTATCGGCGTCACTTCCTGCCGGCCGTCGAACGATGCGCGGCGAAGGCGACGAAGCGCGGCGAGACGTTCCCGACCGATCTCCGCTTCCACGACTTGCGCCACACGTGCGCAGCGCTAATGATCGACACGAACGCCAACCCATATGCGATCTCGAAGCGCCTCGGCCACTCCTCGATCTCGGTCACGTACGACCGCTATGGGCACCGCTTCCCTCATCAAGACGAAGCGATCACCTCCGGCCTCGAAGCCGCCTGGGCCGGTGCTCAGGGATCGAGTACTTGCGAAGCCGTCTAGCCTGCGGCCATGAAACCTGCGGGAGCGATCCTGCTCACTCTCGGGTTGCTGCTCGGCATTGGCCTACTGCTCTGGCCCACGCACTTGAGCGTGCTCGGTACCGACGTGGATTGCGGCGCACCGATCTTCCGGATGCTGTCGGACGACCACTCCGACGAAGCCTTCCAACAGGAGGTCATCGACCAGTGTCGATCGCAATCGACTCAAAGGATCATCATCGCAATCGTCACGGGTGTCATAGCGGTCGGTGCCGGAGCGATCATGCTGACCTCGAACGGCAAGCCTGCGCAGATCGTGTACACGTCCTTTCAGTACGCACCCGGTTGGTATCCCGACCCACAAGCGCCGGAAGCGCTTCGCTGGTGGGACGGTCAACGGTGGACGGGTCACACGGCACCGCGGCCAGACGCCTAGCGCGCGGGTTCAATGTTTTCGCAACCCCATTAGCACGCGGTCACACGCCTCCTCGATCGGTTCGTGCTCCCACACCCGAACGACAGTCCATCCCTCGCCACGTAGTAGCGCGTCCGTGCGGGTGTCGCGCTCGACGTTCCGAGCGATCTTGGTCTGCCAATATTCTCGGTTCGTCGCTGGCATTCGGCAATGGGCCTCGCAACCGTGCCAGAAGCATCCGTCAACGAAAACTGTGACACGAGCGCCCCTGAATACGAGATCGGGCCGGACGCGTCGCCCGGCGACGACGACGATCTGGCCGAGGCGGAACCGGACTCGACGACGATGCAATGCCGACCTGAGCGCGATCTCCGGCGATGTGTCGCGTGAGCGAATCGCTGCCATCGTCCGGCTGCGAGAGTCAGCCGATCGGTCATCCACAGGCCGTTGCCATTCGTCGGGCCATCAAGGCTGGACGACTTCGGCGTCCTCGTCGTCGAGTGACTCCTC
>JANPBZ010000176.1:0-1864 GCA_031430695.1 Ilumatobacteraceae bacterium
ATACGCAGCACCCCACCTCGGGAGGGGGCGATGTAGCGTTCGGCGTGATGGAGGATCTTCCGCTCGAATCCCTCATCGCCGATGTCGTCGCCTTCCCGGTCCCACGGCACATTCCTTGCGCGCCACCGCCTCCGACCGCTCAGACGAACGCGGCACCAGTCCGGCGAAACATTGTCCGCGGGCTCGTTCGTCGTGCGAGGGCGCTGTTCAGAAGTCGGCCAGCGGCTCGCTGAACAGCCACTCCCGCCACTCGCGGCGAAGCGCTTGCCCGTCACGGACTACTCGATGCAATCCCGATTGCCACCGATATCGCCATCCCACGTGGACCGCACCGTCCGCGCGTTCGTGCAGCGCACCGGCTGCACCACTTTCAGCCAGACACGTTCGATATCGGTAGGGAAACGCTTCGCGCAGCGCTCGAGATTCTCCTATGAAACCGAGTCCACCTGCTGGGATCGATTGCGATGCGGTGCCGTTACATGTAACGTGGTCGGATGGCAACGCGAGCAAAGCGATCACCCTCAGCAGTACGGGTGCAGGCCCATCGTGAACGACTTCGTGCACAAGGACTGCGACCCATTCAGATCTGGGTGCCCGACGTGCGCGCGGAGGCGTTCGTCGAACAGGCCCACGTCCAGTCGAACTCGGTCGCATCGAGCGACCACGCACTCGACGATCAAGCTTTCGTCGATGGCCTCAGCGACGACTCGTGAGGCGTGGCGAAGTCTGGACCGCGGCGGCTGGCAGCGGATACGTCGGCAAGCCGCGCCCGGTGGTGATCGTGCAAGATGACAGGTTCGACGGAACCGCATCGGTGACGGTGTGTGCGTTCACGACCGATCCAACCGACGCACCGTTGTTCCGACTCGCGATCGAGGCCGACGAGGTCAGCGGCATTCGAGAGCCAAGTCGACTGATGGTCGACAAGATCGCCACCGTCCCTCGTTCAAAGCTGGGAGAACGGGTCGGACGCCTACGCGACGAGGACGTGGTGCGCCTGGATCGTGCCATCCTCGTGTTTCTCGGCATCGCTGGGAACTGACCGCCAACCACGGTGCCGTAGTCAAAGCGACGCGAAAGCCGTTGTCAGAAGTCGTCGGCCGGCGGCTCGCTGAACAGCCACTCCGGATGCAGGGTCACGAGACCCGCTGCCTCGTACGGTTTGCCGGTCGTCACATCGAACCGGCTGGCCAACTGCAGGTGGTCGTATTCGTGTTGTTGGTTGAAGTCGTGCACGACCGTGTGCACGTCGTACGTGCCGGGAAGCAGGCTGATGTCACGCATGACGACGTCGATCCAACCCTCGTCGCTCACAAAGTCGGGAATCAAACCCACGTCGCGGGTGCTCGGAGACGACACCGTCGCGCCGCCGAGCGTGTCGATCATCAACGTGAAGATCGGGCGCGGCACAGCCTTGATGGCCGTGTACGACAACCGGAATCGCACCGTGTCGCCGGTCTGGAAGCGGGCGACCGGATCGGGACTCTCTCCGACGAACATCTCCACCCCAGTGATCACGACTTCGCCCGATCCGCGCCGCGTGCTACCGGTCTCACCTTGCGGGCTCGACCCGAGCATGCTGTCGGTGTAGGCCTCGACCAACTCCTTCGGATCGCCTTCTCCGGTGACGACTCCCTGCTTCAACCAGATCGCCCGGTCGCACATGCTGCGCACGCTGGCCAGGTCGTGGGTGACCAACACGATGGTGCGGCCGTCGTTGCGAAACTCGACGAACTTCTCCAGGCATCGCTTCTGAAACGTGACATCGCCGACGGCAAGCACCTCGTCGATGATCAGCAACCGCGGATCGACGTTGATCGCCACAGAAAAAGCCAAGCGCACATACATGCCGGATGAATAGGTC
>JANPBZ010000177.1:0-2953 GCA_031430695.1 Ilumatobacteraceae bacterium
GGACCTCACAGCAAGAACTGAATCCGGTGCTCCGCCGGCCGTAGGGCCTGCGGAGCATTTGCGTGCTACGACCAATGCCCGGGCGACCGGGTCTGACCCGAAAAGGTTGCCGATTATGGCACTGAAAGCGATCGTTGGCGAGAAAGTCGCCATGAGCCAGGTGTGGGTGAACGACAAGGTCGTCCCTGTCACCGTGCTCCGCGTCGAGCCGGCCCGCATCGTCCAGGTGAAGACCACCGAGCGTGACGGCTACTCGGCACTGCAGGTCACATTTGGCCACAAGGATGCCAAGAAGCTCACCAAGCCCCAGGCAGGCCACTTCGCCAAAGCGGGTGTGCAACCCGGCCGCCGCGTCGTCGAGCTGCGCCTCGACTCGGTCGACGGCTTCGAAGTGGGCCAAGAGATCAGGGTCGACACCCTGATCGAGGGCGAGCGCGTCGATGTCACGGCGGTCAGCCGAGGCAAGGGCTTCGCCGGTGGCATGAAGCGTCACAACTTCAAGGGTCAAGGCGCCAGCCACGGTAACCACAAGCACCACCGAGCACCGGGTTCGATCGGCTCGGCCAGCTATCCGGGCCGAGTGTTCAAGGGTTTGAAGATGGCCGGCCACATGGGCCACGAACAGGTCACCACGCTGAACCTCGAAGTGGTGCAGGCCGACTCCGAGCGCAATCTGCTGCTGGTCAAGGGCTCGGTGCCGGGCCCCATCGGCGGCGTCGTCATCGTCCGCAACGCAGTGTAGGGCAAGTGACCGACGTGGCATCGATCACCGTCAAGAACTCAGCTGGCAAAGACGCCGGCAACCTCGACCTCGACCAAGCAATGTTCGGCGTGCAGCCCAACGTACCGCTGATGCACCAGGTCGTCACGGCCCAGTTGGCCGCCCGCCGCAGTGGCACTCAGAGCACCAAGACCCGCGCCGAGGTCAGAGGTGGCGGCAAGAAGCCGTTCAAGCAGAAGGGCACCGGCAACGCTCGCCAGGGATCCAGTCGCTCGCCGCACATGAGCGGGGGTGGCGTGGCTCATGGCCCGAAGCCCCGTAAGTACGACCAGAAGACCCCCAAGAAGATGATCAAGTCGGCATTGCGTTCGGCATTGAGCGATCGTGCCGCCGATGGCAAGGTCGTCGTCATCGACTCGTGGGGTTTCGACGCTCCGAAGACCAAAGATGCCATCAAGTTGCTTGGCGCCCTCGGCATCGAGGGCACGGCGTTGGTTGTGGTCGACATCGACGACACCAACACCATCAAGAGCTTCCTCAACCTTCCCGAAGTGCAGTTGATCGAAAGTCGCGAGCTCAACGCCTACGACGTGCTGTGCAGCGACTACGTCATCTTCTCCCACGCCACGCTGCCAGGCGGTGGCGAAGTAACCGACGCCCCCCCTGCGAAGAAGGCCGCTGCGAAGAAAGCTGCTCCGGCCAAGAAGGCTGAGGCTCCGAAGCAAGAGCCAGAGGCTGCCGCAAAGGAGGCAGCGGCCGGCGAGCCTGTTTCCAAGATTGCTGCCGCAGATGAACCCAATCTTCCCAAGGGCGCTGTCCCTGCCAACGAAGACGGTTCGGCACCTGACGGTTACGAGATCAAGGGCAACGCCGATTCCGGCCTCTACCACGTTCCCGGTTCGGCCTTCTACAGCCGCACCGTTGCCGAGTTCTGGTTCGCCAGCGCCGAAGATGCCGAGGCTGCGGGCTTCCAACTGCCCCCGAGTCAACGACCCGCCGAAGATAACGGAGACGAGTCATGAAAGACCCCCGCGACATCATCCTGGCACCAGTGGTGTCGGAGAAGAGCTACGGACTGATCGAACAGGGCGTGTACACGTTCATCGTTCATCCGAGCGCGAGCAAGCCGGAGATCTCCGACGCCGTCAAGGCGATCTGGGGCGTCGACGTGGTGCAGGTCAACACCCTCAACCGGAAGGGCAAGGTGACGCGTGGGCGTCGCAGCAATCGCTCCGGTTCCAAGCCCGACACCAAGCGGGCACTCGTCAAGCTTGCTGCGGGCAACGAAATCCCGCTGTTCGAGAGTTGAGCTGAACCATGGCTATTCGTACACGTAAACCAACCAGTCCCGGACGTCGTTTCCAGAAGGTGTCCGACTTCGCCGAGATCACCAAGGTCGCGCCGGAGAAGGCGCTGCTGTCCTCGCTGTCGAAGAGCGGCGGTCGCAACGTCTACGGCCGCAAGACGTCACGTCACCGTGGCGGCGGCCACAAGCGTGCGTACCGCATGGTCGACTTCACCCGCAACAAGGACGGCGTCACGGCCAAGGTCGCAGCGATCGAGTACGACCCCAATCGCACCTGTCGCATCGCCCTGCTGCACTATGCCGACGGCGAGAAGGCGTACATCCTTGCTCCGAAGGGCCTGACCGTTGGCGATCACGTCAGCAGCGGTCACGGCGCTGACATCAAGCCCGGCAACGCCCTGCCGTTGCGGTACATCCCCGTTGGTACCACGGTGCACAACGTCGAGCTGCGCCCCGGTGGCGGCGGCAAGATGGCCCGTTCGGCCGGCGTCGCCGTCCAACTGGTTGCCAAGGAGGGCGAGTTCGCCACATTGCGCTTGCCGTCCACCGAGATGCGCCGCGTGCTGATCGACTGCCGTGCAACGGTGGGCGAGGTCGGCAACAGCGAGCACGAACTGATCACCATCGGTAAGGCCGGTCGCAACCGCTGGAAGGGTGTGCGCCCGCAGACCCGTGGCGTCGCCATGAACCCGGTTGACCACCCCCTGGGTGGTGGCGAAGGCCGCACGTCGGGTGGTCGCCCGCCGGTGTCGCCATGGGGCAAGCCAGAGGGTGTGCGCACCCGCAATGTCAACAAGCCGTCGCAGCAATTGATCGTGCGTCGTCGCCGCACGTCGAAGGGACGCCGCTAGTCATGAAGGGTAATTCGTAATGTCACGCAGCCTGAAGAAGGGCCCGTTCGTCGACGACCATCTCTTGAAGAAGGT
>JANPBZ010000178.1:0-3384 GCA_031430695.1 Ilumatobacteraceae bacterium
GGCCAACGTTCGTGCATCTCGTGCAGCTCGGCCAATCTGGCCTGATCGTCGCCGACCCATTCGGCCACAGCCGACCCGACGCCGAACCAGCCGGGCAACATCAGCCGGCACTGGCTCCAGCTGAACACCCACGGAATGGCACGTAGGTCTTCGATACTGCCCGAGTTGGTTCGCGATGCCGGACGAGACCCGATGTTCATGGTCGACAGTTCGACCACCGGCGTGATCGCCCGAAACCAATCGACGAAGCCGGGAGTGTCGTACACCAGATGCCGGTAGGCGGACTGCGACGCTGCGGCCAACTCGTCGGCGATGCGCACGAAGCGCGGATCCACGTGGTCGGTCTGCCACCGGTGCAACACCGTGGCTTCGACCGATGCGGCAACCAGTGCCTCGAGGTTCTGGCGGGCGCGTTCGGGATCCGCAAACTTCGCGCTGATCATCTCGCCTTGTTCTGTCATGCGCAGTCCTACCTGCACGCTGCCCGACGGCTGGGCAATGATCGCGTGATAGCTCGATCCGCCGCCGCGCCCCACCGTGCCGCCGCGGCCGTGGAAGAGCCGCAGTCTCACATCGTGGCGTTGAGCAACATCCACCAGGTCTTCTTGGCAGCGGTACAACGCCCAGTTGGAGGCGAGGTAGCCGCCATCCTTGTTGCTGTCGGAGTACCCGAGCATGACCTCTTGCAGACGGTTGCGATGTTCGAGCCACTCGCCATACCTCGGATGCGACCACAGTGCATCGACGACATCGGCTGCACGCTGAAGATCGACAATGGTCTCGAAGAGCGGCACGATGCCGATAGCCAGTTGGGTCGGCGCGACCGATGTTGCGGTAGATCGCAGGAGCCCGACCTCGCGGAACAGCACGGCCACTTCGAGCACGTCAGAGACCGATTCGCACTTGGAGATGATGTAGTTCTCGATCGCGTTGGGCCCGAAGGTGCGCAACGTGCTGGCCGCCTGACGCAGGATGGACAGCTCGTTGTCAGCGAGCTCAGTGACCATCGAGTCGACGCCCAGCTGCGGCCGAGCGGTCGCCAGCTCGGCCGACAACACCTCGACACGAGCCTGTTCGTCCAGCTGAAGATAGTCGGGGCAGACTCCGCCGATCCGCAACAGCTCATCGACCACCTGTTCATGAATCGCCGAGTTCTGGCGGAGATCGACCGTTGCCAAGTGAAACCCGAAGGTCTCCACCGCACCGCGCAACGCCGTGAGCCGGCCATTGGCCACAGCGTGGGCGCCGTGCTGTTGTAAGGCCGCATCAATGACATCGAGATCGGCCAGCAGTTCCGACGGCGTGTTGTAGGGCCGACGCTGCCCGATCGGTGGATTGCCCGGCACTCTCCCGATCAGATTGTTGGCGGTCGCTGCCAGGCGGGCGTGCATGCCTCGAAGCGCCTGCCGATACGGTTCGTCGAGACGGTACGGCGAGGTATCGGCGGCTGCCTCGGTCAGTTGCATGAGGTCGAGATCGACCGTGACCAGGCGCGATGACATCGACAGCTCCTCCGCCAAGCGCCACAGTTGATGCAGGTGATGACCGAGCGCCAACACAGCCTGCTGCTGAAAGGTGTCGGCCAGAACCTCGGCAGTCACGAACGGGTTGCCGTCGCGGTCGCCACCGATCCACGAGCCGATGCGCAACATGGGGCGCTCGCGATCAGGACGCTGACCGAAGGCCGCGTTGACTGCCGCATTGAGCATCGGTCCTTGCGAGAGCAGCGACAGCTCGAAGTACCGCATCGCATCGTTGACCTCGTCGCGCAAACGCAACTTCGTCAGCCGCAGCATGGCCGTCTGCCACAGCGTGACGATCTGCCGCCACAGTTCGTCACGCCACTCCCCCTCCTCGACATGATTCATCTCCAGCCGATCGCGCTGCTCCATCAACGACGCCACGGCCGTTTGGATCGACTGAATGGTGCGACGCCGAATCTCCGTGGGGTGGGCGGTCAACACGGGCACGACATCGCTGGCGGCCACGGCGCGCCGCACGTCGTCGGCCTCGAGGCCTGCGTCATTGATCAGTTGTATCGTCCGCAGCAGCGTGCCGGCCGGGGGCGGAGCACCGCTCTGCACCAACGCCCGACGCCGCCGGGCGTGATCGGTGTCCTCAGCGATGTTGGCCAACATCGCGAAGTAGCTGAACGCTCTGATGACGTGCAGCGAGTCACCGATCGGCAGCGGATCGAGCAACTCGATGAGGCGCGCCGGGTCAGGGTCGCCGACCGCAGCTCGGCGAATGGCCTCGACCAGATCCAGCGTGGCACTGCCGGCCTGGTCGGCGATGACGTCGCCGAGTGTTCGCCCGAGCAAGCGAATGTCGTCGTTGAGCGGCTCAGACGGGCGCATCGGTCAAGGATAGGAGGTGGTGACCGACTGCTCGGCTGAATTGGCGTGGAGCTACCGTCGGAACGCACCATGACACTCGGCTCGATTCGCCACCAGATTCGCATCCGTCGACCAGCAGCAACAGTCTGGAAGTTGGCCGGCGACGCGACGCGCCTGCACGAGTGGTTCCCTGGGATCTCGTCGTGTCAGGTCGACGGCAACACCCGAGTGATCGTGCTCGACTCCGGGCTTCAGATGCCAGAGGAAATCCTCGTGTGCGACGACATCCAGTATCGCTTTCAATACCGCATCACCGTTTCGGTCTTCACGTTTCACCGCGGCATGATCGATGTCATCGACCTCGGTGACGACACGTGCATGGTCGTGTACTCGACCGACGCTGACCCCCGCGCAATGGCGTTGACCATCGGCGGCGCGACGGCGGGTGCACTCGAGGAGCTGCGGAGACAGATGGAATCCGACGACTACCAGGGGACACGCTGATGGGCCGCAAGATCTTGTTCGTCACCAGTGATCAACAGCGTTACGACACGCTCGGATGCAACGGCGGCACGCTGGCTCGCACTCCCGTAATCGACGGGCTGGCCGCGCGGGGGTATCGCTACGAGCGAGCCCATCCGCAGTCGGTGGTGTGCATGCCATCTCGGTCGACGATCATCACCGGCCAACACCCAAGCACTCACGGAGTATGGATGAACGGGGTCGCCCTGCCGGTCGACGCTCCCTCCGTGGCGAGCGTGTTGCACGACACTGGCTACCGCACCGCTCTGATCGGTAAGCCACACTTCGAGCCGTTCCTGGACCCCTTCGCCCGCTTCATCGAAAACCGCTTCGAGCGCAATGCCCTCGTCGGGCTCCATCGTGGTTTCGAGCACTTCGAAGCGGCGACCCACGGCGCCCTCGGCCCGCTGCACTACGCCCGCTGGCTGGCAGCGAACCATCCCGAAGCAGTCTCGATGTTCTACCCGGTGCTCGACATGGCCCTGGAGGTCAACGCGGAGGGCGGTGGCGAGACCGGTGCGCCGCA
>JANPBZ010000179.1:0-16702 GCA_031430695.1 Ilumatobacteraceae bacterium
GTCGACCCCGATCGCAGGAGTGCCGACGAGCGCTGTTGCACCGACGATGGCCAGATCGACTGCCGGTTGGTCCGTCGTTGAATGGCCATGTGGCATGCGTCGGGATGGGGAGACTCGAACTCCCGACCCCCTGCTCCCAAAGCAGGTGCGCTACCAACTGCGCCACATCCCGGACGCCAGCATGTTACCGGGCGAGGTCGCGGACGGCCGCGAGCAATCGGTCGACGTCGGGTTGCTCGACGTAGCGCGACACTCCGGCTCGGATCACTCCGCCGCTGTCCGCCAATCCCAATTGGTCGACGACCTCGACCGCGTAGTTGTGGCCATCCCACACGGCGATGCCCTTGGCACCCAACGCTTTCGACGCCTCAGCCGGATGCACTCCGTCGATCGTGAACGCGGCGGTCGGCACTCGGCCTTCGAGATCCTGCGATCCCCACACCTTCACGCCGTTGATCGACAGGAGCCCTTCGAGCAGTTGCGCGAACACTTCCGATTCGGCGGCGGCGACCCGATCCATGCCTTCCTCGATCAGGAAACGTGCCGCTGCTTCGATGCCGGCGATCCCCTCGAAGTTGGGCATACCGGTCTCGATGCGTGCCGGTCCATGGTCGGTGGCCGGTCGTACCTTGAACACGGGCAGGCTCTCGAGCAGCTCGGGTCGCATCCACAGCACGCCGCTGTGCGGCCCGTACCACTTGTATGGCGACGTCACCAGCGCATCGCAGCCGAGCGCGGCGATGTCGATGCTGCGATGCGGGGCAAGGTGCACTGCATCGACGTACACATACGCGCCGACGGCGTGGGCAGCCTCGATGATCGGTCCCAGATCGGGCGTCGATCCGAGCAGATTCGACGCACCGGGAATCGTGACCCATCTGGTGCGCGCATCGATCAACTTGATCACATTGGCGGGCGGAAGCTGACCGGTCGCCGGGTCGAACGGAGCCAGCACGTGCTCCGCGCCCGCGCCATCGGCCGCTCGTCGCCATGGCGTGATGTTGGCGTCGTGGTCGAGTCTCGTCCCGACGATTCGGTCACCCGGCTGCAGTGTTGCGCCGACCGCCCGAGACACTGCAAAGGTCAGTGAGGTCATGTTGGGGCCGAAACTGATGCCGTTCGGGTCCCCTCTCAGGAACTGGCCGACGGCGGCACGCGTACGATCCATCAAACGCTGGCACTCCTCGGCAGCAGCGAACGGTCCACCGTTGGCGGCCGTATTGCCGCTTGCCATCCACTCGCTCATCGCCGTGATGGCCGAGTCGACCATCTGCGTGCCGGCCGGTCCGTCGAAGCGCGCCCACTCCGGCCCAACGCCCGGGAACCGGTGCCGTAACGACGTCATCGCCCTGACGGAGTGTCTCGCGCCACCCCGGGTGGGCTGGAGACACTCCACTGGCGGTTATGGGCGGCAAACACTCGCACTACGTGCGCTTGGCGGCTTTGGCCAGGCGCTTGGCGGCTCGGCCGATGGGCACGATGTTGCGCTGGTCGAGATCCCCGACCTCGATCCCATTGACGAATGCGACGCGGTAGCGCTGCCAGTTGAATCCGTTGGCCAAGATGACCTTGCCCTCGGTGCCCGCCGCAACGCCGGATTCGAGGTCGACGGTGGTCTCGACGCGGTCGCCGATTCGGAGATCGAGCTGATTGGCATGCGGTTTGGCAAGCGCGTGAGGCTTCCAATAGGTCATGCTCACAGTCTGCCCGATGACAGGGTCGACCGATAGCATCGACGATCTGTGAATAGCACGATCGAGCCCGTAGTGGACACCCCAGAAGATGCACCCGCCAAGAAGCTCGTCAAGGTTTCGGTGACCATCGACGAAGCCGAATTCGATCGCGACATCGACATGGCGTTTCGCACCATCGCCAAGGAGGTCAAGCTTCCGGGTTTCCGCCCGGGCAAAGTGCCGCGCAAGGTGCTCGAGGCCCGCATCGGCCTCGCCACTGCACGCGAGCAGGCACTCCGCGATGCCGTACCGCAGTATCTAGCCAACGCAGTCCGCGAACACGACATCGACCTCATCGCCACGCCGAACATCGAGTTCACCGGTGGCCAGGAGTCGGGTTCGGTCACCTTCGACGCGACATGTGAGGTGCGCCCCGAGATCACGGTGCCCGGGTATGGCGGCCTTCGTGTCGAGCTCACCTCACCGGTGGCGACCGAGGCCGACATCGACGAGGCCGTCGAAGCCGAACTTCGCAGGCAGGGCTCGTTGGTCGACGTCGATCGTCCTGTGCAATCCGGCGACCAGGTCACGCTCAACCTTGCCGGCAGCCGCGACGGCGAGCTCGTTGCGGGCCTCAATACTGAGGATTGGCTGTACCAAGTTGGCAACGGGTGGGTGGCACCGAGCTTCGACGCCGAGTTGCTGGGTGCCAACGTCGGCGACGAACTGACGTTCACCGCCACGCCCAACGGCACCAGCGAACCGGCCGACTTCGTCGTCAACATCTCCAAGATTCAAGAGACAGAGCTGCCAGAACTCACCGACGAGTGGGTCAGCGAGAACCTCGGCGAGTTCGACACGATCGAGGATTGGCGCGCCGCGCTTGCCGAGCGCCTCGGCGTCGGCAAGCTCAACCAAACCCGCAACCAGTTCATCGAAAAAACCACGTCGTCGCTCGCCGGGTTGGTCGACATCGAGCCACCGGAGTCGATGGTGCAAGCCGATCTCCAGGGCCGCGTGCAGAACACCGTGCAACAGTTCCAAGCCCAGGGCATCTCCGTTGACCAGTGGCTGCAGGTCACCGGGCAAGACGCAGCGACCTTCATCGAGGGCCTGAAGGTGCAATCGCAAAAGGCCGTCAAGGTCGATCTTGCGCTGCGGGCAGTCGGCGTGGCCGAGGGGCTCGAGGTGACCGACGACGACATCGAAGCCGAGTATGCCCGCATCGCTGTGCAGGTGCGCCAGAAGGCCAACGAGGTCCGCAAGGCATACGAGAAGAACGACGCCGTCACCGACCTCGTCGCTCAGATGCGCAAGACCAAGGCACTCGACTGGCTGCTCGATCACGTCGAGATCGTCGACCAGCATGGCAATGCGATCGATCGCGCGCTCGTGATCGGCAAGACTGACGATCACGATCACGACCATGGCGACCACGACCATGGCGACCACGATCACGACCATGGTGACCACGATCACGACCACGACCACGAAGGGCACGACCATGATTGAGTCCAAGAACTATCTGGTTCCCAATGTCATCGAGCAGACGAGTCGTGGCGAACGGGGTATGGACCTGTACTCGCGTTTGCTGAAGGAAAACATCATCTTCCTGCAGACACCGATCGACGACAGCATCGCCAGCTTGATCTGCGCGCAGTTCATCCACCTCGAGAGCGAGAATCCCGACAAGGACATCAACCTCTACATCAATAGCCCCGGCGGTGACATCACCGCGTTGTTCGCGATCTACGACACGATGCAGTTCATCAAGAACGACATCGCCACCATCTGCCTCGGCCAGGCGGCGTCGGCTGCAGCGGTCTTGCTGGCTGCCGGCGCAAAAGGCAAGCGCCTGGCACTGCCTCACAGCCGAATCCTGTTGCACCAGCCATATGGTCAGGTTGGCTACGGCCAGGTCACCGATCTCGAGCTGGCGGCCAAGGAAATCCTGCGTATGCGGGATTTGCTCGAGGAGATCCTGGCGAAGCACACCGGCCAAACCATCGAGCGCGTTCATCAGGACACTGACCGCGATTTCGTTATGGAAGCACATGAGGCCCTCGCGTATGGCATCATCGATGATGTGATTTCGTCCCGAGACGCCGTCGACCGCACCGGTCCGATTCGCTGATCCTCACGAATCGACCAACAGGGCGAGCAAGGAGACTGAACCGTGGCGAAATTCGGTGACACCGGTGAACTGCTGCAGTGCTCGTTTTGTGGCAAATCGCAGAAGCAGGTCAAGCGGCTGATCGCCGGGCCAGGGGTGTACATCTGCGACGAGTGCATCGATCTGTGCAACGAGATCATCGAGGAGGAGCTCACCGATTCCAGTGAGATTCGATTCGAAGAGCTTCCCACGCCGCGCGAGATCCGAACCTTCCTCGACGACTATGTCGTCGGGCAGGACGAAGCCAAGAAGATTCTGTCGGTCGCCGTTTACAACCACTATCGGCGCATCCAGTATCAGCAGGGCGCCAGCGTCGGCCGGCGCGACGAGGTCGAGTTGGCCAAGAGCAACATCATGCTGCTCGGCCCGACCGGTTGCGGCAAAACTCACCTCGCCCAAACTCTGGCGCGCTTACTCAACGTGCCGTTCGCTGTCGCCGATGCCACCGCCCTCACCGAGGCCGGCTACGTCGGTGAGGATGTCGAGAACATTCTGCTCAAGCTCATCCAGGCCGCCGACTTCGATGTGAAGAAGGCCGAGACCGGCATCATCTACATCGACGAGATCGACAAGATCGCCCGCAAGAGCGAGAACCCCTCGATCACCCGCGATGTCAGCGGCGAGGGCGTGCAGCAGGCACTGTTGAAGATCCTCGAAGGCACGGTTGCATCGGTGCCACCGCAAGGTGGGCGCAAGCACCCGCACCAGGAGTTCATCCAAATCGACACGACCAACATCTTGTTCATCTGCGGTGGAGCGTTCGCCGGACTCGAGCAGATCATCGAGAGTCGAATCGGTCACAAGGGTGTCGGTTTCCATGGCACGGTTCGCAGCAAGGCCGACAAGGATGCCGGCGAAATGTTCACCAAGGTGCTGCCGGAAGACCTGCTGAAGTTCGGCCTCATCCCCGAGTTCGTCGGCCGCCTGCCAATGATCGGAGCCGTTCGCAGCCTCGACCGCGACGCCCTGATCAAGATTCTGACCGAGCCCAAGAACTCGTTGGTGAAGCAGTATCGCAAGGTGTTCGACTTCGAAGATGTCGAGCTCGACTTCACGCGCGAAGCCCTCGAAGCCATTGCCGACCTGGCACTGCTGCGTGGTACCGGCGCACGCGGGTTGCGGGCAATCCTCGAAGAGGTGCTGCTCAACACGATGTACGAGCTGCCCGGCCGCAGCGATGTCGGCACCGTGATGATCGAGCTCGAGACCGTGCAGAAGAAGACCAACCCCACGCTCGTCCCTCGTGAGCCCAAGGCCAAGCGGCCTCGCCGCGAGGCCAGCTGACGCGACAGTGAGGCGCAGCACTGTGCTGCCCAACCGCGTGCTGCCCGGACGATGACCTACTCCGACGCGCTGGCGTACCTCGACGCCCACGCCAGCTACGAAAAGACCGGGCGAATCGAGTCGCCCACCATCGAGCGCATGCAGACCATCGTCGCCGCGATGGGTGACCCGCAACTGGCCTACCCCGTGATCCACGTCACCGGCACGAACGGCAAGGGCTCGACGTCGCAGATGATCACCAGACTGTTGATGGCTCAAGGGCTCTCGGTTGGCACCTACACCAGTCCGCATCTCGAACGACCGAACGAGCGGATGAGCCGCGACTGCGAATCCATCAGCGACGACGAGTTCGCCGAACAGGTCGCCGCGGTCGCCGATCTGGAGATGCTCACCGGGGTCCGCCCGTCGTACTTCGAAGTCACCACGGCCGCCGCGTTTCGATGGTTTGCCGACCTCGCTGTCGATGTCGCGGTGATCGAGGTTGGTGTGCTCGGCCGGTGGGACGCCACCAACGTGTGCGATGCGCAGGTCGCGGTCATCACCAACATCGGCATGGACCACAACGAGTTCGCCGGCCCGACCAAGGGACATATCGCTGCCGAGAAGGCAGGAGTCATCAAGCCGGGAAGCATCGTGGTGGTCGGCGAGACCGATCCCGAACTGCTCCCGTACTTCACCGAGGCGGGTGGTGCCGGCGTGTTACTTCGTGGAGAACACTTCGACGTTCTGGAGAATCAGCTGGCGCTCGGCGGACGCATGGTCGACCTCCGCACGCCAACGACCATCTTCACTGACGTGTTCGTGCCGCTGCACGGCCGACACCAAGGCGACAACGCGATCGTCGCGCTGACCTCCGTCGAGGCGTTCTTCGACACTCCGCTCGCGGACGACGTCGTGCGTGAAGGATTCTCCAACGTGCGCATGGCCGGTCGCTTCGAAGTGCTCGGTCATCAGCCCTTGGTGATCGTCGACGGTGCTCACAACCCGCCGGGCGCCGACTCGTGCGCGCAGGTCTTCTTCGACGACTTCAATCCAGCGGGCCGCAAGATCCTGGTCACGGGCATCCTTCACGGACGTGACCCGAAAGAGATGTTGTCAGCGTTGCGCGCCGACGAGTTCGACGCCGTGTACACCTGCACCGCACCGACGCCCAGGGGCATGCCCTCAGCAGACCTCGCGGCCGCGGCTCGAGCGCTCGGCTGCGATGTCGTTGTCGAGTGTGACACCGTCGAGCAGGCGTGCGATCAGGCGATTCGCTCGGCCCAGCACGACGACGCCGTGCTGGTCACCGGCTCGCTGTACGTGGTCGGCGCCGCCAGACCACACCTCCGCAAGATCGTCTAGGTCCTATCGGAGTGTTTGCAGTCCACCCGTGGTGTCCTGAAACACTCGGATGGGCCAAGAGTTTCGTCACTGACGATTCACGAGGGGTAGGGAGACGTGGGGGTGTCGCCGGTAGCGTCATCGGCCATGTCTGATCGCACCCTCGTCCTGCTCAAGCCCGACACCGTCGAACGTGGCCTCATCGGGGAGGTGCTGCGGCGCTTCGAAGCCAAGGGCCTGACCATCGCCGCGCTCGACCTGCGCACGCTCGATGCAGACACCTTGGCGCGCCACTACGAGGAGCACGTCGGCAAGGGCTTCTACACCGACCTGGTGACATTCATGCGCCGCGGCCCGGTGGTTGCGCTCGTCCTCGAAGGCCCAGAAGACACCTGGGAGGTGGTGCGCGCCATGATGGGTGCGACCAATCCGCGCAAGGCAGCACCCGGCACTGTTCGCGGGGATCTCGGCATCTTGTTCACCGAGAATCTGGTGCATGGCAGCGACTCGTTGGAGTCCGCCCAGCGTGAGATCGCCATTTTCTTCCCGAATCTGTAACAAACTGGCGCTCCGCTACACTTCGGAGGACCTGCGCCGATCGTGGCGTCAGGCACGTTTGTGCACGGTCAGTCCGGCGGTGCGGAGGTAGTGATGGCCAGGAGTAACCCACTAGCGATCGGTCGTGACCTCGCCATCGATTTGGGCACGGCCAACACGCTGATTTATTCACGCGGTCAAGGCATCGTGCTCAACGAGCCGTCGGTCGTGGCGATCGATATCAGCGATGGTCGACCTGTCGCCGTCGGTTTCGAGGCCAAGCGAATGATGGGTCGCACACCAGGCCGAATCAAGACCATCCGCCCACTGAAAGATGGCGTGATCGCCGACTTCGAGGTCTGCGAGAAGATGCTGCGCTTCTTCATCCAGAAGGTGCACGCCAGCCGCTGGAGCAAGCCACGCATGGTCATCTGCGTGCCGTCGGGAATCACCGGCGTCGAGCAACGCGCCGTGCAAGATGCTGCCGAGTACGCCGGGGCACGCAAGCCGGTGCACATCATCGAAGAGCCGATGGCGGCCGCAATCGGTGCCGACATGCCGGTGCACGAGCCCAGCGGGAACATGATCGTCGACATCGGCGGTGGCACCACCGAGGTGGCCGTGATCTCGCTCGGCGGCATCGTCACCGCTCAGTCGGTGCGTGTTGCGGGCGACGAACTCGACGACGCAATCATGCAATACGTCAAGAAGGAGTTCTCGCTGGCCATCGGCGATCGAACCGCCGAGGAGATCAAGATCCACATGGGTTCGGCGTGGCCGCTCGACGAGGAGTTGACCGCCGACATTCGCGGTCGCGATCTCATCAGCGGCCTTCCGCGCACGGTGCCGTTGACCACCGAGCAGGTCCGCGAGGCGCTGGCCGAGCCGCTGTCGGCCATCGTCGATGCAGTCAAGACCACACTCGACAAGACACCGCCCGAGCTTGCCGCCGACATCATGGAACAAGGCATCATGGTTACCGGCGGAGGCGCACTGCTGGCCGGGATCAACCGACGTCTCAATCACGAGACGGGCATGCCGATCAAGATCGCCCACGACCCGCTGTACAGCGTCGTGATCGGCTCCGGGCGAGCACTCGAGAACATCGACGCGATGCGCGGGTTGATGTCGCTCGGTGGCGACGACTAGACGACTCTGGCCACCCGTGCTTTCGTCGTTGAGCCGCCGCCGCGTCGTTGTGCTGCTCATTTTGACGTCACTGCTGTTGATCACGCTCGATCGGCGTGGCAACAACATTGTCATCGACAGAGCCCGGCAGGCGTTCGCGGTGATCATCAGACCGTTCGACGTCGCTGCCGATGCTGTTGCGACACCGATCGCCAATGCCTGGTACGGCATCACCAACTACGACGATCTCGTGGCCGAGAACGAAGCGCTGCTGGATCAGGTCGAGCACCAAAAGGGTGCCGAGATCGAAGCGCAGACAGCGATCACCAAGTTCTACGAACTGTTGAAGCTGTACCGACTGACTTCGGTGCACAGCTACAAGAGCGTGATCGCCCAGGTGGTCGGTGAGGCCCCGAGCAACTTCCAGAACACTGTCGAGATCACCGTCGGTACTCGTGACGGAATCGCGGTCGGCATGCCGGTGACCGACGGTGCCGGCCTGATCGGCAAGGTGACGACGGTGTATCCGGATCACAGCGTGGTGATGCTCATCATCGATCCGCAGTACTCGGTTCAGGCCCAAGTGCTGAGTCGTGTCGACGATGACCCCGCCTCGTCGACCTCGTCGTCGACCCCGTCGAACACGGCAATCAGCGGCCGCCCGCTCGACGCCACGACGTCGACCAGCACGACCACGACCACGACGCCCCTGACGTCGACCACGATTGCGGCGACGGTGGGTGCAACACCTGGACAATCCACGACGTCGACGAGCACGACGACAACAACAACGCTGCCCGAGGTTGTGGTGCGCCGTGAGACCGGTGACATCGACGGCCAAGGCGCCGACCGCCCGCTGTTGTTCAGCCTGATCGACGACACGGCATTGACCAACGTGAAGGTCGGCGACACGGTCGAAACGGCCGGTGGTACGAAGAGCCTGGCACCGCAAAGCATTCCGATCGGCAAGATCACAGCCGTCACGCGGCGACTCGGCAGCCGGTCACCGATTGTCGAGGTGGAACCGAACGCAAGCCTCTCGCAGCTCAACTTCGTCAGCGTGGTGCTGTTCGTTCCCAATCAGGCCGCAATCTGAGTCGTGCGTTCACTGCCATTCGCCCTTTTCACGCGCTTGATCCCAGTTGCCCTGGTGATTCTCGCGATCCAGCGCACGGTCTGCGCCACCTACCGTGTCGACGGGGTCGCCATTCAAGTAGTACTTGCCCTGGCTGCTGGCGCCGGGGCGGGTGCCGGGTCAGAGCGTGGCGCATTTGCCGGATTCGCGCTGGGCATGATGTACGACCTGGGCGTTGGAACTCCGCTTGGACTGACTGCCTTGGCCTATGGCCTCGCCGGGTTGACGTCGGGGTATGTGCTGAGCATCACGCCCGATCCGCAATGGTGGCTGGCTGCGATTTTTGTGGCCATCGGATCTGCGGTGGGGGAGGTCGCGATTCCACTCGTCAAGTTCCTGACAGGTCAAGAGGGCTGGCTCACGGATCGGCTCTTTCTCGTGATCCCGGTGGTCGCCGCTGCGGCGACGCTGCTCAGCCCGCTCTTCGTTCCACTCGGGCGATGGTGTGCGGGTGCAAAGCGTCGCACGTGGAGGGCGATCCCCGAATGAGTCACACGTTCACGATCGTCCGGGTGCGCCCCGTCCGGCCCGCGCGCGGACCACAATGGTGCCATGGCGATCGATAAACGCACCACCCGCCTGGGGATGCTGGCGTTGGTCTCGACGCTGTTGATCGGCGCACTTGGCACGCGCCTGTGGTTTCTGCAGGGTGTCGAGGCGGCGTCGTACCAGGCGACGGTGTCGGCAGCCAAGACACGTGAGGTGCTGGTCCCACCCGAGCGCGGCCGCATCTTCGACATCAAGGGCCGGATCATGGCCGACAACCAGCGCATCCTCACTGTGGCGATCGACTGGAGCGTGATCAGGAAGCCAAAGAATCGCGAGGCGCTGTTCAACCGCCTTTCGGGCCCGCTGAAGGTTCCGGTCATCGATCTGCAGCGTCGCTACGAGCCGTGCTTCGGCGAGCCGACCATCCCGAAATGCACCAAGGGCCAGCGGTACAGCACATTGCTGCCGCTGCCCCTGAAGGAAGACGTCGACGAAGACACGGTCACATACCTGAAGGAGCGCAGCGAAGACTTCCCCGGCATACGAATCGTCGAGCAGTGGAAGCGGGTGTACCCGTACTCGCCGCTGGCGAGCCACGTCGTTGGCTACCTCGGCCCGATCACCGCCGAGACGCTCCAGGAATACCGGGCCAAGAGCTACAACACCAACGAACTCGTCGGCGCATTCGGTGTCGAGCTATCGATGGAAGACACGCTGCACGGCTCGTGGGGCAAGCAGGTCTTCGAGGTCGATGCCGCTGGCGGCATCGTGCGCGAGTTTCTCGACCGACGGGTCGACCCGATCGCTGGCCGAGACATCCAGTTGACGCTCGATCTCGAAATCCAGCAGTACGCCGAGCAGGCGCTGGAGACCAAGCTCATGCAACGGCGAAACCTGCCCGCCGACATCCTCGGTCAAGACATCGCTGCCCACAATCCGATCGACCCGAAGAAGCCCGAAGGTGTGGATCGCGTGTACTCGAGTTCGAGAGAGTTCGGCCTGCAGGAGTGGATCCAGTACAAGGCGCCCGCGGGGTCGGTGGTCGTCGAGGACCACTCCAACGGACAGATCCTGGCGATGGCCAGCTATCCACGGTTCGACAACCGTTGGATGGGCGCCATCGGTGGCGACAAGTTCGATCAACTGTTCGGCGAGAAGATCGATCCGAACACCGGCAAGGCCGACCCCGACAAATCCGTGCTGGTCAACCGCGCCGTACAAGGCCGATACAACCTCGGCTCGACAATCAAGCCGTTCGTCGCTTGGTCGGCGATGCACAGCGGTGTGATTGGGCCCAACGAGCCATACACCGACAAGGGCATCTACAAGCTCGAATCCATTCCCGACGATGTCTGCGCGTCCGGCGTGCGCTGCGAGTTCAAGAACGCCACCAACGTGCGCACTCAACGGTCGTCGTCATACGGGCCGGTGACCGTGGCCGACGCGCTCGCCGTCAGCAGCGACGCGTTCTTCTACCGGCTGGGCGAGAAGTTCTGGATGATCGACGAGCACAACGCGTCGATCGATCCGGCGCTGAAAGGCAAGTCGACGCTGAAGGATGATCTGCAGCGCTTCGGGTTCGGGCAGGAGAGCGGCGTGCAGTTGCCGTTCGAATGGCAGGGTCGGATCCCCGACGACGCCATCAAGGCCCAACTCGTCAGGGACGACGTGCTCGGCGACAACGAGGCACCCCGACTGCTGGTCGGCGACAACGTGCAGGTTGCCATCGGTCAGGGCCTGATGGCTGCAACTCCGCTGCAGCTGACGAATGCCTACTCGACGATCGCCAACGGCGGCTTCCTCTTCCAACCGACGATCGTCAAGGCCATCTTCGCCCCATTGGTCCCCGACCTCGGCCCCGGCATGGCAGATCTGTCCAAGGCGAACGTTGTGCAGTCGTTCGACTCGCCTCGGTACAAGGACCAGTTGGAGATGCCCCCCGAGATCATCGAGCCGATCCTCAACGGCCTAGCTCGCGTCACCAATGCATTTCGGCAACGCAATCCTGGAACCACTTACCCGTCGAACTTCTACCACACGACTACCGGCGAGAAGCTCTTCCAGAGCTACCCGATGGAGACATTGCGGATTGCCGGCAAGACCGGCACGGCGCAAGGTGCTGGCAGCTATCCCTGGAACGACTCGTCGGCATTCGGAGCGTTCAGTCTCGACGACACCCAGTCGTACACCGTGGTCGCGTATCTCGAAAAGAGCGGGTACGGCTCGAAGGCCGCAGCGCCAGTGGTGAAGTGCATCTTCACCGCGCTCGCCCTTGAGACAGCGATGGATCCCGTGCTGCCGAGCGATCCGCTCGATCTCAATTCACTGGTACCGGCACCGCCGACTGCGCTGGCCGACAGCACCTGCATGCCTGCTGCTGTCGACGCCCGGGACTGATCCATGGCTCTCAGCATGCTGTCGCGCAAGCCGGACTCCGGCTTGGGCAACATCAGGGCCAGTCCCGGTTCACCGAGCCGCAACATCGACTGGGTGCTGATGCTTGCCCAGGGTGCGCTCTCCGTCATCGGGCTGTTCACGATCTACTCGGCGTCACACACCAAGTTCTCCAACCCGTACCTATTCGTCACGCGCCAGGAGGTCTTCCTGATCGGCGCGGTGATCTCGATGATCGTCGTGATGTCGTTCGATTACGACTGGTGGCGTGAGCGGGCACGCTTCCTGTATGGCACGACGGTCATGCTGCTGGTGCTGGTCATCATGGTCGGGGCAATCAGCGGTGGCGCCCGACTGAGCTTCGACCTCGGTCCGTTGTTGGTGCAGCCTGCGGAGTTCGCCAAGTTCACGGCGCTACTCGCTCTCGCCGCGTTCCTGGCAGAGGACCGCACGGACACGTTGAACTACGCCCGATTCGTCAAGGGGCTGCTCTTGGTCGGGATTCCCGCCATGCTGGTGATCGTCCAGCCGGACCTCGGGACCGCATCGGTGCTCATCGCGATGATGATGGGCGTCTTGCTGATCGCCGGCGCCCGGGCGAAGTACATCCTCCTGATCACGTTCCTGACAGCGGCCACGGTCGGCGCGGCTGTGCTGAGCGGTGTGGTCAACGACTACCAGATCGACCGCATCGCTGTGTTCTTCGATCAGAATTCGACCGACATCGCGCTTCGCGACCTGATCTTCCAGGGGCGAAACTCGCTTCGGGCCATAGCTACCGGTGGCATCGACGGCAAAGGCTGGCTGCAGGGCCAGATCACCAACTCCAGAGACATCCCGGTGCAGTGGGCCGACTTTCCGTTCTCCGCAATCGGCGAGCAGTTCGGCCTGATCGGCTGCGGCATCGTGATCGGGTTGTTCGCGATCGTCCTGCTGCGGATCTGGCGCATCGCGGGCCTGTCGCGCGACATGCTGGGCACCTACCTCTGCGCCGGGGTGTTCACCATGGTGTTGTGGCAGATGTTCCAGAACATTGCGATGAGCATCGGTCTGATGCCCATCACCGGCCTTCCGTTGCCCTTCATTTCGTACGGCGGATCGAGCATCGTCACCTTTTTCGCCCTCATGGGCCTCGTGCAGAGCGTGCACATGCGCCGCTATCGCTGATCTGCCTGGGGTTTTGCCGCGGGTGGTTTCCCTGCTAGTGGAGGTTGTGTCCGGTAGACTCTCGGCCAATATGAGTGCTTTTTGGGCCGATGTAGCAACCCGGCCATGCCCCAGCGTGCGGACGGGTGCAAAAAATTGGATCGAACGCGACGTATGTCGACTCGGAGACGTCTCCGTCGACTGTCGCGGCGCTGGCCTGTCCGGCCGGCGCATGAGAAGGGAATGTCCGAATGACCGACGACCAACACGATCAGCTGCCGCTGGCCGCCTCATCTGCGCCAGCGCAGGTGGACGACGCAGCCGACTTTCAGCCCAGCGAGAACGAACCGAACACTGACGGGACAGAGTCGACCACTGACGGCACGGAATCCATCGGTGAGCCGACGGTGCGCACGGGCGGCCCAAAGCGTCGCCGCGGTTCACGAGGTGGTCGCAATCGCAAGAAGCCCTCGGCTGCGGCAGGTGCTGAGTCCGAGGAATCTGACGAGTTCAACGAGGACGACGACGATGCCAGCGACGGCGAGATTCCGGACGCCGGTGCCGCGTTCGAGGCCGAGCCGTCGACGGCAGAATTGTTCGAGAGCAGCAACGATCCTGAGCTCCCGAAGCGCCTGGCGGAAGGTCGCCCATCGATCGCGGCGGCCGAGCGTGCCCTCGTGCGCAAGCCGCAGATCGGCGACACCCGCCCCGCTCCACCAGCGCCGGCAGCGGCGCCAGCAGCAGCGGCCGTGAAGCCGTCGCAACCTCGCGGCGAGCGCAACCGCAATGATCGACAGAAGTCCGACAAGCCAAAGGCCGACCGTCAGCCGCAACCGGCCACGGCCGTCGCAACCGATGGCCAAGCCGCGACCGACGCAGCCAAGAAGAAGCGCCGCCGCGGCGTCAAGGGCCCCAAGCCGGCCAGCTCGACGATGGAAGTCGATCTCGATGCCGACACCATCGAACGGCGCCGCGGACGCGAACGCAACGGGCGCCCGATCGGTCGGTACCTCATGGCGGTGCAGGTGCGCCCGACATTGACGCAGGTCGCCGTACTCGAGGGCCGCAACCTGATCGAGCACTATGTCAGTCGGCCGGCCGACGACGTCAGCCAGATCCACGGCAACATCTATCTCGGCAAGGTGCAGAACGTGCTGCCCGGCATGGAAGCAGCCTTCGTCGACATCGGCACACCGAAGAACGCCGTGCTGTATCGCGGCGACGTGCAGTACGACCCGGAAGACATCGTCGAGAAGTCGGGCCAGATGCGCATCGAACAGATGCTGCGACCGAAGCAGCTGGTGCTCTGTCAGGTCACGAAGAACCCGATCAGTGCCAAGGGAGCGCGATTGACCCAGGAGGTGTCGCTGCCCGGCCGCTTCGTGGTGCTGATCCCCAACTCGAAGACATACGGCATCTCCAAGCGACTGCCCGACGATGTGCGCAAGCGGTTGCGCAACATTCTCGACCGGGTCAAGCCTGAGCAGCACGGTTTGATCGTGCGCACGGCTGCCGAGAACGCCAACGAACACGAACTGCGCGCCGACATGACCCGGCTGCTCGATCAGTGGAACGTGATCGAGGCCAAAGCCAAGCGGGCCAACAGCCCGACCTTGCTGTACCGCGAGCCCGAGCTTGCGGTGCGCGTCATCCGTGAGGAGTTCAACGCCGAGTATCGCGGTGTGATCATCGACGATCAGCGTCTGTTCGAGGACGTACGCGACTATGTGGCCGCGTTCAACCCCGACCTCGCCGACCGGATCGAGTACTTCGACGCGGCAGCCGAGGGCTTGCCGTTGTACGAGCGTCAGCACATTCACGAGCAGCTGCACAAGGCCCTCGATCGCAAGGTGTGGCTGCCCAGCGGTGGTTCGCTCATCATCGAGCACACCGAAGCCTTGACGGTGATCGACGTCAACACGGGCAAGAACGTCGGCACCTCGAACCTCGAAGAGACGGTGTTCCGCAACAACCTCGAAGCCGCTGAGGAAGTTGCCAAGCAGCTGCGACTTCGAGACATCGGTGGCATTGTCGTGATCGACTTCATCGACATGGAGATCAAGGACAACCGCCGCAAGGTCGTGGATGCGTTCCGCTCTGCCCTCGCCCGCGACAAGACCCGCACGCAGGTCTTCGACATCACCGACCTCGGATTGGTAGAGATGACTCGCAAGCGCATCGGCGAGGGTCTGCTGGTCAACTTCGCCGATCAATGCCCGAACTGCGATGGCCGCGGCGTCATCATCGATCATTCGCTCCTGGAATGATGCGGGCCCGTTGTTGTCAGGCCTCGGCCCGATAGGATCGAATGGCTATGTACGCAGTGATCGCATCCGGTGGCAAGCAGGCCAGAGTCTCAGAGGGCGAGCAGGTCCACGTTGAATTGCTCGACGCCGAGCAGGGCAGCGAAGTATCGCTGACCCCTGTATTGGTCGTCGACGGCGACATCGTGCTGGCCACCCCTTCGCAGTTGTCAGGGGCCTCGGTCACGGGCAAAGTCGTCGGTTGGGCCCAGGGGCCAAAGATCGACGGCTTCACCTACAAGAAGCGCACCAACCAGCGACGTCGCTTTGGTCACCGCCAGAAGTACCACGTCATCGAAATCACCTCGATCAAGAAGGGCTGAACCAAGATGTCAAAGACCAAAGGTGGCGGTTCAACCCGCAACGGGCGCGACTCCAACGCACAGCGCCTCGGGGTCAAGGTCTTCGGTGGAAGCCAGATTCATGCCGGCACGATCATCGTTCGCCAACGTGGCACCAAGTTCCACCCCGGCCGCAACGTCGGCATCGGTGGCGACGACACTCTGTTCGCTCTCACCGACGGGGCAGTGAAGTTCGGTACACGTGGCGGCCGCAAGGTCGTCGACGTCGAAACCCTCGCCTGACTCCGTCCCTCCCAGCGTTTGATGATTGGCGCCCCTATGCGGGGCCGGAGTCATCAAACGCCGAGCTGTGAGAGGAGCGTTTGATGATTGGCGCCCCTATGCGGGGCCGGAGTCATCAAACGCTGTGGGTGAGCCGGGCATCAGGCGATTTCCGCGACGACCTTGCCGTTCTGGATGACGGTGCGAATTCGCTGACCCAGCGCGGCGACGTCGAGTGAATCGCCTCGCGCGATCACCAGGTCGGCACGCTTGCCGACGTCGATCGTGCCGCGATCGTCGTCGACGCCGAGCAGCTCGGCGGCGGTGCGGGTCGTGGCGATCAAGGACTGCGCCGGGGTCATCCCGCAAGCAACCATCTGTTCGAGCTCGCGGAGGTTTTGGCCGTGTGGCGTGACGCCAGAGTCGGTACCCATCGCCACTTTCACTCCGGCGGCGATCGCCTGACGAATGCTGTCGCGGTGCACGTCGATCACCATCTTCGTCTTGTCGATCGCGTACTGGGGCACCTGGACGCCACGATCGGCTGCTTCGAG
>JANPBZ010000180.1:0-4371 GCA_031430695.1 Ilumatobacteraceae bacterium
TTCTTCCTCAAGCCGTCGCTCATCGATCACGCCAAGCCGGGCATGGCGTGCTACGACGACGAGATCTTCGGGCCGGTGCTCACGGTCACGCGCATCAGCGGCTACCAAGAAGGCCTGAAGTTGATCAACGACAATCCATACGGCAACGGCACAGCGATCTTCACCCGCGATGGTGGTGCTGCACGTCAGTTCGAGTTCGACGTGCAAGTCGGCATGGTCGGTGTCAACGTGCCCGTTCCTGTGCCCGTCAGCTACTACAGCTTCGGAGGATGGAAGGCCAGCCTGTTCGGTGACACCCACATGTACGGTCCCGAAGGCGTCAACTTCTATACCAAGACCAAGGTCGTGACATCGCGTTGGCCCGACCCCAGCACCAGCTCCGTCGACCTCGGATTCCCCCAGAACAGGTGAGTGTGGTTCAGCCCTTCGCCCCCGGCTTCGGCCAAGGTCGGCGGTCGTTACTCGACACGGTCAGGGCAAGCCCGGCCCTGACCTACCGTCTCGGAATCGAACCCCGACCTTCGCCTCGCCTGCTCCCGCTTGATCACTCCCCTCAACAGGGGGGAGGGGCCGGGGTTCGTATGCGAGACAGTTGGTCGCCCGGGCTTGGCGACCATGTCGAGCATCGAACGCCGGGCTCTCCCACCGGGGGCGGCGCCGATCAGGCTGGGAGGAGGGGCTAGATGGAGTTCGGGGTCGTATTGCAGACCACTCCTCCGTCCGCTCGGGTCGTCGATCTGGCGAAGCGCGCTGAGGCGTACGGGTTCACTCATGTGTGGACCTTCGATTCGCACATCTTGTGGGAGGAGCCGTACGTGATCTATAGCCAGATCCTGGCTGAGACTCGCAAGGTGATCGTCGGGC
This sequence comes from Ilumatobacteraceae bacterium, assembly GCA_031430695.1. GTDB lineage: Bacteria > Actinomycetota > Acidimicrobiia > Acidimicrobiales > Ilumatobacteraceae > JAENVT01. The sequence continues at coordinate 865 of JANPBZ010000180.1, forward strand.
CGATGGTCACCAATCCGGCCACGCGTGATTGGACCGTTACCGCCAGCGTGTACGCCACGCTCAACGAGATGTTCGGGAACCGCACGGTCTGCGGGATCGGGCGCGGCGACTCCGCTGTTCGGGTCACCAATGGGGCCCCAACCACTCTCGCGACATTGCGCGAGTCCGTCCATGTCATCCGCGAGTTGGCCAATGGCCGCAGCGTCGAATACAAAGGCTCGCAGCTGCGCTTCCCCTGGTCGAGCGGCAGCGAGCTCGAGGTGTGGATTGCAGCGTACGGGCCGAAGGCGTTGGCGCTCACGGGCGAGGTCGGTGATGGATTCATCCTGCAGCTCGCCGACTTGTCGATCGTCGAGTGGACGATCAAGGCGGTGCGCGACGCCGCCGAAGCAGCGGGACGTGATCCCGCCGAGGTCACCATCTGCGTCGCCGCGCCTGCGTACGTCACCGATGGAACGGCCGAGAGTCTCGCCCACGGACGTGATCAGTGCCGCTGGTTCGGCGGAATGGTTGGCAACCACGTCGCCGACCTCGTGTCCCGCTATGGCGACCACAGCGGTGCGGTACCCCAGGCGCTGACCGACTACATCAAAGGTCGGGAAGGGTACGACTACAACGAGCACGGCCAGGCAGGCAACGTGCATACCCAATTCGTTCCCGACGACATTGTCGATCGGTTCTGCATCGTCGGTCCCGTCGACGCGCACATCGAGCGAATGGTGGCGCTGCGAGAACTCGGCGTCGACCAGTTCAGCATCTATCTGCAACACGACGACAAGGACCACACCCTGCAGGTGTACGGCGAGAAGGTCATGCCCGCCATCGCCGAGACGGTCAAGGCCAAAGCGTGACAGCCGATACGACCAGCCTGACCCAGATCGCCGTCACCTCGCCGGCTTCGAGATATCGACACCTTCGCCGCCTGCGGAGGGCAGCGATGTTCGTGTTGTCGATGGTGGTTGTCGCGGTCGGCTGGGAGCTCTACAAGAGTCTCGGACCGCAAGATGGCGGCAGCGTGCTCGGGTGGAAAATATTGCCGCGGGCCAAGGACCGAGTCATGCCACACGTGTCCGACATCCTCTCGCGATTCGACGATCCGATCAGCCGGGCTTCCGACGAGACGGTGTTCTCGGTGGTGATGAAAGCGGTTGGCTACTCCTTCAGATTGGTTCTTGCCGGCTTCGTCATCGGCTTGGTGGCCGGTGTGTTGCTCGCGGTCGTCATGACCAGATTTCGGATTGCGGCGCGGGCGGTCCTGCCGTACCTGGTGATCTCGCAGACGATCCCGCTCATCGCCCTCGCGCCGCTGATCGTCAGTTGGGGCGGCAAGCTCGAGATCGGCGGCTTCGTGTGGGCTAGGTGGATGTCGGCGTCGCTGCTCGGCGCCTTCCTGACATTCTTTCCGATCGCCGTCGGCACGTTGCGTGGTCTGCAGTCGCCGCCGGCATCGTCGCTCGAACTCATGGACAGTCTCGCCGCGCCGTGGCACAGCACGCTGTTCAAGTTGCGGTTTCCTGCGGCGCTGCCATACATGATTCCGGCGTTGAAGCTCGGCGCAGCCGGATCGGTGATCGGAGTCGTGGTATCGGAAATCTCTACCGGCCTGCGGGGAGGGATCGGTCGATTGGTCATCGAGTTCGGTCGGGCAACCACCAGCGATCCGGCCATCGTGTACACCGCCGTGCTCGGCGCCGCGTTCTTGGGGCTGGCGATGGCAGGTCTCGTGTCGCTGGTCGATGTGGTGTTGATGCGCAATCGTCCTCGGGAGGTCATGGCGTGAGCGCCGTCGAGGTCGTTGGGGTGGCGAAGGTTTTCAATCAGTCCAAGAGCAGTCAGGTGAATGCTCTGGCCGACATCGATCTGGTCATTCAACCAGGCGAGTTCGTGACGCTGATCGGACCGTCGGGGTGCGGCAAGAGCACGTTGTTGCGGCTGATCGCCAACCTCACCGAGCCCACCACCGGATCGATCACCGTGGCGGGCAAGAATGCCAGGCAGGCCAGACTCGATCAGGACTACGGCATGGCGTTCCAGCAGGCCGGCTTGTTCGAGTGGCGCACCGTCGCCAAGAACATCGAGCTGCCGCTGGAGTTGAAGGGGTGGAATCGCGCCAAGCGCCGAGCCCGCTCGGCGGAGATGCTCGAGCTGGTCAAGCTTGCGGAGTTCGGTGGCTACATGCCGTGGCAGCTCTCGGGCGGAATGCAACAGCGCATCGCAATTGCCCGCGCCCTCGCCGCTCACCCGCCGCTGCTGCTGATGGACGAGCCGTTCGGTGCACTCGATGAGATGACGCGCGAGCACATGCAAGCCGAACTGTTGCGCATCTGCGCCGAGACCGGCACCACTGTCATCTTCGTGACCCATTCCATTCCCGAGGCGGTCTATCTGTCGAGCCGGGTGGTCGTGATGTCGCCACGCCCCGGCAGGATCACTCGCCTCGTCGATGTGCCGCTCGGTGCCAGTCGAAGTGACGACACACGCGAGGAGGCTTCGTTTTTCGCCAAGATCACCGAGGTACGCGAGGCCTTGCGTGGTGCCGAGTTCGATTCGGCGACACGCGGAATCGAGGATCGATGAACCGGCGAGTATCAGCGCTCGCGGCCGGCATCGCCCCGCCACTGCTCTTCGGAGTGTTGCTGCTCGGGACCTGGGAAGTGATCGTGCGCGGCTTCGACCTCAAACCGTACTTCCTCGTCCCGCCGAGTGACATCGGCTCCCGATTTGTCGACAACTGGGGCAACATCTGGGAGGCGATGAGTGTCTCGGGAACCAATGCCGCGATTGGCTTGGTCGTCGGAACGGTCGCCGGAGTGCTGATGGCGTTTCTGCTCAGCCACTTCAAGGTGCTCGACGAACTCGTCACGCCGATGTCGATCGCAGTCAATGCCATCCCAGCCTTTGTGCTGGTTTCGGTGTTCAACAACATGTTCTCCACGACCAGCGACGTTCCTCGCCGCCTGATGGTCACGCTGGTGGTGTTCTTCGTGGTTCTCGTGAATGTTGCCAAGGGGCTGCGACAGGTCGATGCCACGCACGCCGAGCTGATGCATTCCTATGCGGCGAGCAACTGGGAGATTCTTCGCAAAGTGCGCGTCCCCAACGCGGTGCCGTATCTCTTCACCGCCTTGAAAGTTGCTGCGCCACTCTCGGTCATCTATGCCTATGTATCGGAGTACTTTGGTGGCGCTCAGAACGGATTGGGTAGTCGCATCGCCAGTAACATTGCCAATTCGAAGAACGCTGTCGGCTGGGCATATGTGTTGGGCGCATGTCTGCTGGGTCTGGCGTTCTACCTGATCTCCATCGCCATGGAAGCCGTAGTCACACCTGGCGGCATGGCACAACGCAATCGAGACGGCTCGTGACCACACGTGCCGCGAAAGACCTATCGGACACCGGTCCGAAGGGGGAGGAAAAAGAGCAATGAGGAAACAACGAATCAAGGGCGCAATCGTTGTCGCGGTTGCGCTGTCATTCATCGCCGCTTCATGTGGTGACGACGAGAGC
>JANPBZ010000181.1:0-3217 GCA_031430695.1 Ilumatobacteraceae bacterium
GAGCTCCGCCACCCGTTCGAGCCCGAGCACTGCGGCCGCGGCTGAACCCGAATGCTGGTGGTGGGCCACGATGACGATGCCGGCCTGACTGGCCAACGGCGACAGCCCGCCGCGAAGCCGACCGCCATCCGCGATGACGACTGGGGAATCGAGCGCCGACAGCACCGGCAACACCGATGGCGTCGCTGCGAGCACAACCGCCCCGGCTTCGACTGCACGTGTAGGTGCCACCAAGACGTCAACACCGCACTGTGCTCGCTGCAGCATTGACTGGATGGTCGACCACGAGCCCGGAGTGGACGACGCAGCAACCTCAGCGAGACCGGGCGATCGCGGCACGTCGAGCCACGCCGCCAGACATCCGCCAGCGGGGTCGAATTCGGCCACGATGCACGGCTCGCCATGTGGCCAGGCAGCCGCCATGCCCAACGCGGTTGTGGTGCAACCGTCGCCGACCACGGCGACGAGGCTCATGGTGAGATCCCTGCCATATCGAGTCCCGGGTCGAGGAGGACTACTCGAACTCTGGTAGCGCTCGCCACCACAACCGCATCGACCGCCGAGACTTCGAGCGAGACCGATAGTTGACCGGTGACCGAATCGGGGGCATCTGGCAGACCAACGACCCGGCCAACGACCGAGACCAGCGGCACTTCGTCGTCGGTTGTGGGAATAACGATCTGTACCTGCGACCGCTCCCGCAGGCCGGCAGGCAGTTCGCCGGAGGGAATCGTCACCGCAACGACGGCCGACCCAGGCGTGACCAGCGGCCCTGTCTGCAGCAAACCGGTTGCGAGCAGTCCGCCCCCGACAACGCGAACCTTGGTGTACTGGCCCACCACTGTTGAAAAATCGGCGGTCTGCACCACAGCCAGCGATGGATCCGTCGACAACTCGATCGAACGAAGATCGTCGGAGGTGATCCGTGCGCCGGCCGGCAAATCCCGCACAACTTGCAGGACGGCGACCCGCCTATCGGCGGTCGAGAATACGAGCAACACCACGCCGACGGCGACCAACGACAACAGCGTTCCAACGGCAATCCGCACCCGCGACCGCGATGACGGCCGGAAGCCGCTTCGCGTCGAAGCCAGCAATGGCCGTAACGCCTCCGCACGCGTTGTGTTCACAGATTCCGTCACCTTCACCCGCTAGCACCCAACTGGCAGCATATGACCTCGTGCTCCATCTCCCTCTCCATTCCACTGCACAGATGCACATCAGCGGGTGGAAGGCGGAAAGCAGGTGCGGAATTCGCAGTGGGGACGCCGCCGATCGCTGCGATAGCCTCAGCGTTCGCTAGGAGAGGTGCCAGAGCCAGGTCGAATGGACCGCACTGCTAATGCGGGGACCGCCTTCAAGTGGTCCGTGGGTTCAAATCCCACCCTCTCCGCCATGACGGGCCGGTGGTTCAGCCACCGGCCCGTTCTCGTTCCACACAGCGGAAGCCCGGTTACCCCAATGTTGCATTTGTGTGACAACCGGAGTAGACAAAGAGTTATCTGAACGACCTTCTGGGTCCACGGCGGCGCCCCGGAGGGGTGAGTACACCATGCAGCACGACAACTCCGACGATCCATTCGGGTTCTGGAACGACGAACCCACCCGGCAGTTGAAACGCACGCAGGTCGGAACCCGCGCCCACACCGATACCCGGATGGTGCCGGTGGTACGCGCCGATCGCACTAGGCCGATGCCGGCGCTGCACCTTCCGCGCAACCCGCTGTTGACCCGCATCGGGCTGATGGTGGGTGTCACGGTGCTACTCGTACCGTTCGCGCTCAGCCTGCGCGCCGACGAGCAGCAGGTGCGAGCTTCGGTGATCCAAGGCGAAGACCCGGTGCTGGTCGGCCAGCTGCCCGCACCGGCCCCGACAATCGCGACACTGCCTCCCGAGACCGAAGCGCCCACCACGATCCTGGCGTCCACCGCAGCACCGATCACGCCCGCGCCAACCGAGGCTGTGATCGTCACGGTCGCTCAAACTGCGCCGCCCACCACGGCGAAGAAGGCGGCGCCGAAGGCCACCACCGTCGCGTCGACGGCGGCGCCGGCCGCGGCCACGCAATCCGCCGCCCAGGCGTGCGCGTCGACCTACACGATTGTCAAGGGTGATGCCTGGTCGACGATCGCCAGCAGGGCCAAGGTTTCGATGAAATCGCTGCTTGCCGCCAACAACGCAACGATCAACACGCTGCTGCTGCCCGGCAAGAGCATCTGCCTGCCGGCAGGGGCCAGCGACCCGGGCCCGCCCACCACCAAGGCACCGTCGACCACCCAACCCGCCACCACGCAGCCAAAACCGGCGACCACGCAGCCGACCACCCCGCCGGCAACCACGGCACCGGCCAACACCCAGCCGCCCTCGCCGGCCAACACCTATACCAAGGCGCAGGTGGCGCAGATCATCCGCGACGTGTGGCCCGACGATCTCGAGGATGAGGCCATCCGCATCGCCACCCGCGAGAGCAACCTGATCCCGACGGTGAAGAACTACTGCTGCTACGGCCTCTTCCAGATTTACTACACCGCTCACCGCACGTGGCTGGCCAGCATCGGCATCACCAGCGCCGCCCAGTTGTACGACCCGCGGGTCAACGCCACTGCCGCGCTCGCGCTGTACAACAAGTCGGGCTGGGCTCCATGGGCGATCTCGACGACCACCACCACGACCGTCGCCGCGTAGCTACTCGCCGCTTGTTTCGATTGTAAGATTTGCCTAACCCGACGGTGGCGGAAGTACTTGATCGCATCGATCGTATCGATCGCATCTCCGAGCAATCCGAACCGGCGATCCAAGCCGAGACCGTCGTGCGTCGCATCGAGCGCAGGGGATTGTTCGCAGGCACCTCCAGACCGATCGTCGGTGTCGTGTCGGGATGAACGAGCGGACCGTACGTTGGCGACAAGTGCCTGGCGCAGCAGCCGCGGGTCGACATCGCCGGGAACGCCACGAACGCGGCAAGACCCATGACGACGACCAATCCGCGACACGGTTCGGACAATCATTCAACGGCGAGGGTGCCGCGAAGCGTTGGTGAACGCGGCGACGGACCGACGGCACGTCAGGTCAGGCCAGACGGTACAGATTTCTCGGTGCTGCATCTCGGGCTCGCCCACTACACTCATCTCCCGACATAGGCGCTCGTAGCTCAATGGATAGAGCATTTGACTACGGATCAAAAGGTTGAGTGTTCGAGTCACTCCGAGCGCGCTC
>JANPBZ010000182.1:0-16908 GCA_031430695.1 Ilumatobacteraceae bacterium
GACGTCTTCTTGGCGCGCGACCTGTTGCTCGACCGCCTGGTGGCCATCAAGGTGCTGTTTCCCGAGTTCGCCACCGACCCGAACTTCGTCGAGCGCTTTCGTCGCGAAGCTCAATCCGCCGCCAACCTGACCCACCCCAACATCGTTGCCGTCTACGACTGGGGCAAGTACGCCAACACCTACTTCATGGCGATGGAGTATGTGCAGGGACGCACCCTCGCCGACATCTTGCGCGCCAACGGCCACATCAACTCCGTGCAGGCGGCCGAGATCGCCAACGAGGTCGCCGCCGCGCTCGGCAACGCCCACGCCAGCGGCGTCGTGCACCGCGATATCAAGCCGGCCAACATCTTGATCGGTGGCAACGGACAGGTGAAGGTTGCCGACTTCGGTATCGCCCGGGCGATGAATGCGTCGAGCGAGAACAACCTCACCCAGGTCGGCTCGGTGATGGGCACGGCCACGTACTTCTCGCCCGAGCAGGCCCAAGGTGCCCAACCCGATCCGCGCAGCGATCTCTATTCGCTCGGCATCGTGTTGTACGAGATGGTTGCCGGCAAGCCGCCGTTTGCCGGAGAAAATCCGGTCAGCATCGCCTACAAGCAGGTCCACGATCTGCCGCAACCGCTGAACCAATTGGTCGCCGACGTACCACGGCCGTTCGAGGCGATTGTCGCCAAACTGTTGGCCAAGGATCCGAACATGCGCTATGCCAACGCCGAGGCGTTGCGCGACGACCTGCGCCGGTACCGCAGCGGCGAGCCGGTGTTGGCGTTGGCGTCGGTCGCGGGCGCTGCTGCGGCGCCACCACTTCGCACCGGTGACACCGGGGCAGCGGCCAACGTCACCCGGGCGATGCCGCGTACCGTGGCCAATCCGTCGCAAGGTGCAACGACTGTGCTGGCTCGAACCTCGGTGATGCCGCAGCAGCAACGCGGTCCTGCCCGCAACAACTGGTACGGGGTCGCGGCGTTCATTGCGCTGCTGGCATTGGTTGCCGGCGGAATCGTGCTCTTCAACGTGTTGAAGAACGACCCAGATGCCACATCTTTTGCCCTTGACGACGTGGTCGGTATGCAGCTCGATGTGGCGACCGCGACGTTGGAAGACGCCGGGTTGGCGTTCAACCCGGTCGAGGAACCAACGGAGGGCGCCGTCGAGGGCGCCGTCGTCCGTACCGCACCCATCGCCGGCACCATCGTCACGACGGGCCAGGCGATCGATGTCTTCTTCAACCCGATCAAGGCACCTGTACCGATCCCCGACGTGAAGGGCATGACCATCGAGGAAGCCACCAATGCCTTGGCTGGCGCCGGCTTCGCCGTGTCACCCGACACGGTGTTCGTGGTCGATTCAACACTGGAGCCGGGCCGGGTGTTGAGCACCAACCCGCCCTTCGGAGAGTCAGCCGTGCAAGGCACAGCGATCATTCTGACCGTGTCCAAGGCGCCCGATCAGGTCGGGGTTCCCGACGTGACCGGCCAGACCGGTGAAGCGGCGAAGGCCTTCCTCGAAGCCGAGCCGTACACATTCGTCGTCACCCTCGTCACCGAACCCAGTGCCGACGTGCCCGCCAATACGGTGCTTCGAACCGACCCTGCCGTCAGCACGCCCCTCGCCAAGGGCTCGCCGATCAACGTCATCGTGTCAGCCGGGCCGGCCAGGGTCAGGGTGCCACCGGTAGAGGGGCTCACTGAGGCTGCCGCCCGCAATCAGCTCACGCAACGTGGTCTGGTCGCCAACGTCGTACTCGTGACCGTCGCCACCGGCTCGCCCCAGGATGGCATCGTCATCTCGCAGAGCATTCCATCGACCGAAACGGTGCTGCCCGGAACGACCATCCGGTTGCAGGTGGGCAAGGCGGCAGTACCGCCGACGACCACGGTCCCGCCGACGACAATTCCACCGACAACCGCTCCGCCAACCGCCGATCTGTCGATCACCAAGACCAGCAGTTTCTCTGGGTCAACCGTGACCTACACCATCATCGTAACCAACGCCGGCCCGTCGCCGGTGACCTCGGCGCGCGTGAACGACAACGTGCCTGACCAACTCACTTCTGTGAGCTGGACCTGCGTCGACGATCCCGGAGCCAACTGTCCGGCTAGCGGTAGCAACGACCTCAACACCGTCGCGGTCGATCTACCGGCTGGCGGTTCCGTGACGTTCACCGTGACCGGAACGCTCGGCGGGACGTCGCCGGTGACCTTGTCAAACATGGCGACGGTCGCGACACCGAGCGGCGTGACCGATCCGACTTCCGGGAACAACTCGGCCACGGACGAAAAGACCTTCAATCCCTCGGGGCCCTAGTCACCGTCAAGGAAGTTGCGAAGTAGGTCGTGACCTACTCCGGTGAGGATGCTCTCGGGGTGAAATTGCACGCCTTCGAACGGCAGGTCGCGGTGTCGAATGCCCATCACCACGTCGCCTGAGGTAGCGGTGACTTCGAGGCACTCCGGCATCGTCGCCGGATCGATCACGAGGCTGTGGTAGCGGGTGGCCGTCAGTGGCGACGGCAGTCCATGAAACACGCCAACGCCGCTGTGTTCGATGGGTGAGGTCTTGCCATGCATCAGCGTCGGTGCGCTAACGATCGAGCCGCCATACATATGACCGATCGCTTGGAGACCCAAACACACACCGAGGACACGGATACCACGCTCGGCGAAGGCGGGAACCGCCGCACAGATGATGCCGGCATCCTCCGGTCGACCGGGGCCCGGCGAGAGCAGCAATGCGTCCGGCTCAACGGCGAGTGCCTCGTCGATCGTCAGTTGATCGTTGCGCACCACGATCGGTTCGGCACCGAGTTCGCCGAGATACTGCACGAGGTTGTACACGAAGCTGTCGTAGCTGTCGATCACCAGAATCCGCCGCACCGTCACCGCCACAGACTGCCGCAGAGCGTCCGGTCGTGTCGAATGTGTTCTGTGGCCTATGCTCTCACGCCGTGGCTCCACCGAAACGCAAGACATCGGGTCGGGTGACCCCGAAGGGCACCAGACCAGGACAGGCGACGACGACGCACGAGCCAATCACCACGTCGTCGGCCGGAGTCTCGGCGTCGTCGCGGTACACCCCGCCGACACCGAAGGAGTTCTACGAGAGCCCGCGGTGGGTGCCGATACTGATGCTGACCCTCTTGGCAATCGGCGTGCTGTCGATTCTGTCGCGCTACGTGATCTGGGACACGACGAATACACCCGTGCTCGTCGGGCTCGGTTTCTTGTTGGCCGGCCTTTGGGTCGCCACGAAATGGCGCTGAGCTAACTCACACTCTTGTAGTTTGCACACATACTTATCCACAGGCTGTGGAGATCAGTCATAGAGCGGCGCGACGATTTCCATGTCCTCGAGGCAGTGTCGCGGCGGAGGCGGATCCGCATCCGGGGCCAGCGTGAGCTTGATTTCTAAGCCACACACGCTGCATCGGTACCTGACGTTGACCTTGCGCAGCTCACCGGAAGGTGGAGGTGGGGGCATCGGCGTGGTGAAGCTTCTCAGCAGGCCAATACCGCTTTTCCACAGGAGGTAGCCGATCGCCAGCCCAGCGAGGAGCCAAATGATCGTGGACAGCTCTGGCATCACCCTCAGGCTAGCCCTGAGGTTCGACTCGCCACGATCGCTCTGTCAGGCCAGTTAGGCCGCCGCGGGATCGTTGCTGGTGATCCATCGAAGCCCCGCTGCCGGGTCGATTCGCAGCTCGGTCACCTCAGCGAGCATTGCCCGCAACCGAGCAAGTTCGTTGGACGGAGCGATGCCGAACCGCAGCGGACTTGCCGCTGCGACGGTGACACACGTCCTGCAGGCTCGGCGATGCAATGCGTTGAAGTGCTGACCGGCGAGCGGAGGAGCGAGCAGACCGCACAAGGTTTCGCGCCGGCGCCCCTCGGGACGCACCGATGTTCGCAGGGCATGCACCTTGCCGAAGCCACCAGCGAGGCCCGTGAGGCTGCGTTCGTATCCCGTGCCGGTCCACGTCTCGCCGTGGGCTTGCGCCGGGAGGGCCCGAACGGTTCGCTCGTGTTCGAAGCCGTGGCGATGCTCGTACGCGCGCTGGCGGCAGGCGTGGTTGCAATACAAGCGGGGCCGCCCCGGACGGCAAACGACGGCGAACTCGGTGGCGCACCAGGAACAGGCCCGGTGGGTGGGGCGAGGATGGGAGATGATTGGCATAGCAACGTTGTACGCCGCGGGTGTGACACGGTTTGTCGAGGAGCGCCCGGACCCCGGCGCCCTCCCCCTGCACCTGCGCCCTCCCCCGCGCCCTCCCCTACGCCCTCCCCCGAACCAGCTGGCGCCTCCACCCGTCGCCGATCGTCCGTGACGAAACCCAGCGCCAAAATCCCCAGACCCCGTCGCCAATCGTCCGTGACGAAACCTCGGCCCTACACCCGGCGCCGCCCGCCGTTTCGTCACAAACGATTCGAGAGGGAGGTGGAGCGGGCGCTGACGCCAATAACGTCACGGACGATTCACGACGGCTGCGCCTGGCCGCCCCGGCGAGTTACGTCACTGACGATTCACAAGGGACTCGCACGGCGCAAGCCCGCACGGCGCAAGCCCGCCCTCACGGCGAAGCCCGCCACCGGCGGTCCTCGGAAGCTGCTAGCCGAGGCGTTCGATGATGGTGGCGTTGGCCATGCCGCCGCCTTCACACATCGTCTGCAATCCGTAACGACCACCTGTGCGCTCCAGTTCGCAGAGCAGCGTGGTCATCAGACGCGCACCCGACGCACCGAGCGGATGCCCGAGCGCAATGGCGCCGCCATTGACGTTGACCTTGCCCATGTCAGGGTGCAACTCCTTCTCCCACGCCAGCACCACTGAGGCAAAGGCCTCGTTGATCTCGACCAGGTCGATGTCGTCGATCGACATGCCGGCGCGGGCAAACACCTTCTCGGTGGCAGGAATCGGCGCGGTCAGCATCATTCGCGGATCTGCTCCAGCGAGCGAAAAGTTGACGAACCGAGCACGCGGAGTCAGGCCGAGCTCGGCGGCCTTCTCCTCGCTCATGATCAGCAGCGCCGATGCGCCATCGGTGATCTGCGACGAGTTGCCAGCAGTCACCCGGCCACCCTCCTCCTCCGTGCGGAACACCGGCTTCAACTTGCGCAGCGACTCGAGCGTGGTCTCTCGCAGTCCTTCGTCGACCGACATCATCTCGCCGTCAGCGCCGAGCACCGGCAAGATCTCGGCCTGGAATCGACCTTGCGCCGTCGCCCGCGCTGCGTTCTGTTGCGAGCGCACCCCGAACGCATCAAGATCGTCGCGCGACAATCCCCACTTGTCGGCGATCAGTTCGGCGGAGATGCCCTGGGGCACGAGGCCGCCGCTGGGCGCGTACCGTGCGCCGACCTTTGGGCCGAACGGGAAGCCGAACTTGCCGTCGACCATGGAAGCCCCCATCGGCACTCGGGTCATCACCTCGACACCGGCCGCCACGACAACGTCGTACGCGCCGGCGATCACACCCTGAGCAGCGAAGTGGGCGGCCTGCTGGCTCGACCCGCACTGACGATCGATGGTGGTGCCCGGGACAGTCTCGGGCCAGCCGGCGGCGAGGACCGCGTTGCGAGCAACGTTGGCAGCTTGCTCGCCGACCTGCATAACACAGCCCATCACGACATCGTCGACGATCCCTGGATCGACGCCAGTTCGATCGATCAACGCCTTCAACGTCTCGGCGGCGAGATCGACGGGATGCCAGTCCTTGAGTTTGCCGTTGCGGCGACCGAGTGGGGTGCGGATGGCATCGACGATGACTGCGGTGGGCATGAGAGAATCCCCTTTGATGGGTGTACGTGTTGCAGTCTGCAACCTGCTGGCCCCGATACTCAAACCGGAAGGTCGACCGGAAGTCGTGCCCACCCGAACGTGAAAGACTGGCACCATGTCACGAGTGTCCATCGAAGAGGTCCACAGCGCCGTCGCCAATACCAACGCCCCACAAATGTTCCTGCAGCTAGCCCGCAACCACCCCGATATTCCTGCCCTCCACTCGTTGAAGTCTGATGTGCCCGGCTCCTGGAACGTGTGGACCATGCGCGACTACGCCGATGCCACCGCCAGGGCCGCAGCGGGACTGAAACTCGCCGGCCTTGCGGCGGGGCAGCGCATCTTGCTGATGACGCGCAACCGCCCGGAGTTTCACTGGTTCGACCTCGCTGCGCAGTTCCTGCGGGCCACACCGGTCAGCATCTACAACTCGTCGTCACCCGAGGAGATTCAGTACCTGGCCGACCACGCCGGCGCCGAGATTGCCATCGTCGAAGACACTGGCTTCCTCGAGCGACTGCTGAAAGTCCGCGACGAACTACCGAAGCTGAAGCAGATCTTTGTGATCGATCCCCCGGCTGATGGTTGCCCCGACGGCGTTCTGCCCGCCATCTCACTGATGGACAAGGGCGCGGCCGACCTCGATTCCCTCGCCAAGGAGATCCGCCCTGATGACATCGCCACCCTGATCTACACCAGCGGCACCACCGGCCCGCCGAAGGGCGTAATGATCAGTCAGTACAACGTGGTGTACACCGTCGAGTCGTTGCGTCGCTGCTTCGGTCTCGACACCTTCGCAGGCAGGCGCGTCGTCAGCTACCTGCCGATGGCGCACATAGCCGAGCGGATGATGAGCCACTACCAGGGCCTGATCCTGGGCTACAGCGTGTACTGCTGTCCCGATCCCAACCAGCTGTCGTCCTACCTGAAAGAGGTCCGTCCCGAGATTGTCTTCGGTGTACCGCGTGTCTGGGAGAAGATCTTCAACGGCGTCAACGCGGCATTGTCGGCCAACCCCGAGAACAAGGCCAAGTTCGACGAGGGCGTGGCCGCGGCGACAGCGATCAAAGCCGCAGAGCGCGAGGGAACCGCCACCAAAGAGCACCTCGACACCTGGGCTTTCCTCGACTCGGTGGCCTTCGCCAACGTACGCGCGCTGGTCGGGCTCGATGCGGTCATCACCGCCGTGACAGGGGCCGCGGCACTTCCGCGCCCGATCCTCGAGTGGTACAACGCCGTCGGAGTGCCGCTCAGCGAGATCTACGGGATGAGCGAGTCGAGCGGTCCGATGACGTGGAGCCCCAACGCCAATCGTCCGGGTTGCGTCGGGCAGGCGATACCAGGTTGCGATGTGGTGATCGCCGACGACGGCGAAGTGCTGTGCCGCGGCGGCCATGTATTCCAGGGCTACTTCGAGCGACCTGATAAGACCGCCGAGACGATCGTCGACGGTTGGCTGTACTCAGGTGACATCGGCGAACTCGATGCCGATGGCTACTTGCGCATCGTCGATCGCAAGAAGGAACTGATCATCACCTCCGGTGGCAAGAACATCAGCCCCGCCAATCTCGAAGCCGCGCTGAAGACCATCCCCCTGATCGGTCAAGCTGCAGCGATCGGCGACAATCGCAAGTTCTGTTCGGCGATCCTTGTGCTCGATCCGGAGGCGGCAGGGGTGTGGGCACGGAGTCACGGCAAACCGGACGTCGCATTGACCGAACTCGCAACCGACCCGGACGTGCTGGCCGAAGTGCGGCGAGGCGTCGACGAGGTGAACAAGCAGTTCGCGCAGGTCGAACAGATCAAGAAGTTCACACTCATCGGTGAAGAGTGGCTTCCGGACAGCGAAATGCTGACGCCAACCTCGAAGCTCAAGCGCCGCGGCGTCAATGCCGTCTACGCCGCCGAGATCGAGGCGATGTACAGCGGCCTCGACTAGGCCGCGACTAGGCCCGACCGCCAGCGCCCTATGTATCAAGCTTGCTGAAGATTCGTTGCAACGCGGCAATGTCGGTGTCGCTGAGCACATTGGCAAAGTGCTGCTGCACCATGCGCCGATAGGTGATGTTGGCATCACGCCATTCGGCTCGACCATCGCGGGTCAACGACACGGTGACCGCCCGCCTGTCGTCGGGCATCGGGGTCGCGACGCGGCTGACAAAGCCCTCGTCCTCGAGACGGTCGAGTCGCCGCGACAGGCTCGACGGCAGTTCGTGCAGCACCTCGCACAGCTCACCGACCCGCATCGCTCCGCCGGCGGCTTGCAGCGCTGCCAACACCTCGAACCAGGGCAGCGGTAAGTCATAGTCGTCGATCAGGCCGGCCTCGACCTTGCGTTGCATATCGGCCGCGACGACACCAAAGGCTCGCCAGGTGGCGACGCGGCCTGCGTCGAGGCGCGGCATGTATCAGGCGGTGGCTTTGAGCGCGGCTGCAAACGCAGCAAGACCGAGGTCGATCTCGCGTTCGCTGACCACCAGCGGCGGCATCCACCGCAGGCACGTGCCGTATGTGCCGGCGTTCATCACGATCATGTGACCCTCTTCGAGGCAGTGCTTCTGGATGGCGGCAACACGCCCAGCGTCGCGGAACTCGGTGCCGACCATCAGGCCCATGCCGCGCACTTGGGCGATCACGTCGTGCTCTTGCTGCAACTCGCGGATGCCCGCCTGCAACTGTTCCCCGCGAGCGACCACGTTCTCGAGGAAGCCTGGCTCGCTCATCACCTCGATTGTCGCCAAGGCCGCAGCACAGCCCATGGCATTGCCTCCATATGTGCCGCCATGGCTACCCGTCGGCCACTTGTCGTCGAGCTCGCGGCGAGTGCCGAGCGCCGCGAACGGGAACCCACTGGCGATGCCCTTGGCCATGCAGATGATGTCGGGCTCGATGCCATAGTGCTCGACCGCAAACATCTTGCCCGTGCGGCCGAAGCCGCTCTGCACTTCGTCGGCGATGAACATGATTCCGTGCTGGCGGCAGCGCTCGACGAGACCCGTCATGAACGCCTGTGGAGCAGGGACGTAGCCACCCTCACCGAGCACCGGCTCGAGGATGACTGCGGCAGTCTCGTCGGGCGCAGTCATCGACTTCAGCAGGTGATCGAAGCCGCGCAGCGCCTCGGCCACGGCAGCATCTTGGTCAGCGGCAAGTGGGTCGGGGTAAGGAGCGACGAACACGCCGGCGGGCAGCGCGAAATGACCAGCGCGATACCCCGTCTTCGATGTCGTCATGGCCATGGCCATGTGCGTGCGGCCGTGGAAGCTACCGCTGAACACGACAGTGTGCGGACGTTTGGTGACTTGCTTGGCCAGCTTGATCGATGCCTCGGTGATCTCGGCGCCGGAGTTGGCGAAGAAGAAGGTGTCGATCGATCCAGGTGACAGCTCACTGAGCTTGGCAGCCAACGGCTCGAGCAGGTCGTGCTTGTACACGTTGACTTGGGCGTGGATGAAGCGCTGGGCTTGCTCACCGATTGCCTTGGCGACATGTGGATGGGCATGCCCGGTGGAGTTGACGGCGATGCCGGCGGCAAAGTCGAGATACTCCTCGCCGTCAGTTGTCGTGACCCAGCAACCCTTGCCGCTGGCAACTTTCAGCGGCGTGACCGAGAACCACACATTGGACAGATGAGATGTCATGCGGGCAATGCTACGCCTCGCATCACACCCGGTCGAGAGCCGACGTGTCAGCTCGCGAAGGCAGCGGCCAGGACGTCGGCGTAGGTGTCGGCGAGGTGAAACGTCATGGCCTCGCGGACCTTCTCAGGCACGTCCTCGAGGTCGGGGCCATTGCGCTTCGGCAAGATCACTTCAGTGAGACCGGCACGATGCGCGGCGAGCACTTTCTGCTTGAGCCCGCCGATCGGCAGGACCTTGCCCTGGAGCGTGATCTCACCGGTCATACCCACCGTCGCCTTGACAGGCCGGTCGTTGAGCAGTGAGACCAGTGCGGTGGTCATGGTGATGCCAGCCGAGGGACCATGCTTGGGAACCGCGCCTGCCGGTACGTGCACATGCACCCGCTTGTTCATCGTTGCCAGATCGACGCCGAGCTGTTCGGCGTGCGAGCGCACGTAGCTGAGCGCGATCTGCGCGCTCTCCTTCATCACATCGCCCAGCTGACCGGTGAGCGTCAGCGATGGCTCGCCGTCGACCGCCAGCGGAACGCGGTGGTCTCGATGAACAGCACGTCGCCACCCATGCCGGTGACGGCCAGACCGGTGGCAACACCCGGCACGTTCGAGCGTGCTGCGATCTCGTCGTCGACCTTGACGCGACCGAGCCAGGTACGAACATCGGCCACATCGATTTCGACGGGAGTCACACCAGCGCCAATGGCCACCTTGGACGCAATCTTGCGAGTCAACTTGCCCAGCTCTCGCTCGCAGGGATGGTGTCGGCAACGTTGGCGGTGGCAACGAACACGACATTGCTGAGGTCGAGATCGACCTCGAGGTATAGGTGCGCCGATGACCGCGGATCTCGGCTTCGTCGCGCACGCCACCGAGGGAACCGCGCGGGCCTGGTCGAGGTCGAGCTGATCGTCAGTCCGCGTGTTCCACGGGAGTTCGGCACCGCCAGCAACGGCAGGGTGATCTGGCATCAAGATCGGCCATGAATGGTGAGGGTAACAACACAAGACTTGAGTTGCTACTGCTCAGCTTTATTGAGCAATACCCGCGGCATGCTGCAGTGCTTGCTGCCAGGAAGCCCGATCCAGCAGCAGTCTGCGGTACGGCATGACGACCTTGGGCATATTGACTCCGAGCACGCCCCGCAATCGACCGGCGTAGCCATACAGCGCAGTGAAATTGCCGTCGAGGTCACCGGCGACGACGTGAACCTCGTCGTCGCCGTGTGCCCTTCCGACGAACTGAACGCGGCTGTCGAACTGGTCGCTCCAGAAGAACGGCACCGGTGCATACGGGGTTGGCGTGCCTCCGGCCAGTTCGGCGAGCAGGTTCTCCGCTGCGGCGGCACCCTGTTCGGCGGCGTTCGTCCAATGCTCGACTCGCATCTCCTCGCCTTCCTCGCCGAACAAGCCGTTGACCCACCGCGCGCAGTCACCGGCGGCATAGATCCCTGCTGCGGCACGCAGGGTGTCGGAGCAGACGACGCCGTCACGGAGCTCCAATCCGCTTTCGGCGAGCCAGGCAGTCGCCGGCGAGACGCCGATGCCGACGACCACCACGTCGGCTGGAACCACGTCACCGTCGCCGAGTCGCACTCCAGTGACGTGCCCGCGCTCGCCCTCGACTCCGGCAACCTGCACACCGCAACGCACGTCGACACCATGACGGATGTGCACCCGTGCCACCACTACGCCCATCTCTGCGCCGAGCCCGCGCATCAGCGGTGCCGGTGCACCTTCCAACACCGTCACGGCGCAACCGGTCTGGGCGGCGGTCGCGGCAACCTCGAGACCGATGAAGCCGGCACCGATCACCACCACCCGCGGCTGCGCAGCGAGTCGGCCGCGCAGATCGAGCGAGTCGTCGAGCGTGCGCAACATGGTCACGCCGTCGAGTTCGGGCTGGTTGGGTAGCGGCCGCGGCATGCTGCCGGTGGCGATGATCACGCCATCACCGGCAACGACTTCTCCCGTCTGCAGGGTCACGGCTCGACCGGCAACGTCGAGTGCGATCGCCGTGACGCCAAGCCGCAGATCGAGCTCCAACCCGGCCAGCGATTCCGGCTTGCGCAGCAGGATGCGATCGGGCTCCCAATCGCCCTTCAACAACGCCTTGCTGAGCGGCGGTCGATCGTAGGGCTGATGTGATTCGGCGCCGATCACCGTGATCGTGCCGCCGTAGTTCGCCGCACGCAGCGACTCGCACGCCCGCAACCCCGCCAACGACGCGCCGACCACAGTGATGCGATCCATGGGGGTGCAGCTTCGCGCACCGCCGTACGATCGCGACGATGAGCGAAACGATCACCCTCGAAGGTTGGCGGGGCCCGTGGCCCGACGACGACAAGGACGCCAACCTCAAAGCCGACATCGCCCTGTACGCGCACGTCGACCCGTTGCGTACCGTGCGCGGCCTGTCGGATTCGATCAATGTGCCAGTCGGAGCCATCGTGCACTACGTGATGGCCCGCTGGGCGAGCGAAGGTGCCTCGGGTCTGCTGGAGTTGGGGCCGACGATGTCGCGTCGGCTGAACCAGGTGTGCGTCGACGCCGAGGCCGACGGATCCGACACTGCCCGCCTCGCCGCTTATGAACAGCTGCGCCAGATGATCTCGTGGCTCAACTATCCCCTCGACCACCCCGAGGTCTATGACATCTAGTTGTGGGACATCGAGGAGTCCACTACCCGACGCAGTCCGTGCAGTGCACGTCGAGATCGGGTTGACGGCGGATGAGGGCGGTGACCCACTCCACCAGCGGTACCCCTTCGACCGTCTCGGTGTAGAAGGTCGGGCTACTGAGCACGGTGTGCCCCTGGCCCGGGGCGATGTAGCTGCGCAGATCGACCCCGCTCTGTTCGATCACGGTCTCGTTGGCATCGATGACCGACAGCAGGTCGGCGGCGGGGTAGCCGAGCAGCGCGGAGAAAATTTGCTGCACGAAGTCGAACGCGTAGTCGTGACGGCCGAAGATGATCTGCGGGTCATGTGCGGCGGCCTGGACGAACAAGTTGGGGGCGCCCCAGTCGGCAGCGGTCAAACCCTCGTTCGCCGGCCACGGCGGAATGGCGGCCTCGGTGCCCCACAGCGCGCCGATACGGGCGTTGACCGCCGGATCGTCGGGATAGGCCCCCGAGCCGTCAGCGAGCACGGTGATGGCCGAGTCGGGCAGGAGGTCGTGAGCCAGCCCGGCGTACACCGGGGTCGGCAATGAGCCAGCGCTCTCGCCGGCGACGACGAGTTGCGTGGTGTCGGGGAACTGCTCGGCGAGCGCCCTGAGCGCCGTCGAGGCGTTGGTTGCACCCTTGTGCTGAACGGTCAATTCAGGGCCGTACTCGTGTGTGGCGGTGCCGAGGTGCACATCGCCCGTGCAGTAGGGGGCGAACACAAAGGAGTACTCGGCCAGCGGGTTGCGAGCATCACCGAAGTCGAAGATGCCACTCAAGAGCCCGTTGGGGTCGTCGTTGGACTGGATGTTGGTCCGGTAGGTGCGGCTGCCGAAACCGCATGTCAGGGCGTCAACGCACGCACCGCCGCCCTGCAGGAAAAACACGACCTTGGTGGGGTCGGCCTTGCGGATCCAGTAGCTGTACGGACTGCCGTCGGCGCACATGCAATCCTCCGGCGCAGTGACCTGTTGCCAACCTGCAACCGGCGCCGCCTCGGTCGTGTCCGCTGGACCGGTAACGGCCGGCGTCGTGACGGCAGCGGTCGGCGGTGCGGACACAACTGTCGATTCGACCGGTGCGGTCGCCGTCGGCAGACTGTCGGGCGAAGTCGGCGGCAACGACGTCGTGAGTGTCGACGATTCATTGGAACACGCCGACACGACGACGAGGAGAGCGAGGGCGACCGTGGCGGCGTGCCTCACCTGGCGATCACGGTGTCGAGCGATGCCCGCAGGGTAGTCACCACCTGGTCGAGTTCGTCGTCGGTGATCACGAACGGAGGTGCGACCATCACCGCACTCGGCACCGGGCCGGACCCAGCCGGGTAGATCCACACGTCGCGCGACAACGCCTCGGCGATAACCGGCTGCTGCGGGACGTTGAGCTCGATGCCGTAGAACATGCCCCGACCGCGCACGTCGACGACGGCCGGGTGACCGTCGAGTTCGGCATGCAGGCGATTCCCGAGCACTGCCCCCATCTTGGCGGCGCGGTCGACCAGGCCTTCTCGCTCCATGATGTCGAGCACCGCAACGCTGGCCGCGCACGCCGCGTCGTTTCCGCCGAATGTGAAGTACATGAGCCCCGCCTCGGCGAGTACGTCGGCCACTTCGGTGCGCGCCGAAACGGCGCCCATGGCCACGTACCCACCACCGAGGCCTTTGCCGCCGACGATCACGTCGGGTTCGAACGGAAAGTGCTGGAAGCCGAAGTTCAACCCGGTACGGCCGAACCCGCACATGACCTCGTCGGTGATCAGCAAGATGTCGTAGCGATGACAGATGTCGGTGACCACCTGCCAGTAGTCGTCGGTGGCCGTCAGGCACGCCCCGGCAGCACCGGTGATGGGCTCGGCAATGAAGCCGGCGATCGTCTCCGGACCCTCTCGCTCGATGATCTCGACCACGGCTTCGGGGTCGTTCCACGGCACCTTCGGGAAGGGAAGCAGCAGCGGTTCGAAACCGACCTGGCGAGTCGAGTGGCTGGCAACGGCGATGGTGCCGAGGGTCATGCCGTGGTAACTGGGATGCCGGCCGACTACTTTCCAACGCTCGGGTCGGCCCTTGCCGAGCTGGTAGTTACGAGCCAGCCGAAGGGCCGAGTCGGTGCTCTCACTGCCGCCACTTGTGAAGAAGACCTTGGTGAAGCCCGGCGGCAACCATCGCTCGACGAGGCGGTCGCGCAGTAGCAAGCGCTGCTCGCTGGGCCAGATCGGCACGGTGTACGCGCCGTGGACCATCGCCGCATGTGTGGCGTCGGCGACCTCGGCGCGGCCCCATCCGATGTTGCCGACGATGGCTCCTGCTGCTCCGTCGAGAATGCGCCGGCCGTCGGCGCAGATCAGCCAGCAGCCATCGCCACCGACGATCGTCGGTTGCTCACTGGCATTGGGGGCGAAGTGATATCGCGAGTCGCTCACTCGCTCAGTCTCGCACCTCGCCATCGACCAAGTTGTGGCGGAACATGATCGACAGACGAGGCCCGGCGACGGCGACCTTCGGCACGCAGTGCTGCCAGTCGTGTTGACACGAACCGCCCATCACGAACAGGTCTCCGTGACCCAACTGCCACGAGCGCGACGGGCCGCCCTCGCGTGGCCGCACATGGAAGGGCCGCGGCTGACCCGTGCTGACGATGACAACGGTGGGGTCTTCCAGCGCGTAACGCTCGCGATCCGCGTGCCAGGCGACCGAGTCGTGGCCGTCGCGGTACAGGTTGAAGCCGATCGAGTCGAACGGACGGGCGTAGTGCTGACTGAGGGCTGCGCGGGCCTGGGCCAACACTGGCAGCACCTCGATGTCGGGCGAGGCAGTATCCCACCACGCTGTCAACCGCGGCTCGGGCAACCGCCGGTCGTACATCGTGACCTCGCGTTGCTGCCACGGGAGCACGGCGATGAGCTCGCCGAAGATTCGGTCGGCACCGTGCAACCAGTTCGGGGCGTAGTCGATCCATGAATCGTCGTCGAGCCAGGTGCGCGTGACGGTGGCGAAGGTGTTGTCGATCGTGGGCTCCTCGAAGGCGAAGAGGCATTGCTGCCAGATCACGCCGGCGTCTGCGAGTTGATGCATGCGTCCATCCTCGCTGATCGAACGCACGTTCGCAAGCCGGTGTGCGTACAGTTCGGGCGTGGTGATCGAGATCGACGACCTGCTCGACGCCAGGCTGGCCGACTACCGCGGGCTACGAGAGCGGGGCAAGGAGAGCGACGAGTACTTCATCGTCGAGGGCCTGACAGCGATCGAGCGTCTGCTCACATCGAGCTACCCAGTTCGTTCGGTTCTGCTGACGACAGCAACGCATGCTCGTGTCGCCGAGCAACTCAAAGGCGTCACGACGTACGTGATCTCCGCCGAGGCGATGTCGTCGGTTGCCGGCGTCAACCTGCACCGCGGCGCAGTCGCGTCGGCTTCACGCCTGCCATCGCCACCGCTGTCGGCGGTGTTACCAGCGGCACGACGGCTGGTGATGCTGGAAGGGATCAACGATCACGAGAATCTCGGCGCCGTCGCCCGCACAGCCCGCGGGCTGGGCGCCGACGCTCTGCTGCTCGATCCGACCTGTGCCGATCCGTTCTACCGGCGCAGTGTGCGCGTCTCGATGGGCGAGCTGCTACACCTGCCCATCGTGCGCTGCACGGCGTGGGCTGCAACCTTCGACGAGGTTGCCACGGCAGGCTTCGAGATCTGGGCCCTCACCCCATCGCCCGATGCTGCCGACATCCTCACCATGACGCCACCCTCGCGCTGGGCTCTGGTGGTTGGGTCGGAAGGCCCGGGTCTCAGCGGTGACACGCTGGCGCGCTGCACCAACGTGCGCATCCCTATGCGAAACGGCGTCGATTCATTGAACGTCGGTCACGCAGTGGCTGCGGCGCTGGCTCGCTGACGGGAAATGCGCCCGATGGCGTGGGCCACGAGCCGAAAGGTGGTGAGCGCACCGATCCCATTGACATCGCGATCGGGTACGAACTCGACGACATCGAAGCCGACGAGGCGGGCACGGTCGGCGACACCGTCGATGATCTCGATCGCCTGGAAGTACGTCAGCCCTCCGGGCTCTGGCCCGATCACACCCGGAACGATCGATGGGTCCAGCCCGTCGACGTCGACGGTGATGAACACATTGCCGCCACTGGGTACCCGCTCGAGGACCTGCGCGATGCCGTGCCTATGCACATCGTGCGCTGTGAAGAAGTGCACGCCGCGGTCGGTGGCGGCTGCCAGATCCGCAGGCCGAGCCGAACCGACACCGCGCTGCCCGACTTGAATCATCTCGCCGATGTGAGACATCTCCGACGATCGTCTCATAGTCGAGGACAAGCCCCAGCGCTCGCCGCGCACGTCGTCGCGCCAGTCGATGTGGGCATCGATCTGCACGATGGCGATCGGGCCGGCTGCGTGGTACGCCTGCAACACGGGAATCGGGATCGAATCATCGCCGCCGAGAACCACCGGCACCGCACCCGCGGCCAGCACCGTCTCGCACGTGTGCCGAATCGCGGCGCGATTGGCTTCGTGCGCAGTGCCGTCCCACGGCACGTCGCCGATGTCGACAGCGCTGGTTCCGTCGATCAACATCGGTCCGCCAAGGTCGAAGTTGTGGTGATGACGGATGCCCGAGTACATCGCCGACGCCGCACGAATCACCGCGGGGGCGTCCTTGCAGTACGGGCCGACAGACGAGTACGGGGTAGCGCACGGTGCACCGATCACGACGATGCCGGCACCGTGCAAATCGTCGACGGTGGTCGACGGGAGACCGAGAAACGTTCCGGAATCACCAGCGTCGAACATCGAACCAAGGCTTGCCATCCGCACAGCTTG
>JANPBZ010000183.1:0-25001 GCA_031430695.1 Ilumatobacteraceae bacterium
AAGGCCAACGACCCGCCGAGGCGGGCCGTTGCTCTTTTGGCTCCGAGAGCAGGGCTCGAACCTGCGACCCGCTGATTAACAGTCAGCTGCTCTGCCAACTGAGCTATCTCGGAAGGCGTTGACGAGGATAGCAAAGCCTCCGGGTCACTCCTCCTCCAAAAACTCCTTCAACCGCTGGCTGCGCATCGGATGACGCAGCTTTGCCAGGGTCTTGGCCTCGATCTGACGAATGCGCTCGCGCGTGACACCGAACTCCTTGCCGACGTCTTCGAGGGTGCGAGCCTGGCCGTCGTCGAGCCCGAATCGCATGCGCACGATCTCCTGCTCGCGGTCGGTCAGCTCACCCAGCGCCTCTTCGACCGCTTGCGCCAACATGCGCTTGGTGGCCATGTCGGCAGGAGCATCGACGGTGAGATCCTCGATGAAATCGGTGAGGTTGGAATCGTCTTCCTCCCCCACCGGCGAGTCGAGCGAGAGCGGGTCGAGGCTGATGCGCAGGATCTCGCGGATCCTGTCGGGATGCAGTCCACAGCGCTCGGCCAACTCGTCGAGCGTCGGCTCGCGCTCGAGTTCTTGATGCATTTGCCGTTGCATGCGCAGCACCCGGTTCATGCTCTCGACCATGTGCACCGGGATGCGGATGGTGCGGGCCTGATCGGCGATCGAGCGAGTGATCGCCTGGCGGATCCACCACGTGGCGTACGTCGAGAACTTGAAGCCCTTGGTGTGATCGAACTTGTCGACCGCGCGCATGAGACCGAGGTTGCCCTCCTGAATGAGATCGAGGAAAAGCATGCCGCGGCCGCTGTACCGCTTGGCGATGCTGACCACCAGCCGCAGATTGGCCTGGATCAGCTCGCTCTTGGCTCGCTGACCGGTCTGGACGATACGCATGTAGCGCCGGTGTTCGGTGGGGTCGATGGGACCGTCGAGCAGCAGAGCAGCCTGATTGCCCTCCTCGATCGCCTGCGCCAGACGGCGCTCGTCGTCGGGTGTCAAAAGATCGACGCGGCCGATCTCGCGCAAGTACATGCGCACGGTGTCGGCAGTACTACCGGTGTCGACGCCACTTGCATTCATCCGCTCACTTCTGCGGCGGCGGCGGCGGGCCATCAGGCCGTCGGCATCTTCCGCGGGAGGCGCCTCGGGCAGTGGGATTCCGCCGGTGGGTGTCTCGTCGACCACATCGTCGACCGTTTCGTCGATGCGGATGTTGCGAGCAGCTACCGCCTGTTGGACCTCTTCGAGCACGTCGCCGGTGAGCTCGACGGTGCGCAGGACGTGGGTGATCTCCTCGGCGTCGAGCACTCCGGAAATCGCTCCGCGCGCGAGCAGACTGTTCCACTCGGCGGGATCAACACCGGGGAACGGTGCCGATTCCGCTGGTGCGTCAGACTGCCCGAAACTCAATCACGCTCCTCATTACGCCGTTGGAGCCACCCTAGCAACAGCTCGGCAGCATCGTTCCCCGTTGATGGTTCATCAAAACGCTCGAGTGCCAACCGGGCATCTCTGTTGGCCAGAATTTCGGTTGGGTCAGTTTCGTTGACCCGCCGTGCCAGCTCGCGGCGCACGGCGGCAGCGATGAGGTTGCGACCTTCGATCGCCGGGTCGGCATCGATGTCGGCAACAGCAGCTCGCTCGATCATCTCGCGGGCCTCGGGATCGGCCAGGTCGAGTGATCGACCCACCGACCCATCGCCCTCGGCGACAGCCAGGAACGCCCGCCGTGCCACATCGTCGACGAACAGCACCTCGTCGAGCCAGCCCGCCATGTCGTGCCAGCGCTGCAACAACAGGGCAATGGCCACGAACTCGGCGTTCTCCGAGCTGCCGACGCGGCGAGTGCCGGTGACCCTCACGATGGGTCGCGCAGAGCGTCGCGATGCGATCGCTACCAGATCGTTGACCGGCAGGCCGGTGTGACTGGCCACCTGACCGGCATACAACTTGCGCACGTTGGTGTCGGGATGCTCGTTGACCACGGCCATTGCCTGCTCGGCCAGCCGGGCGCGCTCCTCGGGCGAATGCAGCGCTCTACCACTCATCACTCGTTGCAGCCGGAAGCCGAGGAACGGCAACGCGGTGTCGACGGCGGCCGCGAGCGCTTCGGGATTCGTCATGCTGAGCTCACCCGGATCCTGGCCCTTGGGGAACGCTGCCACGCTGACCTGCACCTGGTACTTCTGCTCCCATTCATAGAACTTCTCGGCAGCACCTTGCCCGGCGGCATCGGCGTCGAAGGCCAAGACCACGCGACTGGCAAAACGTTTCAGCATGCGCACATGCTCCTCGGTCAGCGCAGTACCACACGTCGCCACTGCGCGCTTCACACCGGCCCGATGAAAACCGATCACGTCGGTGTATCCCTCACACACAATCACTTGATCGGCTGCAACGATCTCGCCTTTAGCGCCATGGAGGCCGTACAGCGTCTTCGACTTGGCGTAGATGTAGGTCTCTGCCGAGTTCTTGTACTTTGCCGGGTCTGTGGAGCCAGGCAGGATTCGACCACCAAACGCGACGGGATCGCCGTTTTCAGAGGTAATCGGAAACATCACTCGACCACGGAACGAATCCTGCAGACGACCGGACTTGTTGGTGAACGCCAGCCCTGTGTCGCGAAGCGCGTCGGCCGGCAGGCCCACATCGCGGCTCATCGCATCCCAGTCGTCGGGCGCCCAGCCCAGCTTGAACTGACGGGCCACGTCGCCGGCAAGCCCCCGTTTGCGCAGATAATCACGCGCCGCGCGCCCGTCGTCGCTGGTCAACAAACGCTGGTGATACCACTCGACGGCCTTGCCCATCGCTTCGACGAGTTGTTTGCGGCGCAACCGATCCTTGCTCTCGCCGCCAGAGGTATAGCGCAGCTGGATGCCCGCCTTTGCGGCCAGTTGCTCGACGGCGTTGACGAAGTCGACGTGCTCGATCTCCTGCACGAACGTGAAGACATCACCCGCTGCCCCACAGCCGAAGCATTTGTAGCGACCCGTCTCCTCGCGGACATTGAACGAGCCACTGCGCTCTGCATGGAACGGGCACAGCCCCACCCAGTTGCGCCCGACGCGACGCAGCGCGACGTACTGCTGCACCACGTCGGAGATCGATACGGTGGCTCGAAGTCGTTCGAGATCTTCTTCGACAATCGCCACGGCCGCGAGGTTACCGGAGGGGTGTCATCGCTCGTCGGGAGCCGGAAGTTCCTCTGCGATCTCGATGATGTCGAGGCCACGCGTGTGCTGCAGCGAGAACGACACCGATGCCACCAACACCAGGGCGATCACCAACAATGAGATCGGCGTGGCGATGTGATACCAGCGGCTGATGATCATCTTGATACCGACGAAGGCGAGGATGATGGCCAGGCCTTGCTGGAGGTAGCTGAACCGAGCGTGCATGTCGGCGAGCATGAAGTACAGCGATCGCAGCCCCAAGATCGCGAACGCGTTGGATGTGAACACGATGAACTGTTCCTTGCTGACAGCGAGCACAGCAGGCACCGAGTCGACCGCGAACAGCACGTCCGTTGCTTCCACCAAGAGCAGCACTGCGAACAGCGGTGTCGCGAAACGTCGGCCGTCGAGGTGCACGAACATCTTCTGTCCGTGTAGTTCGGGGGTCGTCGGCACGAATCGATTGACGACGGCCAGGAAGCGGCTCTGGGAAGGATCAACGGCGTGGTCGTGCAAGAACAACAGCTT
Organism: Ilumatobacteraceae bacterium; assembly: GCA_031430695.1. Classification (GTDB taxonomy): domain Bacteria; phylum Actinomycetota; class Acidimicrobiia; order Acidimicrobiales; family Ilumatobacteraceae; genus JAENVT01. The sequence goes on from JANPBZ010000183.1 coordinate 3,702, forward strand.
GCCGGCGGTGTACAGCAGGAACGCACCGAAGATGAACAGCATCCACTCGAAGCGGGTGATCAGGGCGACGCCGGCGAAGATGAACGCGGCGCGCAACACCAGTGCGCCGAACACACCCCAGAACAGCACCCGGCGTTGATATGCGGGCGGAACCTTGAAGTACGCCAGGATCAGCGCCCACACGAAGACGTTGTCGATCGACAGGCTGTACTCGATGAGGTAGCCGGAGAACCACTCACCTCCAGCCGTACCCCCGAACGAGAAGATCACCACAACGCCGAACGTGATGCCAATCGCCACCCAGGCGACGGTCTCGATCGCGGCCCGGCGCAGCGTCGGCGCGTGGGCATGGCGATTGAGAATCAAGATGTCGAACAACAAAAGCGCGACGATCATGCCGAGCGTCGCGCCCCACACCCAACCAGAAACATCGATGTCGACGAATTCGTCGAGGCCATTGCCGCTGGCGATCACGCCGAGCAGCATCTAGTCACGACCGAGCAGACCGCCAAACGCCCCGCCCATCGATGTTCCACTGGAGTTACCCGTACCGATGAAGCTCCGGATCCAGCCCATCAGCTCCGTTGGGTTGCGGGTTTGAGTCCACACCCGACCCGGACCGGTGAAATCGAAGACGAAGCCCTCGCCGCTCTTCCAGCTCTGCACCAAGCCGCCGCCGCTGGCCTTGCGCATCTGCATCTGCACCGTGTCTTCGTAAGCGACCATGTGCCCGGTATCGATGGTGATGGCCTGCCCAGCCTGAAGGTTCCACACCTCCAGCGCGCCGTAGCACGCGAACACGACCGTGCCCTGACCCTCGGTGCGGATGATGAAGCCGCCCTCGCCGCCGAACAGGTTCTTGAAGCCACCCCATTGGGTGTCGATGGTGACATTGACCTCGTTGCCCAACCATGAACCCTTCTGCACGAAGAGGGCGTGCCCAGGAGACACATCGTGGGTGGTGAGGTCGCCTGGTAGCCGGGCCGCAATGTCGACGAAGCCGCCAGCGGCGGGCGCGGTGTAGGTGCTGACGAAGAAGCTCTCGCCGCCGAGCGCTGCACGCTTCAGCGACTTCATGATGCCGCCCTCAGCCTTCGACTGCAGCACGACGCCCGACGACATGGCCATCATCGCCCCGCTCTCGACGCGCACTGGTTCGTTGGGTGCAAGGGTCAAGCGAGCGACCCCATAAGCGGGGCCTTGACGAGTCTGTACCTGCATGGTGAAACCTCCGGCTATTTCGTTTCCGACATGCCGCCGTCGCCTGAGCGAGTGATGATGGCCTGCGCAGCCGCGAGGCGAGCGATCGGCACCCGGAACGGACTGCAACTGACGTAGTCCAGGCCGGCGTCGTAGAACAGCTGAATGCTCTCGGGGTCTCCACCATGCTCGCCACAGACGCCGAGCTTCAACCCCTTTTTCACGCCGCGGCCGCGCTGGGCCGCGATACGCAAGAGTTCTCCCACGCCGTTCACGTCGATCGTCTCGAACGGGTTGCGCTTCAGCAATCCCTGCTCGAGATACGCAGGCATCATCCGGCTTTCGACATCGTCACGGCTGAAGCCGAATGTCATCTGCGTCAGGTCGTTTGTACCGAAACTGAAGAAGTCGGCCTCTTCGGCGATCTCGTCGGCACAGAGCGCTGCACGCGGCGTCTCGATCATGGTGCCGATGGTGATATCGGGTTTGTTCTTCATGCCCTTCAGCGCTTCGTCGACTTCGGCCTGCACCCAGCTGCGAGCCAAAGCCAGCTCCTCGCGCGAGACGGTGAGGGGGATCATCACCTCGACGATCGGGTTCTTGCCCTTCTTGCGCAGTACCGCTGCCGCGGCCAGAAGCGCCTTGACCTGCATGGCGTAGAGGCCGGGCTTCACGACACCGAGGCGCACGCCGCGGGTGCCGAGCATCGGGTTGTGCTCGGCCCAGTCCTCGGCCGCGCTCAGCTCTTTGCCTTCGCGCGCCGTCAGCCCCTCGGAAGCCTGCTTGATCCTCAGCTCCTCGATCGACGGCAGGAACTCGTGTAGCGGCGGATCGAGCAGCCGAATGGTCACGGGCAGACCGTCCATCGCCTCGAGGATCTCCTCGAAGTCGATCTGCTGCACGCGACCCAGTTCGGCCAGCGCCGCGTCTTCCTCGGCAGGAGTGTCGGCCAAGATCATCTCGCGCACGACCGGTAGGCGATCAGGGGCAAGGAACATGTGCTCCGTGCGACACAGACCGATGCCTTCAGCACCCAGCTGCCGGGCGTTCGTGGCGTCCTCGCCGGTGTCGGCATTCGCGCGGACTGCCAGCTTGCCCTTGCGCACCTGATCGGCCCACTCCAAGATCGTTGCGAACTCTGCGGGCGGTTCGGCAGCTTCCAGCTTCATCTCGCCCAGCACGACCTCGCCTGTCGTGCCGTCGAGCGAGATGATGTCGCCCTCTTTGACGACCACGTCACCCGCGGTGAATTGCTTGCCCTCGATCTTCACCATGTCGGCACCGACGATTGCGGGCGTACCCCACCCGCGAGCCACCACTGCTGCGTGACTGACAAGCCCGCCGCGCGCAGTGAGGATGCCCTGGCTGATCATCATGCCGTGCACGTCCTCCGGACTGGTTTCGCTGCGCACCAGGATCACCTGCTCGCCGCGCTCGTCGGCATCGGCGGCGTCGTCGGCGGTGAAGTAGACCCTGCCGACCGCGGCGCCCGGTGACGCGGCCAGGCCCTTGGCGATGACCTTGCCCTTGCCGGCGAACTGCGGATGCAGCACCTGATCCAAATGATCGGCGGCGACGCGCATGATGGCCTCGTGCTTGCTGATCTTCCAGCGCGCCTTGCCCTTGCCGCTGCCCTTCGCCATGTCGACGGCCATCCTCAGCGCCGCGGCCCCGGTGCGCTTACCGACGCGCGTTTGCAGCATCCACAACTTGCCCTGCTCGATCGTGAACTCGGTATCGCACATGTCGGTGTAGTGGCGCTCGAGGCGGTCGAAGATGTCGAGGAGCTCGGCATGAATCGTGGGGAAGTGACCCTTCAGGTGATCGAGGTCCTCGGTGATACGGATGCCGGCGACGACATCTTCGCCTTGGGCGTTGATCAGGAAGTCGCCGTATGGCTTGTTCTCGCCGGTGGCGGCATTGCGGGTGAAGCCCACACCGGTGCCGCTGAGTTGATCGCGGTTACCGAAGACCATCGCCTGGACGTTGACCGCGGTGCCGAGGTCGTGGCTGATGCGCTCGCGAACGCGGTACGCGATTGCACGTGCCCCGTTCCAGCTCGCGAAGACGGCCTCGACAGCGCCGCGCAGTTGCTTCGCCGGATCCTGAGGGAACGGCTTGCCTGTGTCGGCCTTGATGACCTTCTTGTAGTGCTGGCACAGGTCCTTCAGTGCCTTTGCCGTGAGCTCGGCGTCGGTCTTGACCTTGGCGGCTGCCTTCGCTGCCTCGAGCGGAAGCTCGAAGTGCTCGCCATCGAGGCCCAGCACGATCCGCCCGTACATCGCGATGAACCGGCGGTAGCTGTCGTAGGCGAAACGCTCGTTGCCGGTGACTGTGGCGAGGCCCTTCACGCTGCTGTCGTTGAGGCCGAGATTGAGCACGGTGTCCATCATCCCGGGCATCGAGAACTTGGCACCAGAACGAACGCTGACCAGCAACGGGTCGGTGGCGTCGCCCAGTGTACGACCCATCGCCTTCTCGAGCTTGGTGATCTGCTTGGCGATCTCGTCGGTGAGGCCAGCCGGCCACCCCGCCTTCATATATGCCCTGCACGCGTCGGTCGAGATCGTGAAGCCTGGCGGGACCGGCAGCTTGAGGACGCTGGTCATCTCGGCCAGGTTGGCACCCTTGCCACCAAGGAGATCCTTGTACTCCATAGGAGAACGGCGGTGTTTGTGATCAAAGGAAAAGACGTATGGCACGAGAGTCGAGTGTACGCAGTCGCTGCCGGTGGGAGGGAGTTTCCACATGCGTAGGCTCTGGCAATGAGTTCACAACCGGCATTTCGGCTGTTCGGGTTTCCCGTGCATGTCCGTCCCGGCTTTTACATGTTCATGGTGTTCGTGGTCATCATCAACGGACAACCGCTTGGATTGTGGCTCGCCGGCTTCATCGCCGGTCTCACGCTGTTGCACGAACTTGGCCACGCGTTCGCCGCCAGGGCAACCGGCGCCCGCGCCGAGATCTCGCTCGACTTCTTGGCGGGCTACGCCTCGTTCGTGCCGACCCGCCCGCTGAAGCGATGGGAGCGTGCCGGTATCAGCTTCGCCGGGCCGGCCATACAGATATCCGTCAGCGTCGTCGCCCTGTGGGCGATGGGCGTGCACCCGCTGCACCCCGGATTCGGCGCGTCGGATGCCGCCCGTGCGTTGTGGTGGGCGGGACCCGTCATCGGGTTGTTCAACCTGTTGCCGATTCTCCCCTTCGATGGCGGCAACATCGTGCAGGCCGGCCTCGAGGTGTTCCTTGGCAAGCGGGCGAGCGTGGTCATGCTGTATGCCAGCCTGGCCATCACCATCGGTGGTGGCCTGTGGTTGCTGAGCCAACCCCGCTTCGGGACCATCGCGATCTACGCGGCGATCTTCCCGTTGCTGGCTCAGTTCCAGATGTTGCGCGCCCACCGCGAGTCCAAGCAGCCCACGGGGCTCGAGGCTGCCGCGCTCGCCGAGACCGCGGCATGGCGCAATGGCGACGTGTCACACATGCTCGCCGGGCAGGTCCCGTCGCCGTGGTTTCGAGCCAACCAGCAGCTCCATCAGACCAGCCCCGACATTGCTCGTGCCGTACTGGTCGACGACTTCGCCACGACCGGTCCGCCGCGTTGGCTACCACCCGATGCAGCCGACGAGGGCACCCTCAGGACCCTGGTTGCGTTGCTCCCCCGACCGCTTCCGACCGGCAATCCTCATGCCGAGCACGCATTGGCCGGCATTCTGCTTCGCGTCGGACAGTACGACGTCGCGGCCCATTACGCGGCCGACTCGTACCGGCGTTCAGCCTCACCGGTCTCGGCCCTGGTCGTGGCGCGTAGTGCGGCGGCGCTCGGCGACCGCGACACCGCGATCGGCTGGCTGCGAGCCGCCGAAAGTGTCGCCAGCCCGGCCTGGATCGCCCAGGCACTTCAGTACGCGCCCGAGCTCGCTCAGATCGCGGGTGGGGCTACGCCGGCCGGCGACTTCGGCACGCGCTAAGCGACACTGAGCTGCGCAGCCAGTTTCTTCGGAGCGATCAACGAGTACGAGGTACGGATCAGTTCGTCGACCTCTGCCCAGTCGACGGGCCTGGTGGTGAGGTCCATCAGCACCCAGCCACCACGAGCCAGATACGGCGCCGGACTGAAACGCGAATCACCGAGCAGCGCCGGTAGTTCCTCACGATCGGCCTTCACCGTCAGACTCCCACCCTGACCGGGAAAGGCGAAGATCTTCTTGCGCACGCGGAAGTTGATGTCAGTGCCCCACGTGATCTCCTCGGTTGCCTCCGGCAACGCCATGTCCAGCGTGCGCATGCGTTCGAGGTTCTTTGCCAACGCCTTCGCCGTCGCTGCCATTCATTCAGTCTCGCGCGACGCTGTCGCATCCACGCTTGATGTACGCCAACACCTGACTCGTACCCACCGATGTGATCGTGCCCACCTGTGCGCTGTCCTGCGACACGACAACGCCCGGCGCATCGCCCGTGCGTAGTGGCAACACCACGAGGTGTCGCGGCGCGGTCGACCCGCGACTGTCCATCCGCTCGACCAGTTCTTGGCCGGGGTAGCACCCTTTGGTGTAGCTGACAGCCACATCCGCCAAGCCTGTCTCGGCCGGGATCGTCTCGCCCGGAACGATCTCGGCGCCCATCTTCGGCCACGCCGCGGCGATCCGTTGGTCCTCGTCCACCGCGGCCGATCCGTCTGGTTGATCGAGCGCGCTCACTGTTGCCTTGACCCGAATCTTGAACCGGTTCAGTCTGGCCTCGAGCACTGGACCGAACCCGAGATCGGTGTCGAGTTCGAAGCGTTCATCGCCAACCATCGTGACTCGAGCGAGCACGTCGACTTTGCCAGTTGGCTGCAGCAGGAACGTCCACTTCGCGTCGCCGACAGCCATCCCGCGCAGATCCTGTGAGAGCTGCGACTGCAGGTACGTTCCTGCATCGGGACCGTCGATCACCACGACATCTCGCCGATCACCCAGCCAACTGGTATCCATCTCCTCAGTGTCGCAGCGACACCGCCGGATGCCACACTGTGGCCATGGCAGATCTCGATCGCGTAGCCATACGGGTCTCCGATGGCCTCCGAACCACGTTGTCCCGAATCAGCACGCTCGCCCTCGGCATCGTGGCGATCACGGCCCTGATCGGTACCGCCACGTTCGCCACCGGGATGTGGATCTTCGACGGCAGCAGGCCGGCGTGGATCGTCATCGGCGGCGCGATCTGTTTCGCCCCAACTGCGGCGGTGGTGCTTGCCTGGGTCTTCGTACGTGCGGCGATAGCTCTCGTGCCTACCCTGGCCGGCAATGTGCGCACACTGCTCGGCGACTCGCGCAGCGACGCCAACGTATTGATCGACTACGACACCGGCCAAAGCCTGAACAGCGGCGCAAGGTCGTTGGGCAAACTGCACATCGACCTGAAGAAACGGCGCAAGGAGTTGCCGGCGTTGTATGCCGGGGTTCGGGCCATCAGCAGTGTCCCCGGCCTGGCGGCGATGGCGCTGCTCGGCACCCTCGCCGTGGGCGCATCGGGCACGATCCTGTTGATCGGCGGCCTCATCGACTGAGCCCTAACCGTGGCCCTAACCGAGTGTTAGCGGCCACCCCGGGTGGGCCTGAGACACTCCGATGGACCCGGCTGGGCGCGAAACACTCGGAACGTTACGCCGGGGTGCCGACTGCGGTGCGTTGGGCGGTCATGCGACGCGCCGCGGGGACGGCGGCAAGCAGCGCTGCGGCCTTGTTGCGGCACTCGAGATCTTCTTCCTCGGGAATCGAGTCGGCGACGATGCCGGCGCCCGCCTGGAACGATGCGCCGTGCGCCCCGACGAACATCGTGCGGATGGCGATCGCTGTGTCGAGATTGCCACTGAAGTCGACGTAGCCGACGACACCCGCGTAGGGCCCGCGCTTCACCGGCTCGAGGGAGTCGATGATCTCCATCGCCCGCACCTTCGGCGCTCCACTGACCGTTCCGGCAGGAAGGGTGGCGCGCAGCACATCGATTGGTGTCTTGCCCTCAACCAACTCACCACTGACCTGCGAAGTGAGGTGCATGACATGACTGTAGCGCTCCAACGTCATCAACTCGTCGACATGCACGCTGCCGAACTTGGCGATCCTGCCGACATCGTTGCGGGCCAGATCGACCAGCATGATGTGCTCGGCAACCTCCTTCGGGTTCTCCTTCAGTTCCCCGGCCATTCGCCGATCGTGATCGTCGTCGCGCCCGCGCCGACGCGTACCGGCAATCGGCCGGCTGATCACCTTGCGGCCGAGCACCTGCACCATCGGCTCCGGTGAGCTGCCGACGATGGTGATGTCGGGATGCCGCAGGAAGTACATGTACGGACTCGGGTTGACCTGTCGAAGGACTCGGTAGAAGTCGAACGGGTCGGCGTCGAGGTCGATGTCATAGCGCTGGGAGAGCACGACCTGGAAGATGTCACCCGCGACGATGTGCTCCTTGGCGACGTCGACGGCTTGTTGATACATGCCGTTGGGCATCGTGCTGCGAACGACGGGCATCTCGTCGTCGGCCTCGGGCGGGGCAACCGGCACGTAGGCAAGCGGTCGGGCAAGGTCGGCGACAGCGCGTTCAACGCGGCAGATCGCCGCGTCGTATGCCTGGTCGAGTTGGTCGTCGTCCATCCCGAGCACCGGCACGCTCTCGATCAGATAGACCCGTTGACGCCAGTGATCGAATGCGGCCAACGACCCGATGATGCTCATCGCCGCGTCGGGCAACCGACGATCATCGCGAGGCACATTGGGAAGACGCTCGACCTCACGAACGATGTCGTAGCCGAGGTAGCCCATCACACCACTTTGTAGGGGTGGCAGGTCGGGGATGATCGGTGCGCGATAGATGCGCAACAACTCGTCGAGCGCCGCAAGCATGCCGCGGTCGAGCGGCACCGACGGCGGAACAGTGCCGAAGGTTGTGATGTGCCCGTCGCGCAATTCCAGCGTGGCCACCGGGTCGCGACCGACGAAGCTGTAGCGGCTCCATCGTTCGCCGTGCTCGACCGATTCGAGCAGGAACCCCGAACCGGCGCCGACCAGCTTCGCGTACGCGGCAACAGGGGTTTCGAGATCTGCGAGCACCTCGGTCCACACCGGCACCACAGTGTGCTCACTGGCCAATGCCCGGAAATCGTCGCGGCTCGGCCGCATACGCAAATCGCTCATTCGCCGAACCGGCGGAAGAAGCACGAATATGCACCGGTGTGACAGGCCCCGTTGCCCTCCTGTTCGACCATGAACAGCAACACGTCGGCGTCGCAGTCGTAGTACGCCTCACGCACGAACTGGCGGTCGCCGCTGGTATCGCCCTTGCGCCACACCTCTTGACGACTGCGACTCCAATACACCATGCGGCCCTGCCGGAGGGTCATCTCAAGCGTCTCGGCGTTCATCCATGCCATCATCAGCACGGCCTTGGTCTCGACGTCTTGGGCGATGGCTGCAACCAAACCCGACGCGTCGTACTGCACGCTCGCCAGTTGCTCGGGAGTTGCTTCAATCTCGACGCCGTTTGGCATGGCCGACATGCTACGGCGCGACATGCGACGCCGGCCCTAGAGATACAGGCCCGTGCTGGCTTCGATTCGACTCGCGGCAACTGCATGGACGTCGCGCTCGCGCAGCATGATGTAGTCGATGCCTCCGACCTCGACCTCGTAGCGGTCCTCTGGGCTGAACAACACCCGGTCGCCTACTTCAGCTGACCGCACGTTCTGGCCAAGGGCGACAACCTCGGCCCAGACCAACCGCTTCGAGATCTGCGCTGTGGCCGGGATGACGATGCCACCGGACGAGCGACGCTCGCCGTCCTTGTCGGGGATGCGCACCAGCAGCCGATCATTGATCATCTTGATCGGCAGCTTTTCGTCGTGCATGGCCACGGCGGGCAGGGTACCGCCGACGGATTGGTTATGCCACCGCCGCGTCGATCCTGGCCATGACGTCGGCGGTCAGCAACGGCAGCACGTCGATGGCTGCGAAGTTCTCTGCGACCTGGCTGGGTCGGCTGGCACCCGTGATGACGCTCGAGACGTTGGGGTTGGCCGCACACCACGCCAGAGACATTTGGGCGAGCGTGCACCCGAGCTCGTCGGCGATCGGCCGAAGGCGTTCGACCTTGGCGAGCGCGACCCGGTCGGACAGTGTGGAATCGAGCCACTCGTAGCCGGCCAGCGCTCCGCGAGAGTCGGCCGGAATGCCGTCTTTGTATTTGCCGGTCAACAGGCCAGAAGCCAGTGGGCTCCAAATCGTGGTTCCCAGGCCGATGTCGGTGTACAACCTGGCGTATTCCTGCTCGACTCGTTTGCGATCGAGCAGGTTGTACTGCGGTTGCTCCACCACCGGCTTGTGGAGGTGATGGCGCTCGGCGATCTCCCACGCAGCGCGGATCTCATCCGCCGCCCACTCGCTGGTGCCCCAGTACAGCGCCTTGCCCGAAGAGACGATGTCGTGCATGGCCCACACGGTCTCTTCGATCGGCGTGTTCGGGTCGGCTCGGTGGCAATAGATCAGGTCGACGAAGTCGACGCCGAATCGCTCGAGCGAGCCATCGATCGCGTGCATCAGGTACTTGCGGTTCAAGGTGTTGACCATGTTGGGGACACGCTCGATACCCCAATAGAACTTGGTGCTCAGTACATAGGTCGGTCGTCGCCAGCCGAGTTCGCTGATGACGCGTCCCATGATCGCTTCGCTCTCGCCGGCGGCGTAGGCCTCGGCGTTGTCAAAGAAGTTGCATCCGGCGTCGTATGCCGTCTGCATGCACTCCATCGCCGCATCGTCTTTCATCTGGTTGTCGAACGACACCCAGCTTCCGAACGACAGCACCGAGACCTGCAGGCCGCTACGACCGACTCGGCGGTACACCATTTTGTCTTTCGGTGAGATGTTGGTCATCGGAGCTCCTTAGGGATAGTCACGGGTCGTACGGCGATGCCGGCTGCCGCCATCGCCGCTTTGGCATCAGCGATCACGTGCTCGCCGAAGTGAAAGATGCTGGCGGCCAACACCCCGGTCGCGCCACCTTCGATGATTCCATCGACCAGATGTTGCATCGTACCGACGCCGCCGCTGGCGATCACCGGCACATTGACATTGTCGGCCACCGCCGATGTGAGGTCGAGGTCGTAGCCGTCGCGGGTGCCGTCGCGATCCATCGACGTCACCAGGATCTCGCCGGCGCCAAGATTGGCGGCCTTCACCGCCCAGTCGAGCGCGTCGATGCCCGTTGGTGTGCGCCCACCGTGCAAGTACACCTCGAAGCCGAGACCACCGGGGCGACGCTTGGCGTCGATCGCACACACGCAGCACTGCGAACCGAATTCAGCGGCGATCTCACTGATCAAGTCGGGACGTTGCACCGCCGCGGTGTTGACGCTGACCTTGTCGGCGCCGGCGCGCAGCATGCGCCTGGCGTCGTCGACAACACGGATCCCGCCACCAACTGTCAGCGGGATGAAGACCTGCTCCGCCGTGCGATACACGACATCGACCATCGTCTCGCGGCCATCCGACGATGCGGTGATGTCGAGAAACACCAGCTCATCGGCCCCCTCGGCGTCGTAGCGGGCGGCGAGTTCGACGGGGTCTCCGGCATCGCGCAGTCCGACGAAGTTGATTCCCTTGACCACCCGACCACTGGTCACATCGAGACATGGAATGATGCGAGCGACCCTCATCGGCGCAACACCCTCAACGCCTCGGCCACCGTGAATCGCCCCTCGTACAGGGCCTTACCCGTGATGATTCCTGCGACTCCGGCGACGTCGGCGAGCGCAGCGATATCGGCAAGCGACGACACTCCCCCGCTGGCGATCACGGGCGCTGTGGAGTGAGCCGCAGTAGCCGCAAGCCCCTCGACATCCGGCCCGTCGAGCATGCCGTCGCGGGCAATGTCGGTGATCACAAAGGCGCTCGCCGCCGGGTACCAACCCATCGCCTCGTCGAGCGAAACGCCCGAACCCTCGGTCCATCCGTGGACCGCGATCTCACCGTCGCGGTGATCGAGGCCGACCGCAACGTCGATCACATTCGCCGCAGCGTCGACCAGTTCGGGATGCTGAATTGCGGCGGATCCCATCACGACCCGGGCCACCCCGGCATCGGCCAACTGTTGCGCGTCGGCCACGGCCCGAACACCGCCGCCGGTTTGCACGCGTGCTCGCCCGACAACCGCCGCGGCAATGGCCGCAACCACGGGACGATTCTGCGGAGAACCCGAACGCGCCGCATCGAGGTCGACAACGTGGATCCAGGAAGCCCCGGCGTCGGCAAACGAACGGGCCACGGCAACCGGATCGCTGCCGTACACCTTCACATTGCCGTAGTCGCCTTGCGTCAGGCGCACGACCTGACCATCACGCAGGTCAATCGCCGGAAAGAGTTCGACTATCAAGGCACCGTGGCTCCTGAGGCAATGCGGACGAAGTTGCCGAGCAACGAGAGCCCCCATGCCCCGGACTTCTCCGGGTGGAATTGGGTGGCGAACACGTTGCCGCAACGGAAGGCAGAGTTGACGACGCCGCCGTAGGTGCAGGTCGCGGCGATCACAGCCGGGTCGTCAGGTACGGCGTGCAGCGAGTGCACGAAGTACACCCATGCTTGCGGCGACAAGCCGGCGAACATCTGGTCGTCGGGCATGGTCAACGTCAGCAGGTTCCATTGCATCTGTGGTCGCGGCAGCTCGGAACCCAGCCACCCGATGACGCCAGGGATGACTCCGAGCCCGACTGCCGAGTCGTCCTCCTCACTGGCGTCGAACAGCATCTGCATACCGACGCAGATGCCGAGGAACGGCCGACCGGAATCGACGGCCCCCTCGACTGCGTCCTCCAGGTCCGCTTCGCGCAGCGCTGCCATGCATGCGCCGAACGCACCGACTCCCGGCAACACGACGGCGTCGGCATCGGTGATCAGCCCATGGTCCACTGTCAGACGGGCATCGGCGCCACACCGTTGCAGCGCCTTCTGGGCGGAACGCAGGTTGCCGATTCCATAGTCCAAGACGGCGATCAATGGCTGTTCGCTCACGGCCTACAGCACACCCTTCGTCGACGGCACTTGGGCGCCCTCGACGCGCACGGCGTCGCGGAGGCATCGTGCCAGCCCCTTGAACACCGCCTCGCTGATGCGACGAACGTGGCGCCCGCGGCGCAGGGGGACATGGAGCGTGATTCCGGCCGCCGTCGCGAATGATGTGACGGCGTGTTCGGCCAACTGCGGGTCGAACGCCGGGTTTCCGAGCGGCAGGCATTCGGGAAGTTCGACATCCCACACCACGAACGGCCGGCCAGATAGATCGAGGGCCACCTCGACCAGTGCCTCGTCGAGCGGATACAGGCCGCTGGCAAACCGGCGTACGCCGGTCTTGTCGCCGAGCGCCTGACGGAAGGCTTCGCCCAGGCTGATCGCGACATCCTCGATCGTGTGATGCGTGTCGATGTGCAGGTCGCCGATGGCGGCGATGCGCAGGTCGAACGCGCCGTGCTTGCCGACCTGTTCGAGCATGTGGTCGTAGAAGGGAATCCCGGTGGAGATCTCGGTCGCGCAGGAGCCATCGATGTCGATCGTCAGGTCGATCGAGGTCTCCTTGGTGACCCGATGAACGGTGCCGGTGCGACTCATTGCATGATCTCCTTGATCGCCGACAGGAACTCGTCGTTCTCGTCGCTGGTGCCGACCGTGACGCGCAGGCAGTTGCCCAGTCGTGGCCACCCTGAGCAATCTCTGATCAAGATGCTTCGCTCGAGCAACTCCTGCCACACCTGCCTGCCCGACTTGTCGCGCGGCCGGAAGAGGACGAAGTTGGCGCCGCTGGGAAAGACGTCGCCGTCGAGTTGTGCGAGGGCCGCCGAGATTCGTTCGCGCTCTGCCACGATCTGCTGGACGCGGGAATCCATCTCGTCGGTGAACTGCAACGCCAGCCGACCGGCAATCTGTTTGGCGGCATCGAGGTGATACGGCAAAACGACCTTGTCGAGTTCGGCAACGAGCCACGACGGTCCGACGAGGTAGCCCAGTCTGCTGGCCGCCATCGACCAGGTCTTCGAGAACGTACGGGTGACCACCAGGGGGGTCGACTCGTCAAGCATGGTCAATGCCGACCAGTCAGCGAACTGGCCGTACGCCTCGTCGACCACCAGCAACCCCGGTTGAGCGGCAAGTACGGCGCGCACGTTCTCCTGCGGCTCGACGAGCCCGGTGGGGTTGTTCGGCGAGCACAGGAACGTCACAGCCGGGCGATGCTGTTGGATCAACGCAATGGCTGACTCGACATCCAAGCGAAAGTCGGGTGCACGTTCTCCTTCGATCACCGTTGCACCCGTGAGCCGGGCGATGTGGCTGTGAAGTTGATACGTCGGCTCGAATGTCACAACGGCACGACCGGGGCCGGCATACGCGAGCAACAGCGTCTGCAACACCTCGTTCGATCCATTGGCCGCGAACACCTGATCAGGCCGCACGTGATGCGACTCGGCAATCGCGGCACGCAACGCCGACGCGCTGCGATCCGGATATCGATGCCACTCGACACGTGAGAGTTCCGCGGCGAAGGCGTCGCGCCATGCGGTGGGAGGCGGCGTGGGTGCTTCGTTGGTGTTGAGCCGTATGCGCACGTCGACCTGTGGCGAGTGGTAGCCCTCCAATGCTCGCAAGTCGTCGCGTACCGTCACCGAATGCACAGTTGGCCACGATACCGACAGCACTGCAAACGAGGGAGCCTCGATTTCGAGGTTCGGGACGCGAGACTGGCGCCATGAACGATCCTGTTGCCGCAACCCTGACGGTCATCGCCGAACACGTAGAGCGATATCGGCAACAGCTTGCCGAGGTCGGCCCGCTCGGAATTCCGGCAGGTCGCGAGGATCTCCGCGCCGCGGTCGGTGAGGCCGAGCAGGCGCTGCGCAACGCCGAGCGACTGCTTCGCAGGGCACTGAAGCTGATCGCCTGAAACTGCCGAAAACATTGACGCAAAAAGCGGCGACGGCCCCGATGAACGGGGCCGTCGCTCTGCAATGCTAGGCGGCGGATCCCAGCATCGCCCGCAAACCAGGTGGCGGGAACCTGGTTGGTATGGCCACTATACACCGATTCTGTACGGGCGCAAGCTGCCACTCACGGTGGTTATTAAGCTACTTTCGTGACGCTCGGCGCGGCACCCGCGTCGATGGACAGATGTCTTCGAGGGTGCATTCAGCGCACCGCGGCTTCTTCGCGTCGCACACCCGCCGACCGTGCAGGATCATCCGAAGACTGAACAGACCCCGGTCGGCGGGCGCCAGAAATCCGTTCAATTCGAACTCGAGTTTCACCGGATCCTCGAGCACGCTGAGACCCAATCGCCTCGACAGCCTCAATACGTGAGTATCGACCGGCAGGCCCGGCAGGTCGAAGGCCACGCTGCGCACGACGTTGCCGGTCTTGCGACCGACACCGGGAAGCGTGACCAGATCGTCGAGTTCGGTCGGCACCTCGCCCCCGAAACGTTCCAGCAGTGCTTGGGCCATGCCGAGCAGGCTTTTGGTCTTGTTCTGGTAGAAACCCGTTGACCGAATGATCTCCTCGACATCGGCGGGGTTCGCAGCGGCAAGATGTGCCGCAGTTGGGTACGCCCGAAACAATACGGGTGTCACCATGTTGACCCGTGCGTCGGTGCACTGCGCCGACAGGATCGTGGCTGCCAGCAGCTCGAAGGCGTTGGAGTGGTCGAGCTCGCAGACCGCGTCGGGATACGTCTCCGCGAGCCGGCGGGCGACTTCGACTGTCCGACCCTTCGGCGTACGCGGCTTGGCCATGCACCGACACTATTCAACGCGAGCCCAACGCTGGCTGACGACAGGAGCCTCAGCGGCAGCCCGGCATTAACCTCGGTGGTCATGTGGCGTATCGAGACCCGGCGCGAGCTCGCCGACACCGACCTCGACGGCGTCAAGCGACTGCTCGCCGACGCCGCCGAGTTCGACGGGTTTCGCGCACTGTCGGACCACCTGTGGCTCGACCTGTTGCGTCGCGGCGGGCCGGGCTTCGCCGCAGTGCTCGCATTCGATCAGGCCAACATCCTCTGTGGGTATGCCCAATTGGCTACCGGCAACATGTCGACAACGGTCGAGGTGGTCATCGCCTCGAGTCAGCGAGCAGGTTCCGCGGAGCTGACGCCGCTGCTCCTGCGTGCAGCGCTCGACGTGGTCGCTGCCGATGGCGGGGGCAGAGTCCACTGGTGGGTCCACAGGCCGCACGAGAGTGCCGACCAGATGGCGGCGGATGTCGGCCTGGTGCGCGGTCGGCGGCTGCTGCAGCTACGGCGCACGTTGCCGATCAGCGACGACACGACGATCGTTACTCGAGCGTTTGTCGTCGGTCGCGACGAAGCCGAATGGTTGCGGGTCAACAACGCTGCGTTTCACGATCATCCCGAGCAGGGCCGCTGGACACTCGACACGTTGCAGCAACGCGAGGCCGAGCCGTGGTTCGACCCCGCCGGTTTTCGGCTGCACGAGCGCGACGGGGTGCTGGCG
Source organism: Ilumatobacteraceae bacterium (assembly GCA_031430695.1). Taxonomy (GTDB): domain Bacteria; phylum Actinomycetota; class Acidimicrobiia; order Acidimicrobiales; family Ilumatobacteraceae; genus JAENVT01. The sequence continues at coordinate 19,426 of JANPBZ010000183.1, forward strand.
GGATTCTGCTGGACGAAGGTGCACCGCGACATGTCCCCTGCCATGGGCGAGATCTACGTGATCGCCGTCGATCCGCCCTTTCACGGCCTCGGTCTCGGCAAGTCACTGACCATCGCCGGGCTCGACTACCTTGCGGCGCAGGGCTTGACCGTAGGAATGCTGCATGTCGACGCCGCCAACGTCGCCGCGCTTTCGCTGTACGAGCGACTCGGATTTTCGATACATCACGCGGACCACGCCTACGTTCGCGACGTCGCCGACCTCAAGATCACGAGCGGAGTTCATCCATGAAAGAAACGACGGAAGTGCTCCCACGTTGGAGTGTGGCCGATGTTCACGATTCGCTCGAGTCGCGATCGTTCGTCGATGCGCTCGAGCAAGTCAGCGCCGACTCGACCAGGCTCGCTGCCCTGTTCGAGGAACACGACATCCGCCGATGTGAGCCACGACCGGTCACGGCAGCCGACGGCGAGGCCGCCGACGCGGTGATCCGAGCCGTCAACGACACAGAGCTGCGCACCGATCTGGTGGGCGCATACGTGTACGCCACCGTCTCGACCGATAGCTTCAACGAGACCGCCCAGGGGCTGCTGAGCGAACTGGAAGTCTGCGAATCGCAGCAGCGCCCCCTGCTGAGCCGCCTCGCTGATTGGGTCAGTTCGCTCGGCGTCGATGCGCTTGCCGAATTCAGTACCGAGGTTGCTGAGCACCGCGGTCCGCTCACCTTTCTGGCCGCCCGCGCAGACCACCAGATGGCCGAGGCCGAAGAAGGTCTGTACGCCGAGTTGAGCACGACCGGGTCGAGTGCCTGGGACCGCCTGCACGAGGACATCGCATCACAGCTCAACGAGGTGGTCAACCTTCCGACTGGCGATGAATCCTTGCCGATGGCGGCTATCCGTGGCCTAGCGACCGACGCCGACCCCGACGTTCGCAAGGCCGCATACGATGCCGAACTGCGCGCCTGGCCGACCGTGGCCGTCGCCTGCGCGGCAGCGTTGAACGCCGTGAAGGGCGAGGCAAACGTCGTCAATCGCCGGCGCGGGTGGAACAGCCCGATCGAGGCATCGCTGTTCGCCAACAACGTCAGCCAAGCGACGTTCGATTCCATGCAGGCCGCTGTCGACGCATCGCTGCCTGACTTTCGTCGCTGGATGCATGCCAAGGCGCAGCTGCACGACCACGTGGGAGCCCTGCCGTGGTGCGACCTGTTCGCACCCCTCCCATTTGCTCCGAGTGCGATCTCGTGGTCGGATGGTTTGGAGATTGTCCGCGGCGCATTCGCCTCATACAGCCCCATCCTTGGAGGACTGGTCGACCGCGCCGTCGATGGACAGTGGATCGACGCTGGGCCGCGCGACGGCAAGCGTGGCGGGGCGTTCTGCATGCCCTTCGTCGAGGATCGCTCGCTGGTGTTCCTCAACTGGAACGGCAGCGTCGATTCTGCCCAGACCACCGCCCACGAGCTCGGTCACGCTTACCACAACACACAACTCGCACACCGCACCGCGCTGCAACGTCGCCTGCCCATGGCACTCGCTGAAACAGCGAGCATCTTCTGCGAAACCTTGGTGGTCGAAGAGGGGTTGCGGCACCTGACAGGTCGCGATCGCCTGGCATTGCTCGACGTCAACTTGGCCGGCGCGGTACAGACGGTGGTCGACATCCGCAGTCGATGGCTCTTCGAAACAGAAGTCTTCGCTCGCCGCCAACGTCGCACGATCGGGGTCTCGGAGTTCAATGAGATGATGTTGTCGGCACAGGCCGATGCATACGGCGACGGGCTCGATCAATCGACCGCCCACCCGTACATGTGGGCGGTCAAACCGCACTACTACGCCTCACATTTTTACAACTGGCCGTACACGTACGGGTTGCTCTTCGGGCTCGGGCTCTACGCCAAGTACCGCGAAGACCCGCAACGATTCCAGCGGTCCTACGACGACGTGCTGTCGCGCGCTGGCATGAACACCGCCGAGGAGCTGGGTGCGGTGTTCGGATTCGATGTGTCGGGCGAGGCGTTCTGGACCGCGAGCCTCGACGTGTTGCGCGGTCACATCGATCAGTACACGGCGTTGGCTGCCGCGATGTGACCAGCCGTGACGTGACGACGTCGCCGTACCAACCCAGCCGGGCTGAACTCGCCGACTTGCTGGACGGCGAACCCCGGTACCGGCTGGATCAGGTTTGGCAGGGGTTGTACCAGAACCTGTCGATGCCGGCAGAGATGACCAACATTCCCAAGGCGCTACGAGAAATCCTGATGGCGCGACTGATACCGGCCCTGCAGGTCGTCGTCCGCAGCGTCAGCGATGGAGGCGACACGGTCAAGTACCTGTGGGAACTGCATGATGGCAAGCGGATCGAGACCGTGTTGATGTTGTATCCAGATCGCGTCACGGTGTGCGTCAGCAGCCAGGTCGGGTGTGCGATGGGCTGCGGGTTCTGCGCCACCGGGCAGGCCGGGTTCTCCCGCCATCTCTCGGTCGGCGAGATCGTCGAACAGGTCGCCGTCGCTGCCCGCGAGGCACGGTCGATGCAGCGTCGTCTCGGCAACGTCGTGTTCATGGGCATGGGCGAGCCTCTGGCAAATGAAGCCGTCGTGTGGGATTCCGTCGAGCGCCTACATGGCGACCTCGGGCTGTCGGCGCGCAAGCTGACCATCTCGACGGTCGGGCTGGTGCCCGGCATCCGCCGCCTCACCGATCGGCCGCTGCCCGTCAACCTTGCCGTGTCGTTGCACGCCGCCAACGACGCCCTGCGCGACGAGTTGGTGCCGATCAACAAGCGCTACCCGATCGACGACCTGATGGGTGCGTGCGCCGACTACCTGGCTGTCAAGGGGCGGCGACTGAGTTTCGAATGGGCCATGATCGACGGCGTCAACGACCGCATCAGCGACGCCACCGAACTCGCCAAGTTGTGCCGTCGATTCCGATTGCCCGCGCACGTCAACCTGATTCCTCTGAATCCGACGCCCGGCTATCCGACGGTCGGCTCGCCGTTGAAGCGAGTGCACGAGTTTCGAGACACGTTGGAATCGCTGGGTGTCAACGCCACCGTGCGCCGCAACCGCGGCACCGACATCGACGCCGCGTGCGGACAACTGGCCGCCGGGCAGCCGGTCACGCTCACACCGTCACGGCCCGCGCGGACCCAGCGTTTGTGAGCTGCGGCCCCGCCCAGGGGCGCCAGTCATCAGACGCCGTACTTGGGGTTTGCAACCGCCAACTTGTCGCGAACCGATTGCCACACCAGCGCGCCCTCGTCAGGCCCGTGACCGAAGCCACCTCGAGGACGGCGGCCAGCCGGTGCGCGAGGTCATCGGCCATCAGCCGAGCGATGGGCAGTGGGCAGCGACCGTTTGGAATGGATTGACGGCCGGACCACCGCCCGGATGGATCTCGAAGTGCAGGTGAGCGATGCTGAACTTGGCATTGCCTGTGTCGCCGATGAACCCGATGGGGGTGCCGGCTGTCACCGAGCCGAGCTGGCCGTAGCTGTCGAAGTGGCCGTAGTAGTACTTGTGACCGTCGACGCCGGTCAACCACACGGTCAGCCCGCCAAGCACGTTGCTTCTCGACTCAGCGATACCGTCGACGACGGCAAGCACCGGGACGCCTCGCTGACCGATCATGTCGACGCCTTGGTGGCGACGACCGCCGCTACGCGGTGCTCCCCAGGTATTGGCGAACGGAGCGGGGGCACTACCTGTGGGGCAGACCCAGCCAGGGCCGGCGTAGTCGTTGCCGGCACCGCCGGGGAAGCTGCCGCTACCGCCACCGCCCGTTTGACCGCCACCGGAATTCGGAAGCGACGGCCGTGTCGCCGCACCCGACGGGGTGGCAGCGTCGTCGGAATCTCTTCCACCGTCGGCCCCAGCCGAATCGGAATCGTCGGCCGGCGAATCCTGCGGGGATGGAAGCGTGGGCGCTGGTGCGCTGAGCCGGGTCTTGCGATCGGCCTCACGTTTGCGGCGCGCCTGCTCGGCGACGAGGGCCGTGCGGACAGCCTCGTCATCGAGGCGATCGGCTTCGACGTCTTTCAGACGCTGCACCTCGGCCGAGGCGGCGTCTCTGAGCGCGGCGAGATTGGCGCGTTCCTTCTCGGCCTGATCCTTCTTGTCGACCAACTGCTGCCGCTTGTCGGCGAGGTCGGCGTTGAGCGCATCGAAGCGGTCGAAGTCGTTGGCCGACGAGTCGTAGATCACTTCCATGAGGGCGTCGATCTTGATCGAGTCCCCGGGCGACTGAAAGCCGGTCAGCAACGGTACGCCCGTGCTGCCTGACCTGGTGTAACGACCGATGGCGACGTTCTCGACCGCCAGTTGCAGTGCCTTCACGTCGCCTTCGAGCGCGGAGATCTCGGACTTCAACTGGTTCTCCTGCAGCGCAAGTTCGTCGATCCGCGACTCGGATGCGAAGTACGCATCGGCTGCAGCGTTGGCCCTCTCGCGAGCATCGGCAATTTCCCTGGCAGCCTGCTCGGCTTCGGTCTCTGCGGCGCGCCCGACCGTGCTCACCGATAGCGGCGCGAAAAAGCACATTGCCGACACAACCACCAGTAACCGACGCATCCCGCATGGGAGGGTACCAGTGGTTTGGGCATTCCAACCGGCACCTCTTACTCTGCGTGGCGATATCGTCACATCTCGATGTCTGAAGAAGCTCGGTCTGGCGAAGCCCTGTCCGATGAAGCAAGGTCCGAAGAAGCACCGTCTGAAGAAGCACGGCCTGACATCCTGCGTTTCGCCGATGTCAGCTTCGTCCGCGACGGCCGCACGATCCTGGCCCCGCTCAACTGGAAGGTGATGCCGGGACAGCGGTGGGTGGTGCTGGGCGCCAACGGCTCGGGCAAGACCACGCTCTTGAAGATCGCAGCGATGTACGAGCATCCGTCGACCGGCGACGTCAGGGTCCTCGGCGAGCGCCTGGGACGAACCGACGTGCGAGTGCTGCGGCGCCGCATCGGCTACATGTCGCCGTCGTTGGCCGTACAGCTCCGCACCGAGCTTCGATGCCTCGACGTCGTGATGACCGCGAAGTATGCGGCCCTCGAGCCTTGGTGGCACCGCTACGACGAGGCCGACGAGGCACGCGCCCGATCGTGCCTCACCCGCATGGGCGTCGCCTGGCTTGCCGACCGACCGCTGGGGACAACCTCGTCGGGCGAGCAGCAGCGTGTGCTGCTGGCCCGCACGCTGATGAACGACCCGGCCGTCCTGCTGCTCGACGAACCGAGCGCACGACTGGACCTGGCGGGCCGCGAGCAACTCGTGCAGGCGCTCGCCGAGTTGACGACCGATCCGGTCGCACCGCCGCTGATCCTGGTGACCCACCACCTCGACGAGATCCCGCCGGGAATGACGCACGTGCTGATGCTGCGCGACGGCAAGGCCGTGGTCATGGGGCCGATCAACCGGACGTTGACCTCGGCCAAACTCAGTGAGTGCTTCGGGATGCCGTTGACACTGGAGCGGCGCGACGACGGTCGATTCAGTGCCTGGTCGCCACGAGCTGGAGTAGCCGTTCCCGACCCGATGTGATCTGTTCGGCCAGCACGCGCTCGAGTGCGCC